>JAJZNG010000178.1:1516-7413 GCA_021847945.1 Actinomycetes bacterium | reverse complement strand
GGCCAGGGGCGCCCTTTCGTAGGGCCAGTCGCCGGGAGTGACCGAGGCTGTCTCCACGACTATCAGCCCTGCCCCTCCCCGGGCGCGCCTTTCGTAGTAGGCGACGTGCCGGCCGCTCAACCGGCGGCCGTCACCCAGGTTCGTCTCATGAGGTCCGAACATCACGCGTGACGGCGCCCGATGCCCGGCGATGTCGAGGGCGTCTGAGAGAAGTGCGCTCAAGACTGGGCAACCGAAGACTGGGCAACCGAAGACTGGGCAACCGAAGACTGGGCAACCGACACGTCTGGGGGAGCGCTCCCCAAGACGTTGAGGGCGTCGATGAGTTGACGGAGCCTCGCGAAGGCCATCTTGTCGAAACGCAACGAAACGCGGGGCAACTCCAAGAAGTCGCCGCTCCGCTTCTCCGCAGGCAGCGGAGAGTCGAGCACCCTGATCGGGCCGCTCATGATGTCAGCGAAACGCTCGGAGAGCTCCGCTGCTTCCGCTTCGGTAGGTCTGGCGAGCAGTCGCAGCACGAGGGTGTTACCCACCCAGCGCAGCGAATGGTAGTTCCGGTAGAAACCGAGGATCTCCCTTGCCGCCTCGTCCACGCTGACGGCGATCTTGTACAGCGATGGGTCCTCGGCACCCACCAGCCCCCTCGATACCACTTGATCCGCGAGGAAGGCGTTCCAACCTCGCCAGTAGTCACTGCCGGGCGTGTCGAGCAGGACGATCGGCGCTGGCTCAGCCTTGCCGGTCTGCACGAGGGTCAGAAGCTCGAACACCTCGTCTAGGGTTCCGTACCCGCCGGGCAGGACCGCATAAGCGAACGACTCCTTGATTAGCATCAACTTCCTGGTGAAGAAGTACTTCATCGACACCAACTTGGGGTCGTCCCTTATGAACGGGTTCGCTCCCTGCTCGAAGGGCAGGCGTATGTTGATCCCAAACGAACGTTCCGGCCCGGCACCTTCCAACCCGGCCGCCATGATTCCCGGGCCCGCCCCGGTTATGGTCGACCAGCCGTTAGCTGCCAGTACCCTTGCGAGGTCCCTCGCCTGAGCGTACAGCGGATCCGTCGGTTGGGTGCGGGCGGACCCGAACATGGTCAGCTTACGCAGGTGCCGGTACGGTGCGAACATCGCGAACGCGTCGGCCATCTCCTTGAGAGCGGCGTTGGTTATCTTGAGGTCGAGGCGGTCGGTGTCAGTCTCGGCCAGCCGAGCTACCGTCGTGAGGATCTCCACAACTTGATCGCGGTTCGCTGTCACCCCCACCGCCTGCACAAGGGCGTCTACGCATTCGCCTACCAGGTCTCCTTGAGGCACCTGCTACCTTCCCAGGGCTTCGTGGTCGACAATCCAGGTCACTTTGTCAGCGCTTACACGCGCGGCTGGGATGTCATCGCCAGCGAGGAGGGCGGCCATGGCGTCGCGCTTGGACTCGCCAGCTACCGTGAAAATCACCTGACGCGAGCGGGCTATGCCCGACAGCGACAGCGTCATCCTCGCCAGCCGGTTCCTGCCGGTCAGGTCCTCGCTCATGACCACGAGCTGGCCGGGGTCGGCTTCCAACGCGGCCGAACCGGGGAACAGTGAAGCTGTGTGGCCGTCGGGTCCCATACCGAGGTGCACCACGTCCAAGCGTTCGATCGAGCTGAGTCGAAGCTGGTACGCGTCGGGACCCTCCTGGCAGTTCATCGGGTAAACCGCGTTCGCTGCGCCTACCCTTTCTAGAAGGGCCTTACGGCCGAGGAGCTGGTTGGAGTCGGGGTCGTCGCCAGGAACGCAACGTTCGTCACCCCAGTAGACATTCACCGACAGCCAGTCGATCGCCTCGGAGCTCTCCCGGGCGAGCCGCTCGTAACACTCCCGCGCTGTGTCCCCGCCTGACAAAGCGATGCTGAAGATCTCCCCGACCCGCTCGCGAAAGGCTCGTACCACCCGAGCTGAGAACTCCGCAGCCACGTCTTCGACAACGACCATTTCACCGTTCACAGCGTCTGAGACTAGGCGCTGGCGGGTACAAGGAGGCGCAATAGGCGAGCCGAACTGCTGGTCGAGCCCGGGCCTATTGCCCGCTCAACGCCGGTCAGGCCCCCGCCAGGCTCGTTGCCACCGAAAGCGCTGCTTCCCAAACCGGGTCTGGGCCCAGGCGGGTGAGGGCTTCGGCGAGCGAAGAGGTCAAGGCGTCCTCGGGTAGCTCCGCTGTGGCGATCTGGGGTGCCTGCCCCGGCAGGCGAACGGTTGCCACGACCTCCCTGCGGTCGTCGTGCCTCTCGACGGCGAACGTTGCTTCTTCGCCGCCTCTTCGGGCTGTCAGCTTGAAAGACACGTGACGTGCGTCCTGGAAGGCCACAATCTGCTCGTCGAGGCCGATCCGATCGACAAGCCAGCCTCCGATGAGACCTCGTGGACCAACCTTGCCGCACACGTCGACGACTTCCACGGCGTCAAGCCACGAGCGGTGCTCGCCAGGTTCGAACAGCGACGCCCCGAGGTCACGCCAGGTCTTCAGCCGGGACCAGCTCAGATCTACCACCGTCCGACGTCTCGCGAGCTGTAGTAGGCCCCTCAAGCTGACCGGGTCGGAAGCGTCACGGCTGTCGACCACCACCACGTCCGCGACTCCCAGCAGAGGGTCCGAGGGGTTGGGCAGCGAGCTTACGTACCAAACGGCGACGGGCAGATCCGACAGCGTGAACGCCTCCACCAACGAGTCGAGGTGGTTGGCCGCCTGACCACCGACTTCAATCGCTACCTCTTCGAAGTTGACGTTGTGGCTGTCTGTGTCTAGCGAGTACAAAGTGGCCCGCCCTTCGAGACTTGCAACCTCGTCAGGATAAGGTCTGAGAAGCACGATCCTCGCCGGGTGGTGCCCTGCGAGGGCACGCAGAGCCCCGGTTGCCGCGTACGCCTGCTCGTCGCCCGGAGCGACTGCGACGATTGTCATCACAGCGGTGCGCGCCGAGGCGTAATGACGGCTCGACTGGTCCCTCAGGTCGGCCAGAGCACCGACTATCTCCGATAGCCGGACACCCTGCCCGGACCAGCTGTCTACTGCTACGGCTTCCGCCACTGCCGGCCGTCCCGCTCGATGAGTTGCTCTGCCTGACGGGGACCCCAGGTGCCCGCCGCGTACCCCGAAAGGGGTACGGCACGGCCCTGCCAGGCTTCGAGTATCGGGTCCACGATCCTCCACGCCTGGTCGACCTCGTCGCTTCGGATGAACAAAGTTGGATCGCCGACCATAGCGTCGAGCAGCAGCCGCTCGTAGGCGTCGGGGGCGTCCTCCATGAAGGCCGAACCGTAGGACATGTCCATCAGGACGTCGCGAACGTTGAACGCCTGGCCTGGGACCTTCGCGCCGAAGCGCAACGCCACGCCCTCGTCGGGCTGTATGCGCAGCACCAGGGCGTTCGGACGTAGGCCCTGGCTTTCGGCGCTACCGAACGCCAGGTGCGGCACCCTGTGGAACTGCAGAGCGACTTCGGTTACCCTCTTGGGCAGCCTCTTACCGGTTCGCACGTAGATCGGCACGCCCGCCCAGCGCCAGTTGTCGCACATCAGCTTCATAGCGACGTACGTCTCCGTCCGGCTGTTAGGGTCGACGTCAGGCTCCTGGCGGTAGGCCTGCACGGCTACACCTTCGCTCCATCCGCTGTCGTACTGGCCGCGTACCACGTCGGTCTTGACGCTCTCAAGCGTCGGGATTACCACGCTTCGCAAAGCTTTCACCTTTTCGTCGCGGATGCCTTGAGCGTCTATTGTCCCCGGGGGTTCCATCAGCGTCAGGGACAGGACCTGCATCACGTGGTTCTGGACGATGTCCCGCAACGCGCCGGCCGTCTCGTAGAAACCTCCGCGCTTTTCCACCCCTAGGGACTCGGCGACGGTGATCTGGACGTGGTCGATGAAACTACGGTTCCAAAGCGGTTCGAAGATCGCGTTAGCGAAGCGTAGAGCCAGGACGTTTTGGACTGTCTCCTTGCCGAGGTAGTGGTCGATGCGGTAGATCTGCGACTCGTCGAAGTTGCGGTGCAGCGCCGTGTCGAGAGCGGTTGCGCTGTCCAAGTCTCTGCCGAAAGGCTTCTCGATCACAAGCCTCACTGCAGACTGCTCGTTCGCCGGACGGTTGAGACCGGCAGCTCCGAGACCGTCAGCCACCAGCTCGAACACGGCAGGGATCGTCGCCAGGTAGAAGGTGCGGTTTCCTGTCGAAGCGACATCCGCTTCGACCTCGGCAAGTACCTTACCCAAGGTTTGGAATGTGGTAGGGTCGCCGTACTCTCCCGTCACGTACCTGCTGCGTTTGACCAGCTCGGCCCATCCGGCGCCAGCGTGAGGTACTGAGTCGGTCATGAGCTTGCGGAAGCCGTCGTCGTCGAGCTCGGTACGTGCGACACCGACCACCGCAAACGAGCGGGGGAGAAGCCGTCGTCGCGACAGCTGCTCTATCGCCGGAAGCAGCTTACGCGCCGTCAGGTCCCCGGAGGCTCCTACGACGACCAGGATGCCGGGCGGAGCCTGGCGGACGGCCTCGCTTCCCGCCGCTAACGGGTTCGCGGGCGGGTCGCCGCTCACCTTGTCTGCCCGCCGGCGGCAGCTTTCGCTTCGAGCGAGCCGAGCAGTGCCTTCCAGCTGTCAAGGAAAGACGACACCCCGCGCTGTTCTAGAACTGAAGAGACGTCCTGCATGTCCACACCAGCGCCGCCAAGGGCGTCGAGCAGTGAGTGCGCCTCCTCAAGCCCCGAGTCGACGGTCCGGGCCGTCGTCCCATGATCGAGGAAGGCGGCTACGGTCGCGTCGGGCATCGTGTTCACCGTGTCAGGGCCGATCAGAGTGTCGACGTAGAGGAGGTCGGGGTAGTCGGGGTTCTTCGTGGACGTCGACGCCCACAAAGGCCGCTGGGGGTGGGCTCCAGCGTCGCTCAGCGCCTGCCAACGCGGCCCGGAGAACTTCTCTTGGAACAGCTCGTAGGCTAACTTCGCTTGCGCCACGGCAGCTTTCCCGTAAAGCGAAACATCAGCCCCGAGAGCCTGCAAACGACCGTCGACTTCCGTGTCCACCCTGCTAACGAAGAATGACGCAACGCTGTGAACCGTCGATACGTCCCCGCCGGCCGAACGTAGCGCTTCCAGGCCGCTCAGGTAAGCCTCTATCACCTCACCGTAGCGTGAGAGACTGAAGATAAGAGTGACGTTTATGTTGCGTCCCTCGGAGATCATGGTCTTAACGGCCGGAACTCCAGCCGGGGTGGCTGGGATTTTCACCATCAGGTTCGGCTTGACAACCCGTGAGTGGAGTTCCCGGGCTGCTTTGACTGTCGCCGCAGTGTCGCCGGCCAGAGCCGGTGAGACTTCGAGCGACACGAACCCGTCGGTGCCTCCGCTTGACTCGTGGACTGAGCGCAGGATCTCGCAAGCCTCCTTGACGTCGTCGATCGCCATCTCCCAGAACGCCGCTTCAGGAGTGTCCGACTCTATGAGCTTCGAGAACTGCTCGTCATAAGCGTCTGAGCTGGTCATCGCCTTCTCGAAAATCGTCGGGTTAGAAGTGACACCCCGAACTCCGCTGGCGACCAGGCCAGCGAGGCCGCCGTCGCGAATCGACGGGCGATTCAGGTTGTCGATCCACGGACTCTGCCCGTAGGTGGCGTACAGGTCATGAAGCGTGCTCATCAAAGGTCCTCCTCGTCGTCTTGTTCGTCTATGTCGCCGAAGCCGTCCAGATCGTCCATAGCGTCGATGAGAGCCAGCGCTCGGGCCGCAACATTGTCGGCCGTGAAGCCCAGGTAGGCGAGCACCTCGCCACCCGGGCCCGAAGCCCCGAACCTGTCGATCGACACGCTGTCATCCGCGTAGCGAGCCCAGCCGAACGAGCTGGCAGCTTCGACCGCCAGCACCGGCGCTC
>JAJZNG010000178.1:0-1506 GCA_021847945.1 Actinomycetes bacterium | reverse complement strand
GTAGTCGTCGTCTTGTTCCTCAAAGAGCTCCCAGCTGGGCATCGAGACGACCCTTGCTGACACTCCGAACGTGTCGAGGATCTTCGCTGCGTCTACGCACAGCGACACCTCCGAACCGGTTCCGACGAGCACCACGTCAGGCTCCGAGTCCCCTTCGGAGAGGATGTACGCGCCCTTCTCCAGCAGGGAGGCGGACTCGGAGGTCCCGGCCAGCACCGGAAGGTCCTGGCGGCTCAGGATCAACGCTGTAGGCCCCTCGCGTTCGATAGCCACGCGAAGGGCCTGGGCCGACTCGTTGGCGTCCGCCGGCCGTATGACCCGCAATCCCGGGATAGCCCTGACCGCCGCCAACTGCTCTACCGGCTGGTGCGTCGGACCGTCCTCCCCGAGACCAACCGAGTCGTGCGTCCAAAAATAGATGACCTTTGCGTCTGACAGGGCAGCGAGGCGTACCGCTCCGCGCATGTAGTCGCTGAACGTGAAGAACGTACCGCCGATCGGGATGACGCCTCCGTGTAGAGCCATACCGTTCATAGCAGCCCCCATGGCGTGCTCCCTCACACCGTAGGCAACTGACCTGCCGCCCGGGTTCTCAGCACTTTGGAGGGCTTCGCCGTCGAGTTGGGTACCGGTGTTACCCGTGAGGTCAGCGCCGCCGGACACCAAGCCGGGCACCGCGGCAGCGACAGCGTTGAGAGCTGCCTTTATCGAGTGGCGTGTCGCAACCGACCGTCCGGGCTCCCACGTCGGCAGCGCCGACTGCCAGCCCGGCTCGCCGCGCTGTCCCCAGGCGGCGTCCCACGCCTGTCGGTCACCTTCCCAAGAGCGAAGGTGCTCTTGCCAGGCGATGCGGGTGTCCCGGGAGCGCCGGCCGGCCTCTCGGTAAAAGGCGAGGACGTCGTCGGGAACGTAGAAGTCTTTGTCGGCCGGAAGGCCCATGATCTTCTTGGTGGCCTCCACCTCCGCTGCCCCGAACGGTGAGCCATGAGCCTTGGAGGTGTCGGTCAGGTTCGGGGAGGGAAAGCCTATGTGGCTTCGCAGGACGAGCAGGCTCGGCCGGTCCTCCTCGGCCATCGCTCGACGCAGACCACCTTCAAGAGCGTCCAGGTCGTTAGCTGCCTCACCGAGGTTCTCGACGTGCCAGCCGTAGGACTCGAAACGTTTGACCGGATCGTCGCTGAGGGAGATCTCGGTCGGCCCGTCAATGGTGATGTGGTTGTCGTCGTACACATACACGAGACGTCCCAGGCCCAGATGACCAGCGAGGGACGCGGCCTCGTGGCTTATGCCCTCCATCAGGTCTCCGTCGCTGCACACGACGAAGGTGTGGTGGTTAACCAGGTCGGATCCGAACCTTGATCGCAGGATCCTCTCCGCGACACCCATGCCTACACCGTTGGCGAACCCCTGGCCGAGTGGACCGGTCGTCACTTCGATGCCCGGCGTGTGGTGCACCTCCGGGTGTCCCGGGGTGAGACTGTGGAGCTGGCGGAAGCTCTTTAAGTC
>JAJZNG010000089.1:36209-37315 GCA_021847945.1 Actinomycetes bacterium | reverse complement strand
GGATCGTGGATCGCCATGATCCCGATCTCATATCTATCCCGAAGGACGCGACGGAGTTCACGGCGCGCTACCGCTACTCCCCCTGGCACGACCAACGCCGCTGCTCCTAGATCAATGAAGCCAACCTCTCCACCTCCTTCGAGTCCCCAGCGATGTCGCAATTCGGCTGGCAAGCTGGTCTGTCCTCGATGAGACACCCGGGCGTTGGTCGTAGAAGCCACGTCATGCATTGTAGCTCGGTAGGTGGTACAAGGTGTCAGGTTCCCGACCGACCGACCGGCGTCGTCGTGGCGCTGACGGTCGAGTCGGCGGTCGTAGTGACGCTTGTCATTGGGTTGATCAGCTGCGACAACCTAATCACCATTCCGACCACGCTCCTGGACCCACAACCAGCCGGCCGCCTGACCTGGGCGGACTTGCCGTTTCCCTGGCCGAAGCGCCCACTGCCGCACACGCACTAGGTGCTGCGATCGCCGGGTCAAGGCACGGCGTAGGATCGACCTGTGGCTGAGACCCCCGATTCGGCGCTGCAGCGCGTCGCCGCTGCCACCGGCGGTGTCGTCACTGCGGCCAACCTCCTCGACGTGTTCGCCTTCGTGGGCGCATGGTGGGCTGGTCCCAGGCTGGGAACCTGGAAGGGATACGCAGTCGGCGCCCCGTCGTACTTTGCCGACTTGGCCGACGGCATCATCGCCCGCCGCACCGGCACGGTCACCCGTGTCGGGGAAATCCTCGATCACGTCGGCGACAAACCGAAGATCTTCTGGGCTGCGTGGCACGTCTGGCGTCTACGCCTCGCGCAGCGACCCCTGATCGCCACCGTCGCCGCCTACAACGCGGCCAACGCCTTGGTCACCGGCTACGACCTGCTCCGCAACGACGAGCCTCAGGTGTTCCCCGACCGGCGCGCAAAGTCGGCGATGATGACCAGCGCCCTTGGCATGGGAATCCAGGTGGCCGCCAACAACGCGGAGCGAACGCACCCCCGCTTAGCCCGTGCGCTGCAAGTATCGGGGGCGATCAGCAGCTACGGCGGAGTCGCCTTCTTCGGCGTCCCCACCACCGTCCGCTACTGGCGGACCGCCCGCAACGGGCCCGGCCGGCGC
>JAJZNG010000089.1:24371-36199 GCA_021847945.1 Actinomycetes bacterium | reverse complement strand
CCGGACACCACCAGCCTCGCCTCCACACAACAACGCGTAATCGAAGCACTCCCGGCGGGGCGGATGAGCCCAGCGCTCCGGGCGAGTCCGTGAAGGGCCCCCTAGTGAGGTGCCGGTGCTGGTGTCTCGGACACTGCTAGGAGGCTGCGGAGTTGTCGTCCCGAAAGCTGTCCGTTTGGGCGGGCATTATCGAGCTGATCGACATGGTCTGAGGAGCACCCGGCGGAAGGCCCGGCCGGGCCCGCGTCCCCGCCGGTCTTCCGACTGTCATCTCAGCGGTCAAGTCCGGGCCCACCCTCGTGGTCGTTGTGGCCCTGCTGTTTTCGACACCTGAACCGCGTGGAAGTATCAACAGCTACCACACCGATGCACCCGGAAGGGTGCCCGGCGGTCTCGCTTGTCGGCGACAAGTGGCGTGGAACTTGTCAAAGTTCTCGGATCAGCCGCTCTCATCGTCCTGTCTCATCCCGAGACAGTTCGAGCCGAAGCTTAGCCGTGAAGCGTGACCCGATCGTGTAGCTGCCCTATCGGCAGGACCACCGAGCCGGAGGCGAGGGCGTCAGCCCCTACCGGCCTCAGCAACCGCCTAAGTGATTCGGCATGGGATCGGAGGGGGCCCGCGATGACGAACGACCATTTTGGTCGCGATCCCAGACCGGCGTTGTGGGATATCTGATGGTCGCGATATCAGGGCAGCTCCTGGCGATCTTCTGGGACACTGTGGTCGTGCCCTGGGCCGTCGTCGGTTCCTTCAAGCTCAAGGCTCGTTGAAGAATGCGTGAGTGCCCGATTCGACGCCAGACGACATGAGCGTCGCCTTGCCTGACCGGGTCGTCGGACTCGAATGTGCCCCGCTCGTCATCAGCCCAGGTCATCTCGAAGATGCCGGCCGCGCCCTTGATGCCCTTCACTCGGAGACCCTTGCGAAAGCCCCTCCCGCTGTTGAGGTCCTCGACGAACTGGCTGGCCGCAAAGAGGAAGGCTGCCTGCTGAGCCGGGGTGCGGTCATCAAAGTCCTTACCTTAACACGCGCCAATTCAACTCCACCGTTCTTGCGGTAGGGGCTGCGCTGCCGGGTCGGATCCGGGGCATCCGGCATCGGACTTATGGTCACACCTCGACAACCACGGCGGGCACAATACCTGTCAGTGCGGTTATCGGCAGCTCGGTTCTGAGTCGTGTGTTGCGGTTCCGTGCGGCCCTAGGGATACGTCGCTGGCAGGGATTTACTATCCGTCTGGCGGGGATTCTCAGCCCTTGGGAGGCAGGTCCTTGAAGACCAGGATCAGATGCATCGGATCCGTAGGGGACGGGGCGAAGTCGTGGTGGAGATAGAAGTTACGGGCGTCATCGTCTTTGGCGTGGACGATCATGCATGCGATACCGATGCGCTCGGCCGTCCGCTTCGACGACGTGTGTCTTGGTCGCTCCGTCGTCTCGATTCGCGTTCGGCGACTAACTCAGAGCGCCGGACACGACAGCTCGGATCCTAGACAGCCAGGAGCGCCAGCGAAGTGCGAGCCGCCAGCGCCCGGGGTGCGAACCGATTGGGCGGTCTCGCTGCAGCTTGTCGACGGTGAGTCGGTCTGTAGGCGGGATTCTGTCGGCCTGCCTGAAGGCGGGCCGGGTGGCCATCCATCTAAGCGGTCTACCTGGGGACATGAGCCGGGCAGGCCGTCCCACGTTTGACCTTGCTCCGGGTGGGGTTTACCCAGCCGTCCGAGTCGCCCCGGACGCTGGTGCGCTCTTACCGCACCGTTTCACCCTTACCTGTTGCACCCCAAAAAGTGGAGCACCCATCGGCGGTCTGCTTTCTGTTGCACTTTCCTGCGAGTCACCTCGACTGGCCGTTAGCCAGCACCCTGCCCTACGGAGTCCCGACCTTCCTCGACCGGGTCCAACGCCCGACCGCGACCACCCGACCAACTCACCGTCGTCCCCATGCTACCCGCCGCGAACACCACATAGGACCAGCGACGAGGCCCAGAGCCGGACCTGGTAGCCGGTCAGTCGGGGAGGGTGTGCACGCTCAGCCCCTTGGAGCGTCGCGCCAGCACCGCAGCCGCGATGCCCGAGGCGAGCATGAGCGCACCGGCCATCAAAAGCACGGTGTCGAGACCCGACGCGAACGACGATTCGGCGGCGCCGAGCACCTCGTGGATGATCTTGGCTATAGGCCCAGTCTTGGGCAACGCCGACGAGTTCGTCTGGCCTGTCGTCACTGCGATTACGACCTCGTTGCGTAAGGCCGCCGGCAGGCCGGGGATCGCCGACAGGCGGTGAAGCAGGTTGGTGGTGAGCTGCCCGTTTATGATCGCCCCGACGATGCTCACACCGGCCACCGCCCCGAGCTGGCGGCTTGTGTTGACCGCCGAAGCAGCCATCCCTGAGCGGGCAGCAGGCACAGCGGTGAGGACAGACTGCGTTGCTCCGACCATGAGGACTCCGATACCGGCACCGACGATCGCCAGGCTCCAACCGAACAGGGAGATCCCCGAGCTCGGCTTGATCAGGGCGTTGGTCACCAAGATTCCAGCGCCTGCGAGGAAGGCTCCCACCGCCATTGGTATCGCCGCACCCACCCGGGCTATGAGACGTCCTGACATGGCGGAGACGACGATCATCGCGACCGCCATCGGGGCGAAGTCGCTGACCAGGTTGAACGAGGTGGAGTTACCGAGAAGTTCCACGAACAGCGGTATCAGGAAAAAGACCGTGAAAGTAGCGAAGAAGCCGGTGAACGCAAGCAGCATCCCGGCGCTGAAAGAACCGAAGCGGAAAAAGCGCAGGTCAAGAACTGGTTCTTGTGCCCTTCGCTCGTCGGCGACGAACACTAAGACAGCAACAACAGCTATCACGTACAGGCCGATCACCCACCACTTTGTGTAACCCGAGGTTTCACCTTCGATAGTGGCGAACGTGGCGGCTATTACTGCGATAGGCGCCCACGCGAAACCTCCGAGGTCGAAGCGCTGGCGGCGCGGGCTGGAAAGCTCGGGGAGCACCAGGCGGACTCCAACGATGGCCACTACACCGACGATAATGTTGAACACGAACACCGCCCGCCACGACCAGATCCCGACCAGCAGGCCGCCGATCACTGGTCCCGCTGCTAAGGCGAGCCCTGCGATGGCCGACCACACTCCCAGAGCTTGGGCCCGGTCCGCTCGGTCCGGGTAGAGCTGGCGGATCATGGAAAGCGTGCCCGGCTCGGACGCCGCCGCCCCTACACCCATGATCACCCGGGCCCCTATCAGCAAACCCGGCGAGGTGGCAAGGGATCCGAGTGCAGAGCCGGCTATGAACACCGCCAAGCCGGCAAGCATCATCCGCCGCCGGCCAAGGTGGTCGGCGAGAGTGCCGAAGGTGAGCATCAGCGCTGCGAAAGTGAGAGCGTATGCGCTCACGACCCATTGCAGGGCTGTGATGCCGGCGTGAAGTTCGGTCTGGACGCTGGTAAGAGCCACAGCGACGATCGTGTTGTCCAGAAACGTGACGAACAGCACGAGTGTTATGACTGCCAGTGCCAGCCTCGGCCGGGACGTTTCGTGATATGCCTCTGTAGCGGTCATACCCTGTTCAAGGTATCGACTTCCAGCCGCCGAGCGGCCGGGTCGAGAGCGGCGGGCCGTCGAGGCTGATTGGGAACCGAGGCGAGACGCCCCTACACTGCCGACGGTGCGCATCCGCAGTGCCGACAGACCACTGTTCGCCGTCATCGCGGTGGTCGCGTACATCCCGATGTTTCTCAGCCGCCCCGGACAGGTGGTGGCCGACACCAAACAGTATCTGTACCTGGACCCCGCCAAGCTGACCGCTGGAGCAGCGTTCCTCTGGGATCCGAACCAGGGGACCGGCACGGTCACCCATCAGAACATCGGCTACCTGCTGCCTATGGGCCCGTTCTACAGCCTCGTGAGCTGGTTGGGTATCCCGATGTGGGTCGGCCAGCGGATCTGGATGGGTTCGCTGGTGGCCTTCGCCGGGCTCGGCGTCGCGTACTGCGCCCGTAGGCTGGGTTTGGAAGGGTCGGGTCGGGCGGTGGCGGCGCTAGCGTACATGCTCAGCCCTTACATCCTCGTCTACATAGACCGCACGACGGCGCTGCTCATGCCCTGGGCGGCGCTCGGATGGATGGTAGGGCTCGTAGCCACCGCAGCCCGCACGGGGAGGTGGCGCCACGTCGCGCTGTTCGCCCTGGTAGTCGCTCTCGTCGGGGGTGTAAACGCCACCTCGATACTCCTGGTCATAGCTGCTCCTGCCGTGTGGCTCGCCTACGCGGTATGGGCCACCGGCGAGATCACCCTGCGAAGGGCGCTTATAACTTCCGCGCGGTTGGCGGTGACCTGCACGTTGGTATCTTTGTGGTGGGCCGCTGGCCTGCTGGTCGAGGCGAAGTACGGGATCAACATCCTCCGGGTCACAGAGACGATCCCGACCGTGTCGGCGACCTCGTCGTCGGCGGAGGTGCTACGTGGCCTCGGCTACTGGTATTTCTACGGGTGGGACAAGGTCCAGCCCTGGACGATGTCGTCCATCCCCTACACCCAGTCGCCGTGGCTGATAGCTGTCAGCTTCACGGTGCCGGGGGTCGCTCTTGTCGCCGGAATGCTCACCCGATGGGCCTACAGGGGTTTCTGCCTGGCTACCGTGGCGCTGGGCACGGCGGTAGCGGTCGGAGCGTACCCGTTCGCGCACCCGTCCCTGCTGGGAGCTGTTATCAAAGGGGCGTCAGCCGGTTCAGAGCTGGCGATGGCAATGCGCTCGGTGGACCCCATCGCACCGATAGTCGTCCTCGGACTTGCGCTCATGATGGGTTCGGGCGTGACCGCCCTCAGGTTGCAGAGCCCCAAGGTCGGAACCGTTGCCGCTATCGGCTGCGTGGCGTTGATCGCCGCGGACATACCCGCTATGTGGACAGGAGGGCTCGTCGGTCCCAACCAGACGCGCACCGCAATACCGTCATACTGGAATCAAGCGGCTGCTTACCTCAACTCGTTCTCGTCGTCCACGCGGGTCCTCGGCCTGCCAGGCGAGGATTTTGCGGCCTACTCGTTCGGGGTCACCGTCGACCAGATAGCCCCGGGACTGCTCGACAGGCCCTACGTGCAACGTCAGGTTCAGCCGATGGGCTCCCCGGCCTCGGCGAATCTCCTCCAAGCCCTCGACGAGCCGATCCAGGAGGGCACCCTCGACATGGCGGCGTTGGCGCCGACCGCCCGGCTGATGAGCGTTGGGCAGATCCTTTTGCAGTCCGACCTGCAGTACGAGCGCTACCACCTTCCTTTCCCTCAGATCCTCTACGCGGACCTGACTTCGAGCGCCGCCGGCCTCGGAGCCCCAGTCAGCTTCGGCGGTCCCGACATCGCAGCCCAGATCCGCTACCCCCTCGACACCGAGCTTCGCCTCGGCATCCCGACCGGCACCCCCGAGCCGCCGGCGCTGTCGGTCTTCAACGTCCCCGACGCCCGACCGATCGACCGAGTGGAGTCGACTGCCGATCCGATCCTGTTAGCCGGGGACGGATCAGGAATAGTAGAGGCGGCCGGGGCGGGGCTGCTCGACGGGAACCAGCCGATCTTCTACGCAGCGTCTGCGGCTGGCAACCCCAAAGCCCTCTCAGGTCAGGTCTCCGCTGGCTCGACGCTGGTCCTCACCGACACGAACCCCGACGCCACCTACCAGTGGGGAAGCCTGCAGGCCAACGTAGGCCAGGTCGAGCAGCCCGGTGTGAAAGACCTGAGCCTGACGCCTTCGGACTACGCCCTGCCTGTGTTTCCCGGCGAGACCACAGCCGACCAGACTGTGGCCGTGGTGGCGGGCGTCAAGTCTGTGCAGGCCTCCCAGTACGGAGACTCGCTGTCTTTCACGCCGGAGGGCAAACCGATCAACGCTTTCCTAGACGTCCCCGGCCTTGCGTGGACGTTCGGAGCCCACGAAGCTGTCGACGGTATATATCTCCTGGCGACCCTTCAAGCTCCGGTGACCACCAACCACGTGGTCTTGCACCAGCTTTCCGAGACGGGGCCGAACAAAAGACGGATCACGTCGGTGACGCTTCGCTTCGACGGCAAGGACCCGATCAAGGTTGCTCTCGGCCCAGCGTCCGTCTCCAAAGCTGGTCAGACGGTCACCTTCCCAACGCACACCTTCACCACGTTCCGCCTCACTGTCGACGGGGCGACGGGGGGCGCTCACGGCCGCTTCGACGGCCTTCCGGCGGTAGGTTTCACACACATCTCGATACCGGGAGTCCCCCCGGTTTCCGAGTCGCTGCTCCTGCCGACCGATCTGCTAAGCGCTGTCGGGACAAAGTCGTTGTCCGATCCCCTGGACATCCTCATGAACCGCCAGCGGGTGTCCAGCCCTCCCCGCAGCGACCCCGAGCCGTTCATGAGCCGCACTTTCGACCTTCCCACGACGCGCAACTTCGACGTGTCGGGCACAGCTGAGATCAACGCCGGCGACTCGGACTACCTGATAAACCAAATTGTGGGTCTCACCCCATCAGGCCGCCTGCCGGCGCCCCAGCCGGCGTCGACACCCGGTGCCGCCGTGGTGGTCGCTGCCAACTCCTCGACGCGTCTAGACGATGACCGCAACGCGAGAGCCAATGCCGCCTTCGACAACAACCCCGAAACCGCGTGGCAGGCTGAGCTCGGTCCGCAGGCGGGGGAGTGGCTGAGCGCCACGCTGAGCAAGCCGATCACTTTCGACCATCTCAACTTCGTGGAGGTCAACGATGGCCGCCACTCACTGCCTTCCCGCGTCACCATAAGCGCCGGGGGCCGCTCTGAAACGGTGAACGTGGCGGTGCCGCCCGTCGGAAACGGGCGCCCGGCCGGCGCTACTACCACCGTCGAGCTGAACTTCCCCGCCCTCAGCGGCTCGACGATCAAGGTGACCATAGACGCCGTCCACCAGGTGAGAGCCCTGGACTATTACTCCACTTATGCCGGGCTCACCGACGAGCTACCCGTCGGGATAGCCGAGGTCGGCCTGCCCGGCGTGGTCTCCCCGGCTGCGCCCACCACCCTGCCCGCGGTATGCCAGAGCGGACTGCTCAGGATCGACGGCAAGCCTATAGACGTGGAAGTGACCGGCACCACCAAAGACGCGCTCAACGGCGACGAGCTTACGATCCACGGCTGCGGAAACTCTGCTCACGGGATAACCCTCGGACCGGGACCTCACAGCGTGGTAACGAGCCTGCGGCTGCCTTCGGGCTGGTCGATCGACCAGCTGTGGCTGTCGTCAGGAGCCGGTGGGGGTGCCGTCCCGCTCGGCTCCACCGTTGCGCCGTCACAGGGAGCGCAGTCCCAGAGTACGCCGACCGTTACCGTCACGGCCCAAACGCGAACCGCCCAGACTGTCAGCGTGAAGGCAACAGGAAAGCCGATGTGGCTTGTGCTCGGCGAGAGCTACGACCCCGGCTGGACGGCGAGCGTGTCGGGTGGTCCTAATCTGGGTTCGCCGAGGCTCATCGACGCAATGTCAAACGGTTGGTTGCTACCCGCAGAGCCGGCCGGGAAGCTGGTCAGCGTGACTATGACCTTCGCTCCCCAGACGATCGTTTGGGTGGGACTCGGCGTGTCGGCGTTCACCATCCTGGTGCTTTTGACGGTTGTCGCTTGGCCCGAACCGGCGAGCGGTGGATGGGAGGATCTCAAGGCCCGCGGCTGGGGGCGCGCCGGCCGGCGTCGCCGCCGCAGGCGGTGGCCTGAGACGCCACCGCCGCCGTCGCGGTTCTCTCCGGTGAGGGCCAGCGTGTCTGCTCTTGCCGGCCGGCAGGGTCCAGGTTCGGCCGTGGCGTCATGGCGTGACGCCATCGGCGTCGGGGTCGCTTGGGGGCTGGTGACAGCCGTCGTGACCAGACCGGCTATCGCGGCCGGGGCCGGGATCGCGGTGGTGTGCGGATGCCGCTGGGATTGGGGGCGAACCGCAAGTCGCATCCTCGCTGTGGGGGGACTCCTAGTTCTACCTGCGTACGCGGTTTGGGAGCAGGTCACCTACCACTACTGGCCTTCTATAGCGTGGCCGTCGCAGCTGAGCGCTGCCAACGACATAGCCTGGGCGGCGCTGGCATTGATCGGGGGGGACCTAGCTGCCGGTTGGGCGAGGTGGAGCTCGGCGCGCCGGCGAGCAGCTGCGCGACAGAGTGAGACGGGATGAACCGCTGTGCAAGAGGGTGACTGCAGGTGCTAGGAGAGCTCGCAGCGTCCAACGCTGGGACAAGCGAAGCTCTCGGGGCTGTTCTAGCGGCCGCGTCCGCCGTGGCTTACGACGCCGGTTACATCATCGAGAAGAAGGCGCTCGGGGCCGTGGTGGACCCCGCCGACCGAATCGGGGTACTTTTGCGCCGAGCGGTCCGCTCAAACCTGTGGTTGACAGGCTTCGTGATAATGATCGCGGCGCTAGCTTTGCAGGTTCTAGCCTTGACGCTCGCGCCTGTATCGGTGGTTCAGCCGATTCTCGCCGGTGGGCTCGTAGCTCTCGCAGCCGTGAGCTCTATGTTCACCGGCGAACGTCTCGAACCGAGGCACAAAGCCGCGCTCGGCTTGGTGCTCCTCGCCGTGTTGGCTGTCGCCCTGTCCGCGAAGAGATCCAGCCAAGCGGTGTCGCCAGTGTCAGTGCGAGCGATGGTGGTTGTGTTGGCGGCGGGATCGCTGCTCGCTGGCGCCGCTGCTCTCGTCGCCTTGGCTCGCTCTCGCAGCCGTAGTGACCCTAGGTGCACAGGCCAGGCTGCCACGGCTTCGGGTCGCCCGGGTATGGACAGGCACCGCCTCGTCGCCCTGGCCTTATCGGCGGGGATCTTCTACGGCCTCGGTGCTCTCGCAGAGAAAGCCGTCGCGGAGCGGCTGAGTCAGTCCGGGCTCGTGTCCGGCGGCTTGTCATCTCTCACCAGTGCGTACCCTTGGCTCTTCGTCGCCGTAACCGCCGCAGGGCTAGTAGCTTTTCAGGTTGGTCTAGCGGATTTTCCAGTGTCGCTGATCGCTTCTCTTACCAACATCGCCTCGACGGCTTGCGCCCTGCTCGGAGCGCGCATCGTGTTCGGCGAGACCGTACTCGCCCCGGGCGCGTGGGCTGTGCTACGTGGCGCGGGCCTCATGTCCGGTGCCGGCGCCGTGATCTTGTTGTGGATGCCGGCGCCGCGCCACTACACCCCGGCGCGAGACTCGACGTAGCTGAAAGGCGGACGAGGCGGTCGGATTCAGCTCAAATGATGTTGATGGCGTCGGCGACGGCTGCAGCGAGGTCGGCGTCACCGCTGATCTTCACGGACCCGTCTCGCCACGACTTGCGGCGCGTTCCCCACGACACGAAGTCGTGGACGCTGCTCGTCAGCGTGGCGGCTGCGGTCGTTGGGGAACCTAGAGTCACCTGGCACAGTCCGGAATCCCCGGGGACTTCGATGACCCAGCTTCCCCCGCCTGGACCTTCGAGTACCATTCCAACAGGTGCTGTGACCACGTCCCGCAGCTGCGTTGCGCACATCTGGGGAAGGCCTGCGAGCATCCACACCCTCGTCTCGTGCAGGGCTTCCTCGTCTCGGGGTTGCGCCGCTGCCCGCTCGACGGTCGCTCCAATGTCGTGGCGAATATGGCAGTAGTGGTCGAAGACCAAGGCGTTCGCCAAGAGGTGCAGCGGGTGCGTTCCCAGGTTGCCGAGGGGCACCTCCATCTCCGCCGCGGGTGGCTGCTGCATACCGGCGAGAGTCTCGAATCCTCTCGACGCCCAGCTGCGGTAGTACTCGACGACCTGGTCGGAAGTCCAAGCCCTGCGGGCCTGCACCGGGACCTCGGCGGCGGCTTCGACGTCGTCGGGCGGTCCGGACTCGATGGTCGACGGGTCGGATATCGAGTGGAACACGCATCCCATATGGCAGACGACGTCTTGGACCCGCCACCCAATGCAGCCGCTCGGCGCTTCCCACTCCGCCGGAGTGAACGTAGCCGCAAGCTCGACAAGCCGGTCGGATTCACTACGCAGAGCGTCAAGAGCGCGTTCGGTCACCTACATAGAGTTGCCTGTTCGGCGAGTATCCGCAAGATGCTCGTCGCCGCGGCGTCCCAGCTCAGCCCGCGAGCCTTGGAGCGGGCGTTGCGCTGCATCCTGCGGCGCAGCGCCGGGTCGCTTAGGAGCAGGTCGAGCCGCGCCACCATCTCCTCTCCCGGTTCGGCCAGAAATCCCGTCCGGCCGTCGTCTACGGCATCGAAGTGCCCGGCTATCGGGCTCGCTACCGCCGGGGTAGCGCAGGCGGCCGCCTCGGAGATCGTGAGGCCCCAACCCTCGAAAGCCGAGCTCGAAGCTACCACCCACGCCCGCTGGTAGAGCCTGACCAGCTCGGCCGGCTCGACCCGGCCGGGAAGCGAAAGCCAACCCTGCGCGCCGTGAGCCGCGACGAGGGCCTCGAGGTGGGCTTTCTGCGAGCCGTCCCCTGCGATCACCGCCTTCAGCTCCGGGTGCCTGGCCTTGAGCGCCACCATCACCTCTACGAGCGCGTCGAAACGCTTGTAGGGCACCAGGCGGCCTACTGCCACGACGAGTGGAACCCTGGATCTCTGCCCGGGCTCGAAGCCTTCGTCTACTCCGGGGGGAACCACGTCGACCTTGGAGGGGTCGAGACCGAGGCGGCGGACGATGTCGAGCTTCGACGACGCCGAAAGGGTGACGAGCCGGGTGTGGCGGTACAGAGGCGGGGCGAGCTTGGTCTCAAGGATGCGCCCAGCTGCGGCCAGCGGCCCGGGAAGCACGGTGTCCCACATGCGGTCGTGGACGTGGTGGAGCAGAACGACCCGAGGCTGCGAAGCCCACAGCGGCGTGAGGAAGGGCATTCCATTCCAAATCTCAACGGTCGCTCGCCCGGGTATCGGCCGCCTGCGCGCACCTCGGGCTAGGGTCGACGGGAAGATCCCGTATCTACCCGCCGGCCGGCTCACGCTGTAGCCGTCACCAGCCCAGTCGCGAGAAGCTCCATCGGGTCGTGAAGCGATGACCTGGACGTCGAGTCCTGCTCCGGCCCACCTCTCGGCGATCCTCGCCGAGTGCACCTCGGAACCTCCCGCCTCGGGGTGCCCGGCGTCGCGCCAGGCGATGATCTCTACCGACGAGATACCGCTCGCAGCGGCCAACTCGGCCATCTCGGTTCGGGGATCGCTGCGCAAGATCGCCGAAGTGTCAGCGGTATCCGCCGCGCCAGTCGCCGACACCGGGACGACGCTGGATGCGTCTTCCTTCATCGCGCCGTTCCCCTCATCCCGCCGTCCCCGGCCATGCCGCGAGCCGCGCCGCTAAGCCCGAAGTGGGCCAACGGCGTTCGATCGCAGGCTTCTCCAATGCGAAGTAGCTGATCGCAGCGCACGCCAAGCCAAGAGCGGTCGCGGAGACGAAAAGCAGCGGCCAGGAAAAAGTGAATAGCCCCGCTCCGCTCCACGACATCACCATCGACACCCACGTCTGGTGCCAAAGGTACAGCCCGTACGACACCACCCCCACAGACACCATGACTCGGGTCGTGAGAAGAGCCCGGATCGGCCCGGCGTGAGGGGGTCCGAACACGGCTGGCACAACGACGAAGAAGCCGAAGGCTCCGTAGAGCGCCTCCTTGGCAAGTCCTGCGGCTAAGTCCCCGGTACCGAGAGGCGAAAGGGGCAGACCCAGGTTGCCCACGGCCACGTAACAGGCGCCCGCCAAACCCCATGCCGCCCAGGGCATCAACGGATGCCACAGCCAGAAGGGCCTAGTGCCGCTTACCTCCAGCCATGCGCTTGCCACCGCCAGGGCCATGCCAAGAGCGAACTGGCCTATGTAGCCCGGCAGCCAGTTGG
>JAJZNG010000089.1:0-24361 GCA_021847945.1 Actinomycetes bacterium | reverse complement strand
CGTCGCCGCCAGCGGCGAGTGGATGGTGCTTACCAACACCCGGTAGGTGACGCAGACCCCTATCAGCGCAACGATCCCCGCGACCTCGACGCCAAGCTGTGCCCGTCCGGTCCGGACTCTGCGCCCTAGGACAGCAGCGTAGAGCGGCAGGAAAAGGTAGAAGCTCATCTCGGTGCACAACGACCAGGCTTGTGTGATACCGGTCAGTATGTAGTGGGGGAAGTAGATCTGCGCGAAGCCCAAGTATACGAGTGGGGCCTCCCAGCTGTGGCGGACGTTGTCAGCCCGGATCAAGTAGCTGATGATTATGAAAGCGCCCCAATAAGCAGGGATGATCCGCGCCAACCTGCGCTTCCAGAACTCCACCAACCCCGGCGACGGCCGTCCCGTCAGGTGTGCTAGAGCGAAACGTCGGTAGAGGAGGAAGCCCGAAATGACGAAAAAGACTTCGACACCAGCATCGAGGCGGGCGGTGTAACGACCGAGCGTGTCGTGGACGGTGAAGCCGCTTACGAACGCTGTGTGAACCCCGACTACCATCAACGCTGCGAGCGCCCTCAGCCCGTCGAAACAGGCGAAGCGGCTAGCTGATGGGGTCTGTGCCGTCGTGGTCTGTGCCGTCGTGGTTCGCCGTCGCTGCGCCGAGCGTATTTCAGTAGCAGGTCTCACCTCGCAGGCGAGTATCGCAGGTCGGGGGTGATCAACACTAGCCCGGAGCCCTTGGACTCAAGCTAATCTCAGTCCTGTTATTATTGGCACGGTCGTGGGAAGTTCGGCTGGGCGTTCGGCGAGGCACCACTACTGGCTCGCCGGCGTCCGCCGGTTGGCCATGCGTGTGGCCGCTGCCGCTGCGGCTCTGGCATGCGCGGCAGGGGCGATCTACGTCGACGGTATCTACGGTTTCACTGGTGTTCATCGGGTCGTAGAGGAGGTCCTCGCTGGGTGCTCAGTCGCCTTGGCCGTAGTCGCGTGGTGGGGACCGTTCGGCCGCTGGGAGGTGCTCCGCTGGCAGCGTGGGGCGATGGGAGAACAGTCGACCGGTACGGTGCTAGACGCTATGGCGTCGCGACGCTGGAAGGTATGGCACGACTTGGCGGTCCCGGGGAGTAGGGCGAACATCGACCACTTGGTGGTCGGCCCTACTGGGGTGTGGCTGGTCGACACCAAGACGACGGCGGGTTCGATCAACACGAGATGGGGTAAGGTTCGCATCGCGGGTCGTCATCTCGACGTTTCGAGCACAGCATGGGAGGCGGAGGTCGTGGCCGGAGTACTGTCCCGGGATCTCGGATGGCCCGGCGGGCTGGCCGTCACTCCTCTGGTAGTTCTTCACGGCCTCGGGCGCCGCCGCCGGACTGCACGGTCGGAAGGGATTGCAGTTGTCGCTCCCGAAACGCTTGGGCGTACGCTGAGGGCGGGCAGGCGGACCCTCACACGAACCGACATCACTGCCATAGCATCAAGCGTGGAAGTGTGTTTCGGACCCGCCTCGAAGCGGGTTAGGAGGTCTGATGGGCTCAGGAGGTCCGATGCAAGAGCGTGAGACGCCTTCTGGTGCCCTGCCGCCCGACCGAGACGCAACCCCGGCTGCGACAGTCCTGGCGGTGCGGGACGTAGATGGGTCGCTCGAGGTGCTTATGGTCCAGCGCAACTCCAGGGGCCCTTTCGGGAGCATGTGGGTTTACCCGGGCGGCCAAGTCGACGACGCTGACCGCCGAGCCGTGACCGCTGCCGAGGCCGAACGCCACACACCCGACGTTGCCGCAGCTCGTCACGCCGCAGTGAGAGAGGCCCGCGAAGAGGCCGGCATCGTGATCGAAGTCGACCGCCTCACATCCCTGTCGTTCTGGCTGCCCCCACCCGAAGCCCCAAGGCGTTTCGCCACGTGGTTCTTCCTCGCCGAGGTGGACTTCGACGCCCAGGTACGCGTCGACGGGGCTGAGATACACGACTTCGAGTGGATCACACCCCACGCAGCGATGGCAGCCAGGAATTCCGCGAAGATGGGCATGGCCCCTCCCACTTATATGACGTTGTGGTGGCTGTCGGCGCACCGAGATACTGCGTCGGCGGTCGCCGCCGCTCGACGCGAGGGAATTCAGCGCTTCGAGACCAAGATGGTCTCTGCTATCGCAGGCGGCCCGCCTGCCACCGTGTGGGAGGGCGACGCAGCTTTCGGCGACGGAAACCTCGATCGTCCCGGTCCGCGCAGGCGCCTGATCATGTCGGACACGGAATGGTCGGTCGAAGTGTCAACCGCTTAGTCAGCGGCTTGCCCCGAGGTCTAGAACTCGATTCCTTTCTTGGCTTTTATGCCCCGGTCGTAGGCGTGCTTGATCTTGCGCATCTCGGTGACCGTGTCTGCGACCTCGATCAGCTCCCCGGGCGCGTTGCGCCCGGTCATCACCACGTTCGTGGATGGGTTGCGGTCGCGGATCGCCTCAGCGACTTCACCTGATGGCACCCAACCGTAGGTGACCGCATAGGTGATCTCGTCGAAGATCAACAGGTCGTAGTCACCCGACGAGAGCATCTCCGAAGCGACCTGCCAGGCGTGACGCCCCTTGGCGGCTGTCTCGTCCAAGTCCGTGGACTCCCAGGTGAAGCCGTCTCCGAGGGTGTGCCACTCGATTCCTAGGTGGTCGGCGAGCTTGCGCTCCCCGGTTTTCCACTTTCCGCCTTTCACGAACTGGACTACCGCCACTTTCCAACCTCGCGCCCACCCTCGCGACATCACTCCGAACGCCGCAGAGGACTTTCCCTTACCGTTTCCGGTGTTGAGCAACACGATCGACTCCGCTCTGGCCATGGTGCAACTCTACGGCTAGAGTGAGGTCTGCTTGAGCAGGGAACCCGGTGGGAATCCGGGGCTGTCCCGCAACTGTCAACGGGGAGTAACCCCCACCTATGGCCACTGCCTTCGGGTGGGAAGGCCGGGGGGAGCGGATCCGTGAGCCAGGAAACCTGCCTGCGGTAGTACGCGAGGACGTGACCAGCTTGGCCGACAACACATGATCATCTTGCTCCTAGGCGGAGCGAGGAGCGGCAAGTCCCTCCTCGCTGAGAACGCCGCGTCAAGATTCCCGAAACCGATCGTCTACGTGGCGCCGGCCGTGGTCGAAGACGAGGACTTCGCCCGTCGCGTCCGGGTCCATCGCGAGCGCCGGCCCGCCGACTGGGACACAGCGGAGCCGGGTGCCGGGCTTGTCGAATGCGTGCTCAGCGCCCCGAAGGCGACGCTGTTGATCGACTCCCTCGGATCGTGGGTAGCGGCCACCGCCGACTTTGCTGTCGATGCAGTCGGACTCTGCGACGCTCTGCGCCGCCACGACGGCGACGTCGTCATCGTCAGCGAAGAGGTGGGCCTCGGCGTGCACCCCTCCAGCGAGGTCGGCGGGCGCTTCAGGGACGCACTGGGAACTCTGAACAGCCAAGTGGCGGCCGTCGCCGACAAGGTCTACCTGGTGGTCGCCGGCAGGACCGTCGAGCTGGAAGTCCCAAGGGGTCTGCTGGCGCCCTCGGACAGTTCCGGGCGGAGCTGACAGCGTTGCGCGCCGCTGTGTCCTTCCTCACCGTAGTCGGACGCTCCGCCCCTCCGGGTCCTCGAACGTCGGAGTGGTTCGCCCCCGTCGGGGCGCTGCTAGGAGCGCTCCTGGGAGGTCTGTGGTGGCTGTCGGCGAGGATATGGCCTCCCGGACTCGTATCGGCCATCGTCGTGGTCGGCGACCTAACGTTGACCGGAATGTTACATTTCGACGGGCTGGTCGACTGCGGGGACGGTCTCGTAGCTCCTATGACACGCGAGCGACGTCTCGATGTGATGGCCAGTCCCGAAGTCGGGGCGTTCGGGGTCGGCGCCGGTGCGGCAATCCTCCTCCTGCGGTGGGCGGCTCTCGACGCTTTGCACCCGTCGGTTCTCCTCCTCGCCGGGCTGTGGGCATTGTCGCGGGCTGGGATGGCGGTGGTGGTCCGGACCCGGCCGTACGCCCGGCGCGGTGGGGGTCTCGCCTCGGCGTTCGCCGGAGACTCCCGAAGGGCATTGCTCGGCGCTGGAGTCGTAGCTGGGTTAGCGCTGTGCGCGGCCTGGCGGCCCGTTGCCGGTCTGGCGGCCGCCTTGGTGGGCCTTTGCGCAGGTGCCGGAGTGGTCGCCTTGGCCCACAAGCGCCTCGGCGGCTACACCGGCGACGTGCTGGGGGCGGCGGCTGTGATGGCGGAGACGGCAGGGTTGATTGCGGCGGCTGCCCGGTGGTAGCGGCCTGGAGGCGGCGGCCCCGTGCTTTTGGCATTGCGGCAGGGCTGTCCACGCAATCCGTGCTCGGCATTCTTCTGGCTGTCGCCGCTGACGCTGCCTTCGGCGACCCCCCCGACCGAGCACACCCGGTGGCTGCCTTCGGGCGGGCGATGACAAGGCTCGAAGGTCGTGTATGGGCTGACTCGAAGCTTTCGGGGGTCAGCTACTGCGCCGCCGGGGTCGGCGCGGGTGCCGGCGTGGGCCTGGTTGCCGCCGCTGTTGGTAACTCCGTCGGGGCTAAAGGCAGGGTAGCCGCCGCTGCCGTAGCAGGATTCACCGCTATCGGGTCACGTTCGCTTCGCGAGGCGGCGTCGGGGGTTGCTTGCGCTCTTGACGCCGGCGACCTTGCTCTTGCACGCCGGAGGGTGCGCAGCCTCGTCGGGCGTAACCCTGAAACTCTTGGCGGCGGCGAGATAGCAAGGGCGGCGGTTGAATCGGTAGCGGAGAACACCGTCGACGCCGTGATAGCGCCCATGCTGTGGGGTTTGGTGGCTGGGGCCCCCGGCGTGCTGGCATATCGGGCTGTCAACACAATGGACGCCATGGTCGGCCACCACAGTTCCCGCTACGAGCGCTTCGGGTGGGCCTCGGCCCGTCTCGACGACGCTGCCAACTGGCTTCCTGCTCGCCTCGCGGCGTCGCTTGTGTGCATCTGCTCGCCGTCGAAAACCCGTCAGATCTTCGAGGCGGTGCGTACCCAGGCACCTGCGCACCCCTCCCCGAACGCCGGTGTCGCCGAGGCGTCTTTCGCCGCAGCGCTCGGGATCAGGCTGGGCGGCGTTAACGTCTACTCGGGGAGAGTGGAGAGCCGTCCGCCGCTCGGGCGGGGACGTCCTGCGGAACCAGGCGATATTGAAGCTGCTTGCAGGCTCTCCCAGAGGGTCGTCCTGGCGGCTTGCGGAGCGCTCGTAGCGGCTTGGGCGCTCTCAGGTTCCCGGGCGTTGCGGATGTTACGGGGCGTGAGTCGATTGCCGGCCGGCCGATGAGCCACGACTTTCCGCCCGGCGCCCATGGCGGTGACGGCGCGCGACTCGCCGAGTCACTTGGCGTGGCGGTGGAGGACGTCTTGGACCTGTCAGCCAGCCTGAACCCGGTGGCCCCCGACTTCGAGGTGCTGCTTCGCTGCCATCTCAGGGCCCTTGGGCGTTACCCGCAGGCCGGCCGGGCTACGGCGGCGTTGGCGGCGTGCCTAGGAGTAGACCCAGACCTAGTCGTGCTCACCAACGGTGGAGCTGAGGCCATAGCCCTGCTGGCGGCTGAGAGCCCTGTGGGGTGGGTCCGCGACCCTGAGTTCTCCCTGTACCGTCGCCACCTGCGCGAGGTGGCACCCGGGGCTCCACGCTGGCGTTCCAACCCGCACAACCCGAGCGGTCTGCTGGCCGAAGCGGAAGAGACCGCCGAAGTGTGGGACGAGGCTTTCTGGGCGCTCGCCACTGGTACCTGGACTAGAGGTGACTTCGAGAGGGGAGGCATCGTCGTGGGTTCTCTCACGAAGCTGCTCGCATGTCCCGGCCTTCGCATCGGCTACGTCGTATGCCCCGATCACGATCTTGCAGGGCGGATAAGACTCCGCCAGCCTGCGTGGTCGCTGAACGGCCTCGCGGCTGCGGCGCTTCCCGACATGCTCAGCGAAGTCCGCCTTGGACAATGGGCGGCGAAGATAGCGGCTCTTAGAGACGAGTTGCGAGGTGTTCTGGTCTCCGCCGGCTTCACCCCGGAACCCTCGGACGCCAACTGGCTGGTCGTCCGGGCCCCAGGGCTTCGAGACCGCCTGGCGAGAGCCGCTATAAGCGTGCGCGACTGCGCCAACTTCGCAATGCCGGGATACGTTCGAATAGCGGTGCCCGACCGGGAAGGCCTCGAGCGCCTCGCCGACGCGTTGGGGCGGGTCGTCCAATGACAAGTCGCCCAATGACATCTCCCCCGACGACAGGCATGTGCGGCGGTCTCATGGTATGCGGAACAGGTTCCGATTCGGGCAAGTCAACCCTGGTGGCTGGCATCTGCCGGATGCTCGCACGTCGGGGTCTGCGTGTCGCTCCGTTCAAAGCTCAGAACATGTCGCTCAACTCGACAGTTACCAGCACAGGCCATGAGATCTCCAGGGCCCAGGCTTCGCAGGCGGAAGCCGCCGGAGTGGAGCCCGAAGCGGCGATGAACCCGATCCTGCTCAAGCCGTCCGATCACCGCAACAGCCAGGTGATCGTCGACGGACGCGTGTGGGGGACGCTCGACGCCGCGTCCTACCAGGCGGTTAAAGCAGAGTTGTGGCCTGTGGTGCTCGACAGGCTGGCATCGCTACGTGAACGCTACGACGCGGTGATCTGCGAAGGCGCCGGAAGTCCTGCCGAGATCAACCTTCTCGCCAATGACATAACCAACCTCAGAGTCGCCGAGGCGGCCCGCCTGCCGGCGATACTGGTCGGCGACATCGACCGGGGCGGAGTGTTCGCCTCTCTGTATGGGACGGTCGAGATCCTCCCTTCGGAGTTGTCGAGCCTGATCAAAGCGTTCGTGATCAACAAGTTCCGAGGTGATCCGGCCATCCTCGCAGGGGGTCTCGACCAACTCGAAGGTCTCACCGGCAGGCCGACGCTCGGCGTCGTTCCGTGGATGGAAGGTGTCGGTATCGACGCCGAGGACTCGATGGCTCTCGAAGCGTTCAGCTCAGCCGGCTCGAATCGTTTCCGGCCGCCGTCGCCGGTAGGGGAGGTGCTCGACGTTGCCGTCGTCAAGTTCCCGAGGATCTCCAATTTCACCGACATCGAAGCCCTCAGTCTCGAACCGGCGGTACGGGTCCGCTACGTAGAGTCAGCCGGTGCACTAGGCCGTCCGCACCTTTTGATCCTCCCGGGCACCAAGACGACGATAGGGGATTTACGCTGGCTCGAAGCCAGCGGCCTGGCAGCTGCCGTCACAGCTCTTTCTCGCCCGGCGTACCAGGCGGATACTACGACGATCCTCGGCATCTGTGGCGGGTACCAGATGCTCGGGCGCACAGTAAGCGACTCGGTGGAGGAACCGGGAGGTTCGCAAATGGAAGGGCTTGGCCTGCTCGAAGTCGCGACCACCTTCGAGGAGACGAAAATGACCCGGAGAGTTTCAGGCGAGTCTCTGGGTGAGCCGGTCGTCGGCTACGAGATTCACCACGGTCGCACGTCTGCCCTTGCGCAGCGGGGATCGCTGGGGCCGTGGATAACTACGCAGTACGGGCCCGAGGGAGCTAGAAGCCCTGGAAGCAACGTCTGGGGGACGTCGCTGCACGGGCTGTTCGAATCGGACACCTTCAGGAGGGCATTCCTGTCCGAAGTGGCGCTGCGCAGCGGTGTGTGCTGGGACCCAGGCGACGCGGTGTCGTTCTCAGGCGCGAGACAAGCCCGGTTCGACATCATCGCCGACGCAGTCGAGGAGCACCTCGGCGCGAAGAAGATCACAGATCTCATAGACGGAGCCAGATAATGATCTTGTATCTGACGAACGCGCCGAGCGAGATCCTCGCTTTGCGCTCTATCGTGGAAGGACTCCCCGACGGCTTCCCGGAGGTGCGGGCGGCCGACGTGACGACGCTGCGGGACGCTCCGTCACTCGAAGGCGTCACAGTAGTCGCTGTCCGGCTGCTCGGCGGCGCAGACGCGTGGCGGTCCCAACTCGCCCGGTTGCGCGCCGAAGCCGACACACGCGGTGTGCCCCTGCTCGCCTTTGGAGGCGAGTCCGCCCCTGACGCAGAGCTGACGGCCATGTCGAATGTTCCCAGCGCAACCGTCGCTCAGGCATTCGAATACCTGCTGCACGGCGGGCTGGCCAACCTTGAGCAGATGCTAAGGTTCGTATCCGACACTTTGACCATGACCGGCTTCGGCTTCGACCCGCCAGTCGAGGTGCCAGTGACCGGCGTCTACCACCGGAGCCCCGAAAGGGGCGGCCCAACCGTCGCCGTGCTTTTCTACCGCGCGCATCTGATCGCTGGTAACACCACGTTCGTGGAGGACCTGTGCGAGGCGATCGAAGCTCGCGGCGCCGAGGCTGTGGCCGTGTGGACGTACTCCCTGCGTCCCGACGCGCAGGGGGAAGTGGAAGCCCTCCGCCTGCTCGGCGAACTGAAGCCGGACGTGATCGTCACGACGGTCCTCGTTTCGGGCGCTGCTGGCGACGACGGCCTGTGCTGGGACGCATCGGCCATCGGGTCGATCGGCGTGCCGGTACTCCAGGCGATCACGTCGACTGCTTCACGCTCCACATGGGAGGAGTCAGCTGGGGGCCTGGCGCCCATGGACGTCGCGATGCGGGTTGCCATACCCGAGTTCGACGGGAGGATCATCTCGGTTCCCTTCTCTTTCAACGAGGAGGTCGACGACGAAACTGCTCTCGGAACGTCGGTCAGCGCCTACCGCAGCATCCCCGACAGGGTGAGCCGAGTGGCGGGAAGTGCTGTCAGGCTGGGACGCCTCCGCCGGACACCAAACGCCAACAAAAAAGTGGCAATTGTTTTGTCAGCTTACCCTACCAAGAGGGCGAGGATCGGCAACGCGGTTGGCCTCGACACTCCCGCCTCGGTCGTAGAGCTACTAGAAGCGATGCGACGAGCGGGTTACTCGATCAATCGGGTTCCCGACAGCGGCGACGAACTCATGGCAGAACTGATCGACACCATGTCTTACGAGTCGGAGGCCCTCACCGCCGAGCAACTGGCCGGCGCTCCGGGGCGCATGGACCCGCAGTTGTACGCACGGTGGTTCGCCGGGCTTTCCGAAGCCCTGAGAAGCTCGCTGGAAGCTGCGTGGGGCCCCGCGCCGGGCGGCGTGTACGTCGACCCGTCTTCGGGAGATCTGGTCTTCGCCGGCTTGGACCTCGGTAACGTGTTCGTCGCTGTCCAGCCACCGAGGGGTTTCGGGGAGAACCCGGTGGCGATATACCACTCTCCCGATCTCGCTCCGACGCATCACTACCTGGGCTTCTATCGATGGCTGGACATGGTGTGGGGCGCCGACGCTATCGTCCACGTGGGCAAGCACGGCACCCTGGAATGGCTACCCGGCAAGGGGGTGGGCCTGTCCGCCTCGTGCTGGCCCGACGTGGCGTTGGGCGACGCCCCGGTCGTGTACCCGTTCATCGTCAACGACCCCGGAGAGGGGACTCAGGCCAAACGCCGCGCTCACGCCACCATCGTCGACCACCTGCTGCCGCCGATGACTCGCGCCGAGACTTACGACGACATCGCCAGGTTGGAGACGCTGCTGGACGAGCACGCCCAGGTAGCAGCTCTCGACCCGTCGAAGCTGCCTGCTATCAGAGCGAAGGTTTGGGACCTTTTGGTACGGTCCTCGTTGCACGAGGACCTCGGCGTGGACGCCCCTCCGCAAGCCGACGCGTTCGACGAGTTGATCAACCACGTCGACGGCTACCTGTGCGAGCTGAAGGACGCCCAGATCCGAGGCGGCCTGCACGTCCTGGGCGCTGTGCCACGCGGGCAGGTCCGCTCCGACCTGCTCGTCGCTTTGACCCGTCTGGCTCAGCCGGGTGTCCCCTCTTTGCGAGAGTCGGTCAGCCGCCGCCTCTGCGAGGGAGGAAAGACGGCTTCCTCCGCTAGGCAGGGTGCCGACGAGGTGCACGACGAGTGTGTCGCTTTGTTGGCAGGCGATGCCGTTCCTGGAAGCGACGAGGAGCGGGCGGTCCTCGACTGGGTGTCTGCGACTCTTGGGCCGGCTCTGGACGCCACGCCTAACGAGATTTCGAACGTCCTGGCGGCACTCGAAGGGCGTTGGGTGCCGCCAGGTCCGAGCGGGGCGCCGACGCGCGGGATGGCGCACGTCTTACCTACGGGCCGCAACTTCTACTCCGTTGATCCCAAGGCGCTTCCGAGTAGGCTGGCGTGGGATGTCGGAGTAAAGCTTGCCGACGACGTGATCAGACGGCACTTGGAGGAGGAGGGTAGGTACCCGGAGCGAGTCGGGATCGTCGTTTGGGGCACCGCCGCAATGCGCACCGGTGGTGATGACATAGCCGAGGCGCTTGCGCTTCTCGGGGTGCGCCCGCGTTGGGCGGCCGAGTCGGGGAGGGTGATCGGAGTGGAGCTGATACCCGACGCGGAGCTCGCCCGGCCACGGGTGGACGTGGTCGTGCGCATATCAGGGTTCTTCAGGGACGCTTTCCCGCACCTCATTACCCTCGTAGACGAGGCGGTGGAGCTTGCCGGCTTCGCTGACGGCGACGCGCGTATCTTCGGTGCGAAGCCGGGGGCTTACGGGTCGGGGATCCTTGCTCTTCTGGACAGCCGCGACTGGCGTAACGACGCCGATCTCGCCGACGTTTATACAGCTTGGAGCGGCTTCTCGTACGGCCGGGCTGGTACGGGAGTGCCCGCCGAGGCGGCCATGAGGCGGGTGTTCTCTACGATCGACGTGGCGGTTAAGAACCAGGACAACCGCGAGCACGACATTTTCGACTCCGACGACTACCTGCAAGATCACGGTGGGATGATCGCCGCTGTGCGCTCCCTGTCAGGCCGGGCTCCCAAGGCGGTGTTCGGTGACACGGCCAACCCCGCCGCGCCTAGGACCCGAAGCCTGGACGAAGAGGCAGCCCGGGTAGTCAGAACCAGAGTGGTTAACCCTAAGTGGATCGAGGCTATGACCCGCCACGGCTACAAGGGCGCCTTCGAGATGGCCGCCACCGTCGACTATCTCTACGGCTACGACGCCACTGCGGGAGTGGTGAAGGACTGGATGTACGAGAAGGTAACCGAGACCTACATTGCCGACCCGGCAGTTCGTAAGTTCTTGGAGCAATCCAATCCGTGGGCTTTGCGGTCGATGGCGGAACGGCTTCTCGAAGCCGTCGAGCGTGGGCTGTGGCGTGCTTCTGACGAGTCGCTCGCCGTGTTGCGATCCGCAGTGCTCGAAGGTGAAGGGTGGGAAGAGGGAAGGTGACTCCTTCGAGATCCAGTCTGCCGTTCAGTGCTGTGGTCGGCCAAGACGATGCCAAACTGGCTTTGCTCCTGTGCGCTGTCGATGCTGGCATCGGTGGAGTGTTGTTGCGCGGCGACAAGGGGTCGGCGAAGACGACCCTGGCCCGAGGCCTGGCCGACCTGCTTCCCGGTGGAGCCCCCTTTGTGGAGCTTCCGGTGGGAGCCACGGAAGATCGCCTTGTCGGTACGCTCGACATAGCGTCGGCTCTCACGGGCGGCGAGGTCCGTTTCTCGCCGGGGTTGCTAGCTTCCGCGCACGGTGGCGTCTTGTACGTGGACGAGATCAACCTACTCCCGGACCACCTAGTCGACGTGCTCCTCGACGTGGCATCCAGCGGAGTGAACCGTGTCGAGCGCGACGGGGTTTCCCATGTGCATCCCGCCAAGTTCGTCCTGGTCGGATCCATGAACCCCGAGGAGGGGGAGCTGCGCCCGCAGTTGCTCGACCGCTTTGGTCTGGCGGTGGACGTGAGGACCCCCGCCGGGCCGGGCATGCGGGCTATGGCGCTGTCGCGCCGACTGGCGCTCGACTTGGATCCCGAGGGGCTCCTTGGTTCCCACCGTGGTAGACAGGAGGACCTTACGGCCCGCCTGGCCGTGGCCCGCCCGGCTCGCTTGGAGGGCGAAATGCTCAATCGGGTCGCTGCGCTATGCGAGTCGGTCGGAGCGCAGGGTTTGCGGGCTGACTTGGCGATCTGCCGGGCGGCGGCGGCCCTGGCGGGCTGGGAGGGACGTGGCACGGTGTCAGTCGGAGACGTCAAGCGGGTTGCGCCGCTTGCCCTCGCCCACCGGGCACACCATGACCCTCTCTCCGACCCCTCCTACGCCCGGGAGCAGATCGAGAAAGCGCTGGAGGAGCACCTCGGAGACGATGGCACAGACCAGGGAGCTCCGCCCGGTGGGGCACCAGTCGATCCCGAGTCTCCTTCCGGGTCGCCCGAGTCGGGCACAGGGTCGCCCGAGTCGGGCACAGGGTTGGACGAGCCAGGCGGCGAGGCAGAAGGCGGGGGAGAAGCCGGCGGTTCTGGGTTGCAAGTCCAAAACCCGGCCGGTCCTGAAGGTCCGCTGAGCTCCGACCTTGCTAAGGCGCTAGGGCAGGCGGCCGGTCAGCGACTCGGTCGGGCTTCTCGGTCTGCGGCGGGGCGGCGCGGGCCCGCCCCCGCCGCACGGGGAAGGCTGGTAGGGGACCGCCGCCCCGAAGGGCCTCTGCAGTCGGTAGCGGTCGTTGCGACGGTCCGCGCCGCTGCGTCGCGGAAGGCTGGAGCGCCGGAGGGCCCCCCGGCGGGTCCTGGCGGGATATCCGGCACGGGCCGGTTGGTCGAGGCGTCAGACGTTCGCGAGGCGGTAAGAGAACATCGCCGGGCGAACCTGATCGTGTTGGCGGTCGACGCTTCGGGGTCGATGGGAGCGCCCCGGCGGGTAGAAGCGGCGAAGTCTGCTGTCTTGTCGCTCCTACGCGACGCCTACCAGCGCAGGGATCGGGTTGCCATGGTCGGGTTCCGCGGTCACAGTGCGGAGGTGCTGCTGGCTCCCACGGGAAGTGTGGAGGTCGCGAAGGCCCGCCTTTCGGTTATCGCTACGGGCGGGCGAACCCCGCTCGGGGAGGGCATTCGTGCAGCGCTGTCGACGGCGACGTCACGTCGACCTGGCGGGGACTACAGCCCTCTCCTGGTGGTCGTGACCGACGGCCGAGCGACTTCGGCGCCTGGCGGTGCCGACCCTTGGAGCGACGCGATCGAAGCTGCGGCTAGGGTTGCGGCGTCGAAAATCCCGTCTTTGGTCGTGGACGTGGAAGCGCTCGACGGCCGGGTCGGATCCACACGCCTCGGGCTGGCGTCGGTCCTCGCCGAGCGTATGGGAGCTAGCTACGTGGCGCTCGAAGCGCTGAGCCCCGAGGCGCTCGCCGGTTTGGTCAGGGACGCAGCAGGCGTCGCAGCTTCCGCGGCGAGCTAGGGGCAGGACCGCTGTAGGTGATCCTGGTGCCGTCGGTGGTGATGAGCCACGGGGCGGGACCAGGGGAAAACTCCAGCCAGGCGCTGCTCGACATGACGACTTCGAGCCAGTCTGCCGCCAGGGAACGCAAGGCGTCCGAGCTTTCGGTGGCCGGGTCGGGTACGACGGCGAGCACGCGGCGCCTCGGGGACGGCCCAGACACGCCACCAAGGCCGGACATGTCACGAAGGCCGGACCAGACCGGCATGCACCCGTGGCAGGAGGAGGTGAGGAAAAGTAATGCTTTGGTCCCAGGACAGCCCAAGTCGACGCGGACCCTTTCGCCGGAGAGCGTCACTCCGGTCAAAAAAGCCGCTCCTGGGAGCTCCCCGCCTACAGGCTTCGCGTTCGAAATGGGTGAAAGCCTCACCCTTCGAAGTTAGCGCTCTCGCCGGTCCAGCTTTGCCTTCGCGAGGCCCGGCTCGACCTGAGTGCCCTCGGCGTGCAAGTCTGCGAGGGTGAAAATCGGAGTTATAGGTGGAACAGGGCCAGCCGGCCAGGCTGTGGCGGTACAGTTCGCAGCGGTCGGCGTCGAAGCGGTAATAGGGTCACGAACCTTGTCGCGCGCCGAGGAGATCGTGGCCGAGCTCAACGAGAAATGGCGCTCCAAGGATCTGCGCCTTGCTGGCGGTACCAACGAGACAGCAGCGGAGGCCGACCTCGTGGTCGTCGCGACCCCCTGGGACGGTGCTCTTGGAACGGTCGCCCCCCTGGCTGGCGTTCTAGCGGGCAAGGTGGTCGTTTCGATGCTTAACGCGATCACCCGTCTGGGCAAGGAGATGGTCCCTCTCATACCTCCGAGTGGTTCCATGACCGCCGCGCTCGCACGGGCGCTGCCCAAGTCGCGCGTAGTGGGGGCATTCCACCATCTACCAGCAGGACCGTGGGGTGATCTCGACCACCAGCTGGACGCGGACGTGCTGGTGTGCGGGGACGACCGGGAAGCGGTCGCGCAAGTGGTCGGGCTGGTCAACGGTCTCCCCGGTCTGCGGGGCATCGACGCCGGCGGGCTCTCGGGGGCTACGGCCATCGAGGCGCTCACCCCGACGCTGCTGGAGATAAACCGGCGTTACAAGACGCACGCCTCGATACACCTGACCGGCATACAAGTCTGAGGAAGCAACAGTCACCTATGAAGATTTTCGAAACTTCACAGCAGAAGGTCGTGGAACTAGACGTGGGGCCAGTCGTGAAGATGTACACGTGCGGGATAACACCCTACGACGCCGCACATCTCGGTCACGCAGCGACCTACCTGGCTTACGACGTGCTGCAGAGGCGCCTTCGCGACCTCGGCCACGAGACCCGCTGCGTTCGTAACGTGACCGACGTCGACGACGACATCCTGCGCAAAGCCCGGGAGCTGGGAGTGCACTACCTGGACCTCGCCGCCGAGGAGGTGCGCCGATTCGATTTCGACATGACGGCCCTAGGTCTGCTCCCGGCGTATTCGGAGCCGAGGGCTACGTCGGCTATCCCCGACATCCTCGGCTTCATAGGCATGGTCCTCGAATCGGGTCACGCCTACCAGGCTGGCGGCGCAGTGTACTTCGACGTTTCGAGCTTCGAGCGTTTCGGCCAGGTGAGCGGCTACGACCGCGCGACGATGCTGGACCTCGCAGCCGAGCGGGGCGGGCATCCGGAGGACCCTGCCAAGCGCGACCCGCTGGACTTCGTGCTGTGGCAGCCTTCCGCCGCCGACGAACCTGCGTGGGACTCCCTTTGGGGTCCGGGCAGGCCGGGATGGCACATTGAATGCTCGACCCTGTCGATACGCGAGCTCGGCGAGACGGTCGATATACACGGCGGCGGCTCGGACCTGATCTTCCCCCACCACGAATGCGAGGCCGCCCAGTCCGAGGCCGTTACCGGTGAGACGTTCGTGCGGTACTGGATGCACACCGGGATGGTCTGCCTGGACGGGATCAAAATGTCCAAATCCCTCGGAAACTTGGTCTTCGTGCACGACCTTCTCGGCGAGTGGGACCCTGCGGCGATACGCCTAGCTGTCCTCGGCCATCATTACCGTGACGAGTGGAACTGGTCGCATCACCTGCTCGAAGAAGCGACCGCAAGGCTGGCAGTGTGGCGAAGCTGCGGGGAAGGCGACGGCGCATTGACCGACGTGCGTGAAGCGCTCGACGACGACCTCGACACCCCCGCAGCGATCGCGGCCATCGACAGGGCCGTGGCCGCCGGCAGCGGAGTGGCACGCGCGGCCGGGTTGCTCGGCGTGGATATCGTGGCGTGATGCCAGGATACGAAACTACCGCCGCCGCCCGCGAAGTCCTTCGCCACTCCACGGCCCACGTTCTGGCCCAGGCGGTGACTGACCTGTGGCCCGGCGCCAGGTACGCGATCGGACCGCCGATCGAGGACGGCTTCTACTACGACTTCGAGCTTCCCGGAGGCGCCAGGTTCTCCGAGGACGACCTCGGGCGTATCGAGGGGCGGATGCGAGAGATCGTCGCCGAAGACCAGCCTTTCGTGCGCGAGGAGCACACGATCGCCGAAGGGCTCGCTCTTTTTGCCGACCAGCCCTACAAGGTCGAGATAATCGAAGGCGTAGGGGAGGCAGCCGAGGCGGAAGGCGTCGGCGAGGGAGTGGTGAGCGCATACCGTAACAGCGACCGGTTCGTCGACTTGTGCAGAGGCCCGCACGTCGCTTCGACCGGAAAGCTCGGACATTTCAAGCTCACCAAGGTCGCCGCCGCGTACTGGCGCGGCGACGAGCGTCGCCCCCAGCTGCAGAGGATCTACGGGACGGCATGGGAGTCCGAGGGCGCTCTCGCCGCTTACCTGCACCGCCTGGAGGAAGCCGAGAAACGCGACCATAGACGTCTCGGCTCCGAACTGGACCTGTTCCACTTCCCGCCGGAGATCGGCGGAGGTCTGCCCGTGTTCCACCCCAAGGGCGGTCTCATCCGCAAGCTGATGGAGGACTTCTCCCGCGAGGAGCACGCGAAGGCCGGCTACGAGTTCGTCTACACGCCGCATCTCGCCAAGTCGACGCTGTTCGAGATATCGGGGCATCTGGGCTGGTACAAGGACGGAATGTACCCGCCGATGGAGATGGAAGGGGCGACTTACTACCCCAAACCGATGAACTGCCCGATGCACATCTTGATCTACAAGAGCCGGCAGCGGTCCTACCGGGAGCTGCCGTTGCGGCTCTTCGAGTTCGGGACGGTTTACCGCTTCGAGCGTTCAGGCGTGCTCAACGGCCTCCTGCGCGTCAGGGGCTTCGCCCAGGACGACTCGCACATCTTCTGCACCCCGGACCAGCTCGCAGGCGAGCTCGCGGATCTTCTGTCGTTCGTGCTGTCGATCCTCAGGGCTTTCGGCCTGGAAGACTTCGAGGCCGAGCTGGCCACCCGGCCGGAGAAGTTCGTCGGGGACCCCACCGAGTGGGACACTGCGACAGCGGCGCTTCGCGAGGCGGCCGAATCCGCCGGCATCGACTTCGTCGTGGCTGAAGGCGAAGGAGCCTTCTACGCACCCAAGATCGACGTCCACGTCAAAGACGCGATCGGAAGGCGCTGGCAGGTGTCGACCCTGCAGGTGGACCTTCAGATGCCGCAACGCTTTGATATGGAGTTCGTCGGTTCCGACAACACCCGCCACAGGCCTTACATGATCCACAGGGCGCTGTTCGGGTCGGTGGAGCGCTTCTTCGCTATCCTCCTTGAGCATTACGCCGGGCAACTGCCGGTCTGGCTCTCCCCGGTTCAGGTTTCGGTTCTCCCGGTCCGAAGCGACCATCAGCTTTACGCCGATAGCGTCGCCTCGGCGCTGAGAGCCCAAGGGTTGCGCGTCGACGTCGTGCCCGCTGACGAGCAGCTGGGCGGGCGTATCCGCCGGGCGAAGATGGAGAAGGTGCCTTTCGTGGCGGTCGTTGGTGACGAGGACCTCGCCAACTCGACGGTCGGTGTCAACTCGGTAGGCTCCACACGGCCGGAGCGGGGTGTGGCGCTCGTCGATTTCGTGTCGAGGGTCGTCGAGGCGGACCGCAGCCACTCGGTCAAAGGGTGAGCGGACTGGATCGTCTCTGGGCGGGCTGGCGCAGCTCCTACATAGAGTCGGTCACGTCCGCAGGTGGCGCTGGAGCCACCTCGGCGGTGTCGCGCGGCGACAGCGATGGAGCGGCCGGCTGCGTGTTCTGCGCGATTCTCGCATCCGGCGAAGACGACGAAGCGACCCATGTCCTGTGGCGTCACGGTAGCGGCCTTGCGGTGGCGATCCTGAACGCGTACCCCTACTGCAGCGGGCATCTCATGGTCATGCCCGCCCGCCACGTGGCATCCCCGGAGCTTCTTGACTCCGCCGAGGCGGGAGCGCTCTGGGAGGGCACGTCCAGCGCCGTCTCGGCGGTGCGAGCCGCTTACAGGCCCGACGGCCTCAACCTCGGTGCCAACCTGGGCCGCGCCGGCGGCGCGGGAGTCCCCGGCCACCTGCACGTGCACGTCCTGCCCCGCTGGGATGGCGACACGAACTTCATGACGTCGGTGGCTGACACAAGGGTCCTGCCCGAGCCGCTCGACGTGTCCGCTGGCAAACTTCGACGATCCTGGCCGCCGGCAGCGGGAGCGTAGCGAACGTCAGGCGGTCGCCCTGGCCGGTCGGGCCACGGACGCCCAAATGTTCGGCGGTGCCGCGTCGTAGTGGTCGTGAGACACGGTGAAGCTGCCCCGGCCACCGGTGATGCTACGCAGGTCGACCGCGTAACGCAGCACTTCGGATGTGGGAACAAGCGCTGTGATCACCGACGCCCCGTCCTCGGCGGTGCCCGTCTGGGTTACCCTCCCGCGGCGCGAGTTGAGATCGCTTATGACGTCGCCCTGCCCGAAGGCGGGGACGGTCACCTCGACCTTCGAGATCGGCTCCAACAGCACCGGGCCGGCTTTCTCCAGCGCCTCGCGGAATGCCATCGCGCCCGCCATCTTGAAGCTCATCTCGGATGAGTCCACCGGGTGGTACTTGCCGTCGAAGAGTGTGACCGACACGTCCACGACGGGCCACCCGTGCACGCCGCCGGCTGCCATCGCCTCTTCTATGCCCTTCTGCACGGCGGGTATGTACTGGCGGGGGATTGCCCCTCCCACGATCTCGTCTACGAACTCGAAACCCGCTCCGCGCGCCAGCGGCGACAGCCGGATGCTGGCAACGCCGAACTGGCCGTGGCCGCCGGTCTGCTTCTTGTAGCGGCCTTCAGCCTCGGCTTGGGTGTTCACCGTCTCGCGGTAGGGGACGACCACCGGCTCGGTGACGACGTCCACGGAGAACTTACGGGCGAGACGCTCGGCAACCACGGCCAGGTGTGTCTCGCCCGCCCCGCACAGCAGCGTCTGGTGGGTCTCGTCGTCGCGACGCACCTGAAGCGACGGGTCCTCCTCTTGCAAGCGGTGCAGGGCGGTCATGAGCTTGTCCTCGTCGCCTTTGGACTTCGGGTGGATCCCGATGCAAAGCGCAGGTTCCGCCGCGCCAGGAACCGCCAAAGACACGGGGGTTCCCTTGGGGGCGAGGGTGTCGCCGGTGGCCACGTCGGCGAGCTTCGCCACTGCACCGATGTCTCCGACCGAGAGGCGCTCGACTGGTACCTGCTCCTTGCCTCTCAGGGCGAACAGCGTGTGCAACCGCTGGTCGGTTCTCGTCCGGGAGTCGACGAGCACCGCGTCGGGGCTTATGGTCCCAGATAGCACGTGGAGCAAGCTGATCTTGCCAACGTGGCGATCCACGACGGTCTTCCACACGACCGCCAGAGGCGGACCGTCCGGGGTTGGGGCCACAGTGGTGGTCGATCCGCCGCCGCTCACCTCGACCGGTCCCCGGTCGAGGGGGGAAGGGCCTATCTCGCATATGAACGCTCCGAGACGGTCCACCGCGACGTCCTTGACTGCGGAGCCGCACAGCACGGGGAAGACCTGCGCAGCCGACACGCCATGGGCGAGCGTTGCCTCCAGGTTCGCTACGCTTGGGATCTCGCCCTCCAGGTAGCGTTCCATGAGGTCGTCGTCGGCGACGACGATCCCCTCGACCAAAGCGTCGTGGATCGAGTGCTCCCGCAAGGCCATCTCTTCGGGGATCGGACCGGTAGTGGCCTTGCCGGTGTCGTAGGTGATGGCGGTATCCGAGAGGAGGTCGGCTACACCTCGGAAAGCCCCCTCTTCTCCGATAGGCAGTTCGAGAGGGGCGATGCCGGCGCCGAAAGAGCTCTGAAGCTCGGAGAGGGTCCGCTCGAACGACGCTCGCTCCCGGTCTAGCTTGTTCACGAAGATCAGCCTGGGAAGGCCCAGCCTGGCGGCTTCACGCCACAAAAGCTCCGTCTGCACCTCTACGCCTTCGACGGCGCTGACGACGAACACGGCCAGGTCCGCTACTCCGAGCGCCCTGGTCGCCTCAGCGGTGAAGTCGGCGTAGCCAGGACAGTCAAGCACGTTGATCTTGAAACCTTCCCACTCAAGGGGTATCAGGCTTGTCGAGATCGACATTCGATGCTTGTGCTCTTCGGGTTCGAAGTCGGCGATCGTGTTGAAGTCCTCCACACGGCCGGGCCGGCTGACCGCGCCGCAGCGGTAGGCGAGAGCCTCCGCCAAGGTTGTCTTGCCGGCACCGCCGTGGCCGACCAAAGCGACGTTCCTGATCTTCTCAGGCGGGAAAACTTTCACCGCCGCACCTCCTCCGACATGGCAACTCCTTCCCGGGACGAAGAACCGGTCCCCCAACCGTCCGCCTCCGCGGCGGCCCACCGTGGTACCCTACAACCACAAGACATGCAGCCGCCCAAACCGGCGGTTTCGAGGAGCTGCCACCATTGTTTGACGGACGTTTTCGCTCGGGCGTGGACCGTGTGACCAGACCGGTCGCAGCGCTGCTGCGCCGGACAGGTCTTTCCGCCGACCACCTGACAGGGCTTGGACTACTCCTAGCGGTCCCTACTGCGTGGGCGATAGGTTCGGGTCGTATCGGTCTGGGACTGGCGTTGCTGATCGCTTCAGCAGTGCCGGACCTTCTCGACGGTCCACTGGCCAAGGCCACTGGAGCTTCCAGCGTGAGGGGAGCTTTCTTCGACTCCGTGGCTGACAGGGTAACCGACACCCTAGTGCTCGGAGGTTTTGCCTGGTACCTGTCCGACACCCACAAGGGTCATCTTTTCATCCTCCCGGTAGCGATCCTCGGGGTGTCCGTGCTCATCTCCTACCAGCGGGCGAAGGCGGAGTCCCTAGGACTGTCCGCCAAGGGCGGGATAATGGAACGCGCCGAGCGGATCGTAGTGATCTGCGCCGCCCTGGCGTTCGGCTTTCTCATGGTCCCGCTGTTGTGGCTGATGCTGGCTCTGAGCGCTTTCACGGCCGCCCAGAGGTTCGTCTCGGTGTGGAGGCAGGCCAACGCCCAAGGAAAGAACCCGCCCCGGCGTGAGCCGCTGCGGAGCCGGACAGCCCGCCGAGGCGGCTACGAGGCGGCCCCGGTAGCCGACCGCCTGAGGGCGTGGAGGGAGGCCAACGGGTGGGGTCCCACCCCGGGGCGCTACGCTGCGCGCCGCTCCAGGCCGTCCCCTGACGGCTCCCGCTGGGCGGAGCGACGTCGGGCAAGGCGGGACCGCCGCTTCGGTGCCGGGCGGCCCTGAGCCACACCCTGGTAGGAAGCCTTCAGTTCCCAGGCTGCCCCACCTGGGACAGGATGCGCTGCGGGGAACCCTCAAAATGGTGGAGGCCTTAGCTGGCGTCGTCCCCGCGCCAATCGCAAGAGGGCTTGCGGAGAGCGCGACCGTTGCCGCTTCGTACGCCCCACACTGGACGGCCAGCGACCGATCCTGGGCGAGGCGACGCCAACTGCTTGCCGATCATCTGGTAAAAGTCGTAGGGCGCGAGGTACCCCCGCCGACACTTAGGGCCATGGTCGACGAGGCAATAGCCTCCTACGCCCGGTACTGGGCGGAAAGCCTCAGGCTGAGCAGCGTCACTCCCGAGGAGCTCGAAGCTGGAATCGCGTACGAGGGATTAGACCGCTTGGAGGCCAGCATTGCCCAAGGCCGAGGGACCATCCTCGCCGTACCTCACCTGGGAGGTTGGGAGTGGGGCGGGGCTGACGTGGCGCGCCGTGGATGGCCGGTGAGCGTCGTCGTGGAGAGACTCGTGTCGGATGGCTTCTTCGAGTGGTTCGTCGACCTGCGCAGCGGCCTGGGCATGACTGTCATCCCTACCGGGCCCGGTGCCGCCACAGCGTGCACTGCGGCCCTCGGACGCAACGAGGTCCTCTGCCTGCTGTCCGACCGAGCTGTCGGCACGACAGCTACCGTAGACGTCGACTTCTTTGGGGAGGTGACCGGCCTGCCCGCCGGGCCCGCAGCGCTAGCGTTGCGCTCAGGGGCAACTCTGCTCCCAGCGGCCGTGTACTTCGATAAGCGCACGTCGAGACATTTGGGAGTCGTCGCCGAGCCAGTCGAAACCGCCCGATCCGGCCGATTGCGCGAAGACGTCGTCCGGGTCACCCAGAGCCTCGCCGTCGCTTTGGAGAAGCTGGTGAGGCGGGCGCCCACCCAATGGCATCTGATGTCGCCTAACTGGCCGAGCGACCATGAGCGCCAGGCCGGAACCCGGGTCAGGCTCCGCTAGCTTGGCGGGATGCGTGTCGGCATAGTCTGCCCTTACAGCCTCACGCTTCCCGGTGGCGTCCAGGGCCAAGTGCTCGGTCTCGCTGCCGCTCTGCGCCGGCGCGGCGTTCAGGCCCGAGTGCTCGGCCCGTGCGACGGACCACCGCCCGACCCGTCGGTGACACCGTTGGGAAGTTCGATTCCGACAGCTTCGAACGGTTCGCTGGCGGCTATAGCCCCGGACCCAGCGGCGTCGCTTCGCACTCTGCGGGCGCTTCGAGACGAACGCTTCGACGTGTTGAACATTCACGAGCCGCTCACACCCGGCCCGAGCCTCACCGCATTGGTGACAGCATTCTGCCCGACGGTGGGAACCTTCCACCGTAGCGGTCCGAGCCGCTGGCTCGACTTGACCCGCCCGCTGGCGACTTACGGCAGTGGCTACCTCGACGTACGGGTGGCTGTCTCCGAGGAGGCCCGCCAGACAGCCGCCGCCGCCGTCGGCGGGGACTACGAACTGGTGTGGAACGGCATCGACGTTGGCCGCTACGAACGCTCCGGGGCGTGGGCGAAGACCGGCCCGACGGTCCTGTTTGTGGGACGTCACGAGCCGCGCAAGGGTCTAGAAGTGCTCTTACGCGCCTTTCAGCGCCTCGATGCGGGGGTGACCCTGTGGGTGGCGGGGCAAGGCCCGGAGACCGAACGCCTAAGGAGGATCTTTGCTTCCGACGGCCGGGTCGAATGGTTGGGCAGGATCGGCGAGGCCGAGAAGATAGCCAGGATGCGAGCCGCCGACGTGTTGTGCGCCCCGTCGCTCGGCGGGGAGAGCTTCGGTGTCGTACTGCTGGAGGGTTTAGCGGCGGGGACACCGGTGGTAGCGTCGGACCTGGCCGGCTACCGCCGGGTCGCCAGGTCCGGTTTGGAGGCCATCCTTACACCGCCAGGGGACGACAAGGCCCTGTCCGAAGCACTTCGGAGGGCTCTCGGCGCGACCTCCGAGATAGAGGAGATGGTCGCCAACGGTAGCGCCCGTGCCGAGGAGTTCTCCATGGACGCGCTCGCGCAACGCTACTTGGAGCTGTTCGACCTGGCAGTCCAACGTCACTCGTCCCTGCAGCCGAGCCTCTACGAGAAGGTCGTCACGTCCGTGGCTTCCGCCGTGGGGGAATGGCGAATACGATCATGGCGATGACGCCTGACCGGCCCGACCGCAAAGCAGCAGCACTTGTTGCGCTTTTCGCTGCAGGCCCTGCTTTGATCGTCGCGGTCATCTCCGGGGTTCTCGGCGGGCTGGCGGCCGGTGTGGCGGTGTTCGCCGTGGTTTTTGCGGCGCTGGCCGGGTGGGTGTTTTTGGGGGCAGACCGTCTCGTGAGATCAGGACTGACCAGGTCCGGTGTCGCTTTCCGAGACGCGGACCCTCGAGTCGACGCCCGCTTGTACAACATGGCCGAAGGGTTGGCGACCACGATAGGCGTCCGATGCCCGAAGCTTGCCGTGGTCGAATGTGATGGGCTCAACGCCATGGTGAGCGGAGCCCGTCGCGGGCGCGAGCTCGTGGTGGTCACGTCAGGTCTGCTCGAAGGGCTCGAGGTGGTGGAGCTCGAAGCCGTGCTCGCAGAGGTGCTCTACAGGCTGCGCTGTGGTGAGGTAGCAGCCGAGACGGTTCTGGTGGCGACGTTCGGGCTCGGGCGTTCAGCCCTCTTCGGCCCGGGGCGCGACACTCGTCTCGACGCGGAAGCGGTCAGGATAACCCGCTACCCGCCTGCGCTTACCTCGGCGTTGGAGAAGATGGAGTCGAAAGGCTCGGTGGTGCCGGGCCAGACTGCGCGCAGCGCCCACCTGTGGGTCGCCGACCCGCTCGCCGGCGGCGACCCCAGCCGGTGGCGTATACCCCTCTCGGGACGTCGCGCAGCGCTACAAGAGCTGTGAAGCACCCTAGAATGCGACCATGAACGATTCCGAGCAGCGCCGTCGTACCGGAACACCCCTGGTCAAGCGGGGAATGGCCGACATGCTCAAGGGCGGCGTTATCATGGACGTCGTCACTGCTGAGCAGGCCAAGATAGCCGAGGATGCTGGGGCCGTCGCAGTGATGGCGTTGGAGCGTGTTCCAGCCGACATCCGCCGTGACGGCGGAGTGGCCCGAATGAGCGACCCGGCTTTGATCGAGGCGATAAAAGCAGCAGTCACGATACCTGTGATGGCAAAGGCGCGCATTGGCCACATAGCGGAGGCACAGGTCCTTGAGTCGCTCGGAGTCGACTACATCGACGAGAGCGAGGTCCTGACCCCCGCCGATGAGGTTCACCACATCGATAAGCACGCTTTCACCGTTCCTTTCGTATGCGGCGCCACCAACCTCGGCGAGGCGCTGCGCAGAATCTCCGAAGGGGCGGCCATGATCCGCTCCAAGGGCGAGGCCGGGACCGGCGACATCAAAGAGGCAGTACGACACATCCGTTCGATCACTGCAGACATAAAGCGCATCACAGTCTCGGACTCTGCGGAGATCTTCAACTGGGCG
>JAJZNG010000004.1 GCA_021847945.1 Actinomycetes bacterium | reverse complement strand
AATGGTTCAACTCCGAGAAGGGTTTCGGATTCATATCCCAAGACGACGGCGGCCCTGACGTGTTTGTGCACTTCAGCGCCATCAGTGGGAACGGATACCGCAACCTGGAAGAGAACCAGAAGGTTGAGTTCGAGACCACCCAGGGCCCCAAGGGCCCTCAAGCCAGCAACGTCACGCTTATCTGACGTCCCGCTAGGACCTCAAATGTTGCCCTGCCCGCCACCGCTAGCGGTGGCGGGCAGGCTTCTTCTTAGCTGTATGTAACGGAATCAGCGCGGGTGAACGCTCCGAGCACCGCTGTGCGCGCAGGAGCAGGTTTGTGCGTCCGTTAGCTCTCGGATGATGGACCCGATCAGCTTGCGCGCGTGTTCGACGTTGGCTTCCATGACTTCGAACGCAGCTTTGGCGGTGACCGCTTCGGCGGAGGGGTCACCGACCGCGCCCGCGTCGCGATCGGTTACGAGGGCTAGCCCGGCATAGCACATTCCGATCTCGCGGGCTAGGTACGCCTCGGGGTATTGGGTCATGTTGATCACGTCGAAGCCGGAAGCTGCGTACATGCGTGACTCAGCGCGGGTCGAAAAGCGGGGACCTTGAACCACGACGACTGTTCCAGTCGAGTGGAACTTTCCTGGTGGCCACCCCGACGACCCCAGGCGTTGAACAACCGCTGCGATGACCGAGGGAAGCCTTTGGCAGTAGGGGTCGGCGAAGCTGACATGGTCGACGTCCGGGGAGCTCACGAATGTGTCAGCTCGACCTGAAGTCCGGTCCACCAACTGGTCCAGTGCTACCAGGTCCCCTGGAGCGATGTCGCTTCTCAAAGAGCCCGACGCGCAGAAGCCGATCACCTGCTTAACACCTAGGCAAGCCAGAGCCCAGAGGTTCGCCCTGTATGGAACTTCGTGCGGCGCGTGCTCGTGGCGCTCCCCGTGACGGGCCAGGAAAGCCACCCGTCGACCGGCTACCGTGCCCAGGCGGATTGGCGCTGAATGCGCTCCATAAGGAGTCTCCACTGTCACCGGGTCGGCACGGTCCATGAGCTTGTAGAAGCCCGAACCTCCGATTACCGCGAGGTCGATGTCGCTCAGAGCGCTTGTTCCCTAGGAAGCGGCGGCTTGTGAAGACGTCGACTTGGCCGAGCTGGAATCAGCCGGCGTCGACTTGGTCTCCTTGGCGGCGCCCGGCGAGCTGGATGTCTCCGCTTGGGACTTCTCAGGACCGTCCTTTGTCGAAGCAGACTTCGATGAGCTCGACGACGAACGGCTGTCGGTCTTATAGAAGCCGCTCCCCTTGAAGGATATGCCGATCGAACCGAAGACCTTGCGAAGAGGTCCTCCGCATGACGGGCAGGTGGTCAACTCGTCATCCTTGAACGACTGGACGATCTCCAGGTGCTCACCGCAAGACTTGCAGGCGTACTCGTAGGTAGGCATGTCAGACAGAACTCCCTGCATGGATCTTAGCACTCAACAGTGTCGAGTGCTAAGTGTATCCGACGTCGAAGCGAAAGGTAGGGCGTTACGCAACGGGGTGGGATGATAGAAAGAGGTGATGCCCATTCCGATACGCAAAGCCGTTATCCCAGCGGCTGGTTTGGGGACGCGTTTTCTCCCGGCGACGAAAGCGATCCCGAAGGAGATGCTGCCGCTCGTCGACAAGCCGGCCATTCAGTACGTCGTCGAAGAGGCGGCAGCGGCCGGGATCACCGACATACTGATCGTGACCGGACGATCCAAAGGGGCGATAGAAGACCACTTCGACCGTTCACCGGACCTAGAGGCAGCTCTTCGCTCAGGGGGCAAGGAATCCGAAGCCGACCGCTTGGAGGCTATACACGACCTCGCCTGTGTTCACTACGTCCGCCAAGCGGAGCCTCGCGGCTTGGGTCACGCGGTTGGGATGGCCCGCCAGCACGTAGGCGACGAGCCTTTCGTGGTTATGCTCCCGGACGACCTCATGCATCCCCGGTCGGGAATTCTCACCGGGATGCTCGACGCCTATCAGCAGCATTCAAGCGCAGTGCTGGCGCTCAAGCGGGTCACTGGTAGGGAGATCTCCATGTATGGGGTTGCGGCTTCTAAGACCCTAGACGCCAAGACGGTAGAGGTGCTCGACCTAGTGGAGAAGCCGACGCCAGAGGAAGCTCCCTCGGACCTGGGGGTCATGGGCCGCTACGTGCTCACCCCGCAGATCTTCGAGGCGATCGACCGCACAGAGCCGGGGCGCGGGGGTGAGCTGCAGCTGACAGACGCCATACGAAATCTCATAGGCAAGGAGAAAGTCGTCGGGTACGTGATTGGCGACGGCCGTTTCGACACGGGGAACAAGCTGGACTTTCTCATAGCTTCGATCACCTTCGCCTTGGAACGCGACGACGTCGCCCCCGACCTGATTCGCTTCTTGCGGACTAAGGTTCAGAGTCTGTGATTCCCCTGGAACAAGCCCAGGCGGAGGTGCTCGAATCGTGTCGCCCGGCAGCGGCCGTCGAGGTGGCAACATCCGAGGCGCTTGGCCTGGTTCTCGCAGCAGAGGTACGCGCCCCCGAGCCGGTGCCTTCTTTTCGCAACACTGCCATGGACGGCTACGCCGTTCATTCAGACGACGTAGCCGGTGCATCACCCCAGGCGCCGGTGCGTCTGAGAGTGGTGGGAACACGCCCGGCGGGTACCGCGGGAATGTTCAGCGTCGGTAGGGGAGAGGCCCTGCGGATCATGACCGGGGCGCTGTTCCCAGACGGAGCTGACGCTGTCGCTATCGTCGAGGAGACACGCACGGACGGCGATCATGTCGAGATCCTCGCACCGGCGTTGCCCGGGGTCCACATCCGCCCAGCCGGCGATGACATAGCACAAGGGCAGCTTTTGTTCGAAGGCGGGACGGTGCTAGGCCCCGGCCACCTCGGCGTCTTGAGCTCGGTGGGAGCTTCAGCTGTGAGAGCCTTTCGCGCTCCCGTCGTGGGGGTGCTTTCCACCGGTGACGAGTTGGTCGAGGCAGGCGTCGACTTGCAGGCAGGCCAAATTCGCGACTCGAACCGGCGTACGTTGCTTTCCCTGGCACAACGCGACGGGTTCGGGGTCGTCGACCTGGGTATCGCTAGAGACGACGAAGTTGTCATCGAGCGGGCTCTCGTGAGCGGCGCCACGGTTTGCGACGCGATCCTCACCAGCGGAGGAGTGAGCATGGGCGACTTCGACTACGTAAAAACCGTCCTGGACCGGATCGGGAAAATGAGCTGGATGCAAGTGGCGATCCGGCCGGCGAAGCCTTTCGCCTTCGGGACGATCGGGGACACACCGGTTTTCGGCCTTCCGGGTAACCCCGTCTCTTCGATGGTCAGCTACGAGCTCCTGGCTCGACCGGGCCTCCGCCGGATAGCAGGTCACGTCGACTCGGACCTTCGACGCCGGGCGATACGGGGTTTCGTCGCAGGGCAGGGTTGGCGAGGTGCGCGCGACGGCCGCACAACGTATGTCCGGGTGGTCGCCGAGTTCGCAGCCGACGGCAAACTGAAGGTGTCGAGCTCGGGGGGTCAGGGATCCCACCAGCTCTACGCCATGGCCCGGGCGAATGCTCTCGCAGTGACACCACCCGGCCTCGACATAGCCGACGGTGACCCTGTCGACGTGCTGGTTCTGGCGTGAAGCGCCTGGCTCCGCCAGGCTTCGGCTACGTCGCCTCGGGCGAGCGCAGGCGGGCAGTCGTAGGAGAAATGGGTCAACAGCGTCGCTTGTCGGTACTCTGAGGGGCGTTGTGAGCAATCCTCTCGTCGACCCATACGGGCGTGTCGTCCGTGACCTTCGGATCTCCATAACCGACCGGTGCAACTTTCGCTGCACGTATTGCATGCCCCAAGAGGGCATGGCGTGGACTCCGCGCGAACAGCTTCTCAGCTTCGAGGAGCTCACCCGGATCGCCCGTGTTTGCGTCGAACGCTTCGGCTTCGAGAGCATCCGTATAACAGGCGGCGAACCGACCGTTCGCGCCCACCTGCCTGTTCTCGTCTCCCGGTTCGCGGATCTCGGTGTCGACCTGGCTATGACCACCAACGGGGCTACGCTTGCCCAGCAAGCCTCCGATCTGACCCGTGCTGGTCTGAAGAGGATCAACATCTCGCTCGACTCCCTAAAGCGCGAGCGTTTCGCCCAGATAACCGGCCGGGACGCACTTGACAGGGTTCTCGCCGGGATTCGGGCTGCCCAGGACGCAGGTCTCGATCCGGTCAAAGTCAACTGTGTCCTGGTGCGGGGGGTCAACGACGACGAGGTTCTCGACTTCGCTGCTTTCGGACGCAGCGAGGGTGTCGAAGTGCGCTTCATCGAGTGGATGCCTCTTGATGGCGACCACAGTTGGGAGGCCGGGCAGGTCGTTCCGGGCGAGGAGATAGTCGAAGCGATCGATGCGGTATGGCCGCTGGTCACCGCGACGGGGGAGCGGCCTCGGGAAGCTTCCCCAGCGGAAACCTACCGCTATGAGGATGGGCGGGGCGAAGTTGGGGTGATAGCGAGCGTGACCAAGCCGTTCTGTGAATCCTGCGATCGGGTCCGCCTCACCGCCGAAGGTCAGCTTCGCAACTGCCTGTTCTCGGTTCGGGAGACCGACTTGAGAGGAATCCTTCGCGGTGGCGGGTCCGACGACGACCTGGCCGAAGCCATTGCTGGAGAGGTGGGTCGTAAGTGGGCCGGGCACTCGATCGGCCAGGTCCACTTCGTCAGGCCCGCCCGGAGCATGAGCCAGATCGGCGGCTGAGGCACACCAGGCGTTGCTCGCCGCCGCTGATGGCGCCAGCGGTGCCCTCACTGAGCTTCAAGTAGGATAGGTCCCCATGTCCGACCACGCTGGTCTCACCCACGTCGATCCCCTCGGGCGCGCTCGGATGGTCGACGTAACCCCCAAGGAAGCGACGCACCGTCGGGCCTTGGCCCGAGCGAAGGTCTTTATGAAACCAGAGACCACGGGCATGGTTGCAGCCAATGCGGTGACCAAAGGTGACGTGCTAGGAGCAGCCCGCATCGCCGGCATACAGGCAGCCAAGCGAACGGCTGACCTGATTCCCCTGTGCCACCCGCTTCTGGTTGGGGCTGTCACTATCAACTTCAACCTCGGAGAGAACTTCGTAGAGGTCGAGTCGCAAGTGGAGACCGTCGACCGTACTGGGGTCGAGATGGAAGCGCTCACCGCCTGCGCGGTTGCGGCGCTGACCATCTACGACATGTGCAAGTCGGCTGACCGCTCGATGGTGATCGGAGAGATGGCTCTTTGGGAGAAGACCGGCGGTCGAAGCGGCCACTGGCGTCGCCCTCAGGGTGAACTGGCGATGCCCTTGGTGAACACGCCGCTCGGGTCGGTTGAGGAACTCGACGACCTGCTTGGGAACGGTTCATCTCAGGGCGAATGACGAAGGGACAGCGTCTTGGAGTCGGCTGGCGTGTTTCGGCTAGCGTGTCAAAAGCAAGAAGATTTTGATTAGTGAAACCCAGCGCGATGCTTGGGATCGATTTAGCGGGTGGGTCGTTGACTGCGAGCCGGTGGGTATCCACCAGATCGTCGGCTCGTTGTTCTACGCTCCCTCTTACCGAAAGGTTGGCCTAGGAGCTTGACGACGTTGGTATTGCTTGTTCTCGGTGTCGTGTGGGCAGTTCTTCTGATCGGCTGGTTCAAGAGCCGTCCTACTAACGCTTTCCAGGATTCGGTTGTCATGTTCCGGCGGAACCTGTCGGTCTTGGAGAGTTCCTCTCCGAGGAGGATCAGCCCGGCGAACCGTATGCGCGTGGCCTCCCGGCCTCCCGCCGGTGTTTCAGGGCAGAGGCGCAACGCCACGGTATACGGTCGCGTTGGGGGTGTGGCTACGCCGGTGCAGCGTCCGGCCCGTGGTGGAGCGAACGCGAATGCCATCCGACGTCGCGCAGCGCAGCGTCGTCGCAGGGACGTCCTTTTGTCGCTGTTGGCGGGTGCCTTCGGATCCTTTCTTCTCGCACTGGTGCCGGGCATGTCGGCCGTATGGTTCGTCCAGGTAATCTTCGACGTTCTTGTAGTCGGTTACGTGGCTGTGCTCTTGCAGGTTCGAGGTGTGTCGGCGGAACGGCAGCGCAAGATCAGCTACATGCCTCCGGCTCGCCTCTCCAGTGAACGTAGGCCCCGGGCGGCGTTCAGCCGAGGCTACGGGGACCTCGAGTTCCAGCAGGTGGCGAACTGAGCGAGACACCCCGGGTGTCGCATTCCTCTCAGGAGCTGTCGGTGGCGGCGCTTGTCGGTCAAGCAGGACTGGAGTTGGCCAAAGCGAACGCAGCTCGGGAAGCCTCTTTGTCTGCGTGCAGGGTCGTAATACGGGCTTCTGGCAGCGCAATCCGGGCGGTTCACCGGCTCGACCCGAAACACTACGACTTGAAGCTCGCCGAGGCAGCGGCTTCGTTGCGCCAAGCGCAGCTGACCACGAAGTGTTTCCCTTCGATAGCCCACGCAGGATTTCTCCACGACGCAGAGAAGGAGTACGCCGAGGCCGTGCTGACCAGGGCTCTGGTCGATTCGGCGACCCTGCCCAGTCCTTCCGACATAGACGTCGGAATCCCGGCGTGGCTCAACGGTCTCGCCGAGGCAGCGTCCGAGTTGCGCCGCCACCTGCTCGACCGGCTGCGAAATGACCAAACTGATGCAGCTGAGACGCTATTCGTTGCGATGCAGGAGGTCTACGAGGCTCTTTTGGGTGTCGATTACCCAGACGCCGTGACAGCCGGCCTCCGTCGCAGCACCGACGCTTTGAGAGCAGTGCTCGAGCGCACTCGAAGCGACCTCACGACGACCTTGATACAGCTTCGCCTCCAAAAAGCGCTCGACAAGGCCGGAGAGGAATCACTTCTACCGGGTGGCGATACGCGCTAGCCTAAGGAGTCCCGTCACGGGGGTGTAGCTCAGCCCGGAAGAGCGCTACGTTCGCATCGTAGAAGTCGCCGGTTCAAATCCGGTCACCTCCACCGCAAGCTTTGGATCTTCGCCCCTTTCGGGCTGACCGTCCTGGGCGTTCGTGCTGTTCCGTGGCATTCCCACGGGGTTGTCCACAGGGTTTATGGACTCGTTTATCGACTCCTGATCACCTTGCCCTACGCAGCCCTACGCACATGATCCGGCCGCCGCACCGGCCGTACGCTGGGGTTTCGCGGTCGCTCGTATCGAAGGCGGCTCTCGTGTCCCGGTCTGCCCTACGCAGCCCTACCGCAGCGTGGGGCAGTGCCCTACTCGCCGAGATGGGCTGAGGGTGGGGCACTTTGGGTTGCCGCAGGCGGGCAGGGCGGCGGCGATGCTTCCCGCGTTGGGCAACGCTGTCACAGATGCGGTGTTTGGTCTGTCGTAATGGGGTGTGGGTCGTGAAGGGATCTTGGACGTGACGAGCGCCGAGGAGAGGGTCTCTGGCGGGCACGAGCTCGAGGGTGTGCGGGGGGTGTCGTTCGCG
>JAJZNG010000197.1:7210-7508 GCA_021847945.1 Actinomycetes bacterium | reverse complement strand
AGGCATGGACCGATCACTTCCCGACCAGCCTTATTCGATCGTCTTCGGCGGCCACACCCTGGTGCCCCTCATGCTCAAAGAGCTGGCGAAACGGGAGGTGCCGCTGGTCTTGGTTCATGATCCGGCGAGCGGGGAGGCTCAAGCGCCCGAGGGTGTTCGGGTGGTGGACGGCGACCCGGCGGCCGAGAGCATCATCGCTAGCACCGAGCCGACCCGCGCCCGGGAGGCGCTCATCGCCACACCCGACGACGGCGACGCTCTCATCATCGCGGTGATCCTCCGGAAGCTAGCACCGGAC
>JAJZNG010000197.1:0-7200 GCA_021847945.1 Actinomycetes bacterium | reverse complement strand
GCTGGTCGGTCACGCCGTGGCGAAGAGCCTTGAGTCCCCCCACGCTTCCGATCTGCTGCTCAGGATGCTCGGCACCGACCGCTACCGCCTGGCGGAAGTAGATCTCGAAGAGCGCTTTCACGGTCGCGCGCTCGGCGAGGTGCGCCGTCAGGCTGACGGTCTCGTCCTGGGCGCCGTCGTGGGCGGCGCCGTCGTCATCGGCGTCGGCGAGGATCCCGTTCTGTCGCCGACCGACCGCCTCCTCATCCTCGTAACCTGAGCGGCTCCTGCCGGAGCGCTCGTGGCGCACCGGCAGGAGCGGTAACCGGCTAGCAATCCGGTCAGCGTACGGCGAGCACCAGCGCTCCTAGACGACGTCGAAGCGGTTGAGCATCATCACCTTGTCCCAGGCGGCCACGAAATCACGGACGAACTTGCTCGCCGAGTCACTCGACGCGTACACCTCGGCGATCGCCCGCAGCTGAGAGTTGGAGCCGAAAACCAGATCTACTGCGGTCCCGCTTCGTACGAGCTCTCCGGTGGCCCTGTCCATGGCCTCGTAGACGTGCTCGGCTTCGGCCGAGGCCCTCCAGCGCACGGACATGTCGAGAAGCTTCACGAAGAAGTCGTTGCTCAGGCTTCCCGGACGATCGGTCCAGACTCCGTGGGCGCCGGACAGGGCGTTCACGCCGAGGCTGCGTAAACCGCCGACGAGGACGGTCATCTCAGGGGCGGTCAGGTCCAAAAGCACGGCACGCTCGATCAGCAAGTGCTCGGGTGGTAGTTTCTCCCCTTCGCGTACCCAGTTGCGAAAGCCGTCAGCTCTGGGCTCGAGAACTGTGAACGACTCGACGTCGGTCGCTTCGGCGGTCGCGTCCGTTCGCCCGGGGGTGAAAGGAACCTGGACGTGGTGTCCAGCCTCGGCGGCTGCCTGCTCGATCGCCGCGCAGCCTCCCAGCACGATGAGGTCCGCGAGCGAGACCCGCTTGGTGTCGCTGCGGGAGCTGTCGAAGTTTGTCTTTATCGATTCGAGTTTGGCTATGACTTCGGCCAGGACCGCAGGGTTGTTGACCTCCCAATCCTTCTGAGGAGCGAGACGCACCCGCGCCCCGTTGGCACCGCCCCGCTTGTCGGTGCGCCGGAAAGTCGACGCCGAAGCCCACGCTGTTGACACCAGGTCGCTCACCGACAGGCCTGAAGCTAGGATCTGCGCCTTCAGATGTTCCACCTCTGCGGGGCCGATCAGTTCGTGGTCGACTGCTGGCAGCGGGTCTTGCCAGATGAGGTCCTCGTCGGGGACTAGGGGCCCGAGGTAGCGGGAGCGGGGTCCCATGTCACGGTGCGTCAGTTTGAACCAGGCTTTTGCGAACACCCGGGCGAACTCGTCGGGGTGTTCATGGAAGCGTTGCGCTATCGGCCGGTAGATCGGATCCTCGCGAAGCGCGAGGTCTGTGGTGAGCATCGTGGGTGCGTGGCGAAGCGACTGGACGTGAGCGTCGGGGACGGTACCTTTTGCTTCGGGGTTGGTGGGGGTCCACTGCTTGGCCCCGGCCGGGCTGGTGGTCAGCTCCCACTCGTAGTTGAAAAGGTTATCGAAGAAGCCGTTGTCCCAGCGGGTGGGGTTGTTAGTCCAGATGCCCTCCACCCCGCTCGTGTAGGTGTCTTCGGCGTTGCCTTTGCCGTAGGTGTTGTGCCATCCGAGGCCTTGCTCCTCCAGCGGCGCCCCTTCCGGTTCGGGGCCCACGTAGCGGTCAGGGTCGACTGCGCCGTGGAACTTGCCGAAGGTGTGGCCGCCTGCGATCAGCGCGACCGTCTCCTCGTCGTCCATCGCCATACGAGCAAACGTCTCCCTGATGTCACGGGCGGCAGCCAGGGGGTCAGGGTTGCCGTTGGGACCCTCCGGGTTCACGTATATCAAGCCCATCTGCACAGCTCCGAACGGGTCGGCGAGGTCTCGATCCCCGCTGTAACGCTCGTCGCCGAGCCAGGTGTCTTCAGGGCCCCAGTAGGTGTCGTCCTCGGGTTCCCAGATGTCGACTCTTCCCCCGCCGAAACCGAAGGTGGTGAATCCCATTGATTCCAGGGCGCAGTTGCCGGCGAAGATGATCAGATCGCCCCATGACAGCTTGCGCCCGTACTTGGCCTTTACCGGCCACAGGAGCCGTCGGGCTTTGTCGAGGTTCGCGTTGTCGGGCCAGCTGTTCAGCGGAGCGAAGCGTTGATTTCCGTGGCCGCCGCCGCCACGGCCGTCCGAGACGCGGTAGGTGCCGGCGCTGTGCCATGCCATCCGGATAAAAAGTGGGCCGTAATGGCCGAAGTCGGCGGGCCACCAGTCGACGGAGGTGGTCATCACCCGCTCGATGTCGGCTTTGAGCTCGCCGAGGTCTACCATCGAGAACTCCTTCGCGTAATCGAAATCCGGGTCCATCGGATTCGCCAGCGGAGAGGGCTGGGACAGAAGCTTGAGGTTGATCTGGTTCGGCCACCAGTCGCGATTCGACCGGGTTCCTATCGCCGTATGCATCACGGGGCATTTGTTATCGCTGTTGGTCATTTGGTCCTCCCACTTAGTGCTTCATTGTCTTTGCTTGCTTGGATTCACGTCGCTGTCGTTGCCTGCTGGGTCGACTGGCAGGTAGGGCAGAGCCCCCAGTAGGTGACTTCTGCTTCGTCGAGGACAAAACCGTGGGTCTGCGAGGGAGTGAGGCACGGCCGGTATCCGACCGAGCAGTCGACGTCTTGGACTGCACCGCAGCGCCGGCACACCACGTGGTGGTGGTTGTCGGCCACCCTCAGCTCGTACAAGGCGACGCTTCCTGCCGGCTCGACTCGCCGCGCTATCCCGGCCTCGACGAAGGCGGACAGCATGTTGTAGACCGCTTGGGGGGAGACCGACCCAAGCTCGCTTCTAAGTGCAGCGATCACGGTCTCCGTTTCAGAGTGAGGATGGATGGCCAACGCTGCCATCACCGCAAGGCGCGTTGCGGTCACCCGTAGGCCGGCGTCACGGAGGCGCTGGACGTACGCCTTCTTGGTGTCTTTAGGCGCCAGTTCATTCGCGAGCCTTGCGTCCACAGGCACTCCCATGAAGGGAAGTATAGAACTATTCGTTGTATGGAGTCAATACAGTTTTACGGGTCCTGGTTGCTTCCTCGACGTCCGGTGGAGCACCGCCGGCTAGGAAACTTCTCGTGCAGGTCCCCCAGCGGGAGGCTCTGTCGGCGCACTGCGCATAGGCGCCAACCTCGCCGAGTAGATCGACCGGGTTTCCAACTTTCGCGAGACGACCGTTGCCCCGACAGAAGCGAGCAGTATGGGAACGGTTACCGGAACGGCACCGGTCAACTCGACCGTCATGGCGATACCCGTCGCAGGGGCTTCGATTGCCGCTGTGAGAAGAGCAGCGGCTCCTACGACCGCGTAGGCTGGGGTGAAAGGCCCCGGCCAGATAAGGATCCACACGTGGCCGAGCGCTGCGCCCAGGACCGCCCCGAAGCTAAGCGTCGGCGTGAAAAGACCGCCGGTGGCGCCGCTTCGCAGGCAGCCGGCGGTGACGAGAGGTTTGAGCAGTCCGAGCACTAGCAGTAGGCCTATGGCTCCCGAACCGCTGAAGGCGAACTGTGCCAAGTCGACTCCGTTGCCGAGCAGCAGAGGATAGTGGAAGGCCAAAAGCCCGAGCAGAGTAAAAGCGACCAGAGGTTCAATCAGTAGCATCGAACCTTTCGGGCGACGGTCACTCGCCCAGGTGATCGCCTTCACGTAACCTGCGGACGCCAGGCCCATTACCGGCCCGAGGATCACGGCGAACAGAGCTAGGGACACGGTAGGGTCCGCCAGGCTGGGCATGTGGTAAACGGTGTGGGGTGACAGTGAGAGCCACGCAACTGCTGTTGCGATACCCGAGGTGAGCAGGGCCGGCAATACCAGAGGCAGCGACATCGTCGCTAGGTAGATCTCCAGGGCGAACAGGGCACCGGCGAACGGGACGTTGTAGACGGCTGCTAGTCCCGCCCCAGCGCCGCAAGCGATGAGAAGGCGCCGCTGCTCCGCCGGTAAGGAGAAACGTTGGCCTATGAAAGCGCCAGCCGCCGCCCCGGTGCGCTGCGGAGCCGCTTCGCGTCCAAGCGAGCATCCCAGCGCGACGCTTATCTCGGACAAGATCCCGGTGAGGAGCGTTCTTGCGAGCGACAGGTCCCCGGTCCGGGACCACACGATCTCGGTCGGTTCCCCTCCGGTCCCGCCGCCGTAGCGGCGCAGGGCCCAAAGGCCGGCACCGGTGACGATGCCGCCGACGGCGAGCACGACGAGGATACGCCCGTCGCTGTGGCGGGCTGCTGCGGCAGAGTACTCGCCGGTGTGGTACGAGAAGGCCAGGTGCTGCACGAGTCGCAGGACCGCCATCATCGCCATCGCGCCCAGACCTGCACCTATTCCGGTCAGTACGAGCATGACCCAGAACCGTGGCGGCAGGTCCGCCAGGCGGGGAGGAACGTTGGCCTGCTCTGTCCCCCGGGGGTCCGAGCTCATTCGGGGAGGGCCTGCACTGCGCCAGTAGTGCCCGCTCGCCACGGTGAGTCGGGGCGGCGCAACTCGCAGTTCAGTTCGGCTCCGATGAGGACGATCGTGGAGGACACGAACAACCATAAAAGCAGCACTGCCACTCCTGCCGCCGAGCCGTAGGTCTTGGACTCGTGAGCGAAGTTGTCCAAGTAGAACGAGAAGCCGGCTGACGTGGCAAACCAACCTAGGGTCGCGAGGAGGCTTCCAGGGTCGAGGAGGCGCCACCGATCCGGCTTTCTGGCCGGGCCCATGTTGTAGTAGATCGAGAGGAGGAGCATCACCACAGCGAGCGCAGCCAACCAGCGTAGACCGCTCCACAAGGTGGCGAAGAGTCCTCCAGCTACAGGAACCGAAGCCTCGAGGAGGTGTCCTACAGGCACGCCGAGGACAACCAGGGTGAAGCCGATGCCGCCGAGCAGGACGCTCACCGCCAGAAGGGGTACTGCCATAACTCTCCGGCCGATGAAGCCTCGGTCGTGGTCGACTTCGCTTGCGACGTCCAAGCCCACCTGCAGCGACGCCATCGCTTCTAGACCGCTCCAGATGGCGACTACTGCGCCCACGACGAGTTCTATCGACCCGGTCCTAGCGGAAACCGGCTGGCGGAGAGCCTGGTCTATGACCGTGGCAGCTTGCGATGGCAGGATCACATTGACGTCGTGGATCACGTTCGTCAGCGTCGCTGCTGGTAGGCCGACGATGTGCATCAGCCCTACCAGGGCGATGGTGGCCGGGAAGATGGCAAGGAAGAGGTGGAATGCAAGGCTTGCAGCCTGCGAAGTGATCCTGTCCCGTGACGCTTCGAGCACGGTCCGACGTGCCAGGCGCAGACACTCCCTACAAGCCCTTCGAGGTCCCCAGGAGTCAAATCGCCTATAGCCCGGGAATCGACTTTGGGTGTTATCAGCCGTTTTCGCTTGTGTCTGACCCGGCAGCACGACTGCCCTAGCAGGTCCGTCGAAGCAGGGTTGCATTTGGAGTGACTAGCCCATCTTCTCCATCAATTTTCCCGAATCGGCAGTCTAACAGGACAGTTGCCGCAGCGCGGTTGGGCACAGCGCTCGACTCCATCCACCTGACCCTATCGCAGGGGCTACCAGACCTGCCTTCGCGGTAGCGTCTGGCGTCGCGGCGGTTGACGTCTTCAGGAGCGCTCACGAGTTGACTCTCACCTTGAAAGAGGTTTGTGGGCTGGGTTATCTGGGTATCGTTCAGATGTGTTCGGTATTCGAAGCTTCCGAGGACGGAGGTGAAGGTGTGCGAGTAGGCGATCCGGATGAGACCGGGCAGGAGCAGTCGCTACAGTTTCAGCCCGAGCACAACCAAACCGGGACGTTGGGGAACACGGATGTTGCGGCGTTAGCGGTGGGCCCCGGCCTCGCGGTCGGCCGTGGTGCCTCGATAAAATCAGAGCCCAGCCGGAGTTCGAGATGGCGTCCGTTTCACACAGGTGTGATCTTCGGTGCGCTGGTAGCCGTAGCCGTCACCCTGCTCATAGTCCAAAACGGTCACTCGGTCAGGATCAACTGGGTGGCTTTCCATTTCGATGCCCCGGAGTGGGTGGTTCTGTTCGTGACTGCTGCTGCCGGCGCGGTCGTGTGGGAACTGATACGGTTCGGCTTCCGCCGCCGGGGTGGCCGAAAGACGAAGTCCGACAAAATCGACGCCCCACCTAATCTTGGCGCACCGCCCGTGTAGCGTTGAGCGTATGGCAACGGCCGAACGACGAGCGAGGTCGGCTGGGCGCTTCTACGAGGACCGGATCCTTCCCCGAGTCATCGACATCGCTCTGCGCGGAGAACATTTCTCCCGGATCCGAGAGAGGGTGGCGTCAGGCTTAGAAGGCGAGGTGCTTGAGGTTGGTTTCGGCTCGGGGCTGAACGTCCCTCATTACCCTTTGGCGGTCAAGAGGGTGAGGGCCGTCGACCCTGCGCTTCTCGGGCGACGTCTCGCGAAGCGGCGCCTGTCTGAGACCTCGGTGCTGGTCGAGTTCGTCGGAACGGACGGTCAGAGCATTCCAGTGGAAACCGCCAGTGTCGACCACGTCCTGGTGACCTGGACCCTCTGCAGCATTCCAGACGTAGGTGATGCTCTGTCGGAGATGAGAAGGGTGTTGCGCCCCGGCGGGCAACTGCACTTCGTCGAACACGGACGCTCCCAGAATCCTCGGGTGGCCGCTTGGCAGGATCGGCTCACTCCTGTCCAGGCCCGCTTGTTCGGTGGATGCCACCTGAACCGGCCGATAGACGGTCTGATCGTGGACGCCGGTTTCCGGCTAATGAAAATGGACAACTACAGTCTGGGAGCACCTAAGGCGCTCGGCTACACATTCGAAGGGGTAGCCGTCCGGGACTGAGAGGTGCTCGGGGACTCAGTTCGTGGGGTTGCCGCCATCCTTGCTAGTGGCGCTCCTTTAGGCCGCAGCAGCGAGGTTGGCCGAGGCGACAAGCTCAAGGGAGCGTCGCCTCGAGTCGAAACTGTGAAGCCGGGTGGAGATAATCAGCTCGTCAGCCCGTGTGCGTCTCACAAGTTCGGCGAGACCTGCAGCCACCTTCCCGGGATCGCCTATCACGTGGGTTCTCATCACAGATTCGACGTGTGCCCGCTCCGCTGGTGAGAAGTCGTACGCCGCCGCTTCCTCGGGGGAGGGCATCGGTCCGA
>JAJZNG010000217.1 GCA_021847945.1 Actinomycetes bacterium | reverse complement strand
GTACTGGCATGGGTCGGTGCCGGTATGGCTTTCGTGTCGGTCCTCGGTTACCGCCGCGATCTCCCCGGCACGAGAAGCTGCGCCCGGAGCGCGTGGCGTAGCTTCGCCGTCGGTGACACCTGCCTAGTGGCGGCCCTCGTGATAGCTGCGGTGGTCGTAGGGCCGGTGCACCTAGGGTCGGCGGCTGCCGTGGAGACCGACTTGCGCCGGCTCGGAGCTTGGGACGACGCTATCTCCGCCTTGGTCGCGGTCGCTGCGCTATCACGGTGCGCGCAGGGTGTGTTTCACAGGTGGCTGTCTCTCAGCGTCTCGGCGCCGACGCCGGCGTGCGTGCTGTTGCACGCCGGGGTGGTCAATGGCGGCGGGTTGCTTCTGCTGCGCCTGGACCCGCTGGGAACGTGGAAGCCCGCGATGGCGACGCTACTGGTCATCGCGGGGCTGACATCTGTCTGGTCGGGGGCTGTGATGTCCTCCCAGGCTGACGTCAAGGGGAGCCTGGCCAGCTCCACCCGAGCGCAGATGGGTTTCATGCTCGCCGAGTGCGCCGTGGGCGCCTACCCGGCGGCCGTCGTGCACCTGATCGGCCACGCCATGTACAAGGGTCACCAGTTCATGGCGTCGGGCTCTACTGTTTCCAAACCCGGCCAGCTTCACCTGACCAGCGCTCAGAGCCGTCCCCGCCGGCGCCTGTTGGCCGCGACGGTCGGATTGGCAGCTGCCGGTGCGGCCACGCCGGGGGTACACAGCGGCGACGGATGGGTGATCGTGTTCTTCGCAGCGACCAGTGCGGTAGCGATAAGCCTCTCGTGGGCCTCGCACTTCCCTGCTGCGCTTCGATCCCAGTGGCGGTGGCCTTTGGGGCTGGTAGTTGCGTCGGGGCTCTACGGGGCGACGGCCGACTTGGTCGGCCGTTTCGCCGGGCGCGACCTCACATTCGGAGGGGCGCTAAGCCCATGGTGGCTGTTGGTCTTCGCCGCCGCCGCTTGGACCTTCCCTCGCCTGGTCCGCTCCGGCAGACTTCCCATGTTGGGTGTAGGCACCCTCGTGGAAGCAGCACCGGCGGTGTTGTCATGAAACCGGCTCCCAGGGCTGCTGCGCTTCGCGCGATCGCCGAGCTAGCGAGCGATCCGCTTCCGATCCTCTGGCCCCTAGAGACCGCCATAGCGACCAACCCGCTGTGGGATATGCGCTCCCGGGGGTTCGCCGGCGCCGTTTCGGTAGCTGAGCATCTTCTCGGCGCAACCGGGTACCCGTCCGACGACACCTTTCGCCGCGCCTACAGGGATGGGCGAATAACACACGCCGACCTGGTTTGCGCGCTGCAGGAATCCCAGTCGACGGCTGGAGGAGGAACTGAAGGAGGGATCACCGCACGGCAGGCGAGGAGCCATTTCGACGCCTCACTCTCAGGCGGGTGTCACTTGGCTAGTCAGGTAGACGCCGAAGTGGCCAAATGGTGCGCCGCGTTCCTGGGCGGAAAACTGCCGCTGTCATCGGAGGGTTTCTACAAGGCGTGGCTTCGCAGCGTCTCGACCACTCGATGGGCTCGGCGTCCCAGGATTAAGCGGCTGCTTTGCGGCCTCCCGCCGACCGCTGCCGAAGCCGCCGTGTCCTGTCTCGCCCTTCTCGGAATCGACGAGGATCAGTGGCGAGCGGAGCTCACGGCTCACCTCGCACGGATGCCCGGCTGGGCGGCCCACGCTAAGTGGCGGTCGCGTTGGGCGGCACCGGACGCTGCCGGCCCCGCCCTCGAGTTGGTGGACTACCTGGCCGTGAGACTGGTCTACGAGGCTTCGATCGCCCCAGAGGCTTCGATCGCCACAGGGGAGTCGGGCGGCTCAGAAGGATCGGTCAGTTCGGAAGGACCGCGCGGCTCAGAGGCTTCCAGCGGCACCCCGACTGGCCTGACAGCGAAGACCAGACTGCAGCAGCCGAAGGCGACGGCGAGCCTCGACCTGATCCCTGCCTTGGCAGACATGGACGGGTCGGACGGCCGTGAGGTCTGGCTCAGGGCCTACGAGATCCACTACCGGCACGAACTGCTGAGAAACCTGACCCGCCAAGCCGTTCGGCCCTCGTCGCTGGCTCCTACAGCCCAATTCGTGTTCTGCATCGACGTCCGCTCGGAAGGCCTGAGACGTCACATCGAAGCGAGCGGGGACTACGAGACTTTCGGCTTCGCCGGGTTTTTTGGCTTCCCGGTTCGTGTTCACCCCTGGGACGGTGGGTCGGCGGTAGACCTGTGCCCGGTTCTTCTTCGCCCGACCCTCGAAGTCGACGAAATCCCCGCCGACGTCCGACCCTCGCCGGTGAGCGCCCTGCTAGCGGACCACGCCGGCTTCGCTGGTGCAGGACCGGCCGTCGAGGAAGCCAGGCAAGGCGAGGTGTCGCCTTACGTTCTCGCCGAAGCGTCAGGCTTCGTGCTTGGGCCGCTCGCGGCACTTCGGACCCTTCCCCCCACGGTTTTCGCTGCGCTGCGCTCGTGGGTCTCCGCCAAGCTTGCTCCGCAACCGCTAACCGGGTTCGACCTCCAAGGTCCGTCCTCGCCCAGTGATGACTCTCAGGCCCTCTACGCCGAAACGGCGCTGAAGACTATGGGTCTCACCTCTGGCTTCGCACCCGTCGTAGTCATCTGCGGGCACGCCGCCACCACCGAGAACAACCCTTTCGCTAGTGCTTTGGACTGCGGCGCCTGCGGAGCGGTCGGCGGGGCCAGATCGGCCCGGATGGCGGCTGGCGTCCTTAATCGACCTCGGGTCAGGGAGCTCCTAGCCGAACGTCACATAGACATTCCCAAAGAAACCCTGTTCGTCGCCGCCGAGCACGACACCACGACGGATCGGGTCAGAGTGCTCGACCCTAGCTCGGTACCGTCAAGCCACACACGGCTCGTCGAAGCACTGCAGGAGATGATGTCACGAGCCGGGCAAAGCCTGGCCGTCGAGCGCTCCCGGGACCTTCCCGCCGCCGATCACAGTCGCGCTAGCGCTCACGTCTCCCGCAGGTCGGTCGACTGGGCTCAGCTGCAGCCGGAGTGGGGCCTGGCCCGCAACGCCTCCCTGATAATAGCTCCGCGGGCTCTGAGCGCCGGCGTGGACCTGCAACGCCGGGCGTTCCTGCATTCCTACGACCCGGACTCCGACGAGAGCGGATCGTTGCTTGAGACCATCCTGACAGGTCCTATGGTCGTCGCCCACTGGATCAACTCTGCATACTATTTTTCTGCTGTCAGCCCTGACGTTTACGGTGCCGGCGACAAGGCGGCGCACAATGTCGTCGCCGGCGCGGGCGTCTGGCAGGGAGCAGGAGGGGATCTGCGTCTCGGTTTGCCTCGCCAAGCCGTCTTCGACGGGGAGCGCCTCTACCACGAACCAATGCGCCTCTTGACGATCATAGAAGCCCCCCCGACGCGCATCGACTCGGTGATCGAACGGAACGCCGTCGTCAAGCAGCTCGTTGGCGGCGCATGGGTGCACCTGGTGTGCCGCCACGAAGGCGCCTGGCTACGCAAAGCTGACGACGGCTCCTGGACGGAGCTGGCGGACCGCGGCTCGTCTGTAAGCCCGGACTTCGGTGGCCCGGTCGACGCTACCCTCGAAGGACTTCAGACATCTCAAATAGGAGGAAGCCAGCCATGATCGGCGAGCGTTGGGGGCTCACGCCCATGGTGAAAGTCGAGGTGGTGGTCGCAGGAGAGGACACTCCGGCGGTCACCGAGGTATTCAAGGAGGCCGGGGCCGTAGGGTTCACCACGGTACCGAACGTGTCGGGCTTCGGCCATCACGGGTATCACCAAGGACTGCTCGCGTTCAACGACCGGAGCTCTCTGGTGCTTCTCATGGTGGTCCTACCCGAAGAGCGCGTCGAGTCACTCCTCGAAGGTCTACGCCAGATCTTCACCGAGCGCCGGGGAGTGCTGTTCGTGTCGGACACGTTCGTGAGCAGACCCGAATACTTCCGCTAGGCGCCCTGTCCGACAATTTCGACGTCTTGTGAATGCTCCGTTGAACACTCCGCAGGGATCCTCGTGGCGCAGCCGGCAAGTCTGGGCGATCTCCATGTCAGCCTTCTTCGCTGACCTCGGATACCAGGCGGTTCAGGCTGGCTTCCCGCTCTTCTTGGTGCTCACCCTGCACCAACCGGTCTGGGAGTACGGGCTGGCGAGCGCCATCAGTTACGGCGGCGGCGCCGTGTTCTCCTACGTAGGGGCCCGCCTCGGGGACAGGATCGGACATCGCCGACTCGCCCTCGCCGGTAACTCCGCGATCCCCCTGCTGTCTTTTTGCGCGTTGATGTCCAACCCGGCTTGGGCTATAGGCATGCTGACCGGCGGATGGTGGGCGCGGAACCTGCGTTCGCCTTCTCGGAGGGTGATGCTGGTAGAGGCGGTCCCCGACGAGAAGCGACGAGCGGACGCTTTCGGCTTCCTGCACGCTTTGGACGTCGGCGGCGGCGCCCTAGCCGCTGGATACCTTCTGCTGGCGGTCGACCACCATGTGGCCTTCCGGTGGATCTTTGTCGCTACGGCATTTCCGCTGGTCCTCTCGACGCTTTCGCTGTCACGAGCGACCGTCGGACGAGCCGCCTCAGGAGAACTCCCCGCCACAGAGCCAGCACGCCGCAAACCCGAAACGGGGAGTCCCCCGGGCGCCGGACGCCTTCTCGCGGCGGCCGCCCTGTACGGCTTCACCTTTTACAGCGCCGGCTTCCCGGTCCTCACACTCGCTCAGAGCAGCGGCCATCTGACCGAGGGGGTCGGTGCTTTCCTGGTGCTCCAACTGACCTCCGCCGCCGCCGGATACCTCCTCGGCGGTCACCTGGGCAGATCACCCTCCGCGCAGTTGCTTCGCCTGGGACTCCTCGGATACGGCGGTGCAGGTCTGGGAGCGGCGCTGCTGGCCGTCTCCTACGGCGAACACCTCCCAAGTGCCGCAGCCTTCGTGAGCGTCGCTTTGATCGGCCTCGCTCTCGGAGTGGTGGAGACTCTCGAACCGGCTGCGATGTCCCTTCTACGCTCGGGACGAATGACAGGGCGAGGTATGGGAGCCCTTTCTGCGGCCAGAAGCGCCGGGACTTTCTCGGCGAACCTGGCGATGGGCCTTCTCTACGCTCTGAGCGCCTCGCTCGCCTACGGGTACGCGGCGCTCCTTGCCGCAGCAGCTGCCGTGGTCGTGCTCGGCGCAGTCCCCGGGCTGCGTCGATGGCAGACCAGGTCAGACCAGGCTGTGCCATGATGGGCCAGTGAACGACATCACCGTGTACGGAGCCCCCTGGTGCCCAGACTGCAGGCGAGCCAAGGCTTTCCTGACCTCTCACAAGGTGGCGTTCGACTGGGTGGACATAGACGAGGACCTGGCGGGACTGGCCAAGGTTCGTGAGCTCCAAAGCGGCGGCCAGACGATCCCGACGATCGTCTTCCCCGACGGCTCGCTGCTGCTCGAACCCTCCGACGAAGAGCTGGCCAGCAAGCTCGGCATAAGCGTGCAAGCCGGGAGCGACTCCTACGACCTGGTGATCATCGGGGGCGGACCGGCCGGCCTGGCCGCTTCGATCTACGCCGCCCGAGAAGGTATCAGCTCGGTAGTCATAGACGCCGGGGGACTCGGCGGTAACGCGGCCGTCACCGAGCGTATCGACAACTACCCGGGATTCCCAGAAGGTATCGGCGGGCGCGAGCTCATGGACCGCTTCGTGACCCAGGCTCGCCGATACGAAGTCGAACTGGTGAGCGCCGCGAGGGTTCAGGGCATCGCCCGCAACGACACCGGCGACGATCTTGTCGTCGCCCTCGCCAACGGCCAGGAGATAGTCGCACACGCCGTCCTCGTCGCTACCGGGTCGACCTACCGCCACCTTGGCGTGCCAGGCGAAGAGGACCTTATCGGAGCTGGGGTTCATTTCTGCGCGACCTGCGACGGACCGTTCTACAAGGGGGCCGAGGAGGTCCTCGTCGTCGGGGGCGGGAACTCCGCCCTCGAAGAGGGGCTCTTTCTTTCCAAATTCGCCAAGCGGGTGAGGATCGTCGAGCGCTCCCCTGCTCTGACCGCCTCGGCTTTGCTGCAGGACAAGATCCGATCGCATCCCTCCTTCGAGGTCCACACCGGGATCGAGCTCCAAGCCTTCGTCGGTGACGGACACGTAGAGAAAGTCGTCGCCAAGGACCTCCAAAGCGGGGAGTCCCTTGAGTGGAGTCCAGCGGCCGTGTTCGTCTTCATCGGCCTGGACCCCAACTCGGGTTTCGTCGCCGGCACAGCGGAGGTCGACCGCTGGGGTTTCATCACGACGGACGAGGCCTACCGCACTTCCCTGCCGGGGCTCTACGCTGCGGGCGACGTCCGTGCCGGCTCCACCAAGCAGCTGGCCGCAGCTGTAGGCGAGGGTGTAGCGGCCCTACTATCGGTCCGGATGTACCTCCAGCAGCACAGCCACATACCCATGATCGACGTCAACGACTGAAAACGCCGTCGGCGGGGCGTGCCACAACTAGCCGGGGAACTCGCGGGCCGGGACCGGGGGCCTGCAAATTCGCTTCCCACCCGCAGGTCGGACCTGAGCGATCGCAGACGCACCTGCGCATATGACCGTATGTGATATAGCTATATGCATGGGACAGGTTGATCGGTTGTCCGTGACGATGCCTCCCGAGATCGGGACCGCCGTCCGAGAGGCTGCCGCTCGTCAAGGTACGAGCGTGTCCACCTGGTTGACATCTGCTGCGGCGCGGCGGCTGCGTAATGATCTGCTGGGTGCCGCTCTCGATCGTTGGGAAGCAGAGGAGGGACCCTTCAGCGACGAGGAGCTCGACGCTGCTGCTGCCGCCCTCGGTCGAACCGGCAAGCGAGGAGCGGCGTGACCGCCGTGCTCGATGCTGGCGCACTGATAGCTGTCGATAAGCGAGACCGCATGGTAGGAGCGATGCTACGGGTCCTGCACCGGGACGCGATCCCGGTGAAGACGAGTGGGGGTGTCGTCGCCCAGGTGTGGCGAGACGGAAGCCGACAGGCCAATCTTGCCCGGCTCCTGTCAGGCGTGGACATTGACGCCTTAGACGATCTGACGGCACGGAGAATAGGCGAGCTTCTCCGTCAGAATCGCTCGGACGACCCCGCCGACGCCCACATCGCGCTTCTAGTCCAGCCCAACGATCAGGTGCTCACCAGCGACGCGCCAGACATAGAAGCCTTGCTCCGCACCAGAAAGGTGCGTGCACGCGTCGTAGCCGTGTAATCCCAGTCGTCTTCCGCCGCTGTCACCTCCACCCAGCCTTTCGAGATGGTCACCGGCTGGGCTGTCGGGGCGCTGGTCACACCCCAAAACAGCCGGATCCGCAACCACGTCGTCGCTTGGCAGCTATAACTCGATCGAGGGCGGCTCAGGGCCTCGTGACGTGCGCGCTACGTGGCGCGAGTGCGAATCGGCACTCGCCACGTGCTGGCTGTAGCTTGGGAGTATGTCCACAGACTGGAGTGCCCTCGCCACCACGATCACCGATGCGCTCCATCTTGACGCACCTCCGGTGGCGATCACCTTTGCCGATGAGCGCCCGGACGGGATTCGATCGTTCGACGCTCCGATGAGCGAGCCCGCAGCCGACGGTCGCAGCGGCCGGGTGCCGGCTGGCTGTGTGTTCTGGATGCATGCAGTGGGCAAGACTTTCACCACCGCTCCCGAGGATCATGGCAACTGCAGCGTGGGA
>JAJZNG010000180.1 GCA_021847945.1 Actinomycetes bacterium | reverse complement strand
CCAAGATGGCCTCAGCTCGCTCGGCGCCGAGGCGATCACGGAGGAATTTCCGTGCAACCTCCAAACCGCCTTGCGAGACTTGAAGGCACTGGCCGGCTTGGACGTTCAGCTCCTCCAGGACGCTGTCCACATCCGCTGAATCCAGTGTCGGCAGGTTGACCATCGCCGTCATGATCGCCGTCACATCTGTCTCGCTCATCGAGCGGAGGACCTTCGTGGCCCGGGTCTCGTCCAACTGGGCTATGACCACGGCAGCTTTCTGAGTGCCTGTGAGACTCTTCATCAACTCACCGCCTTCCTCGGGCTGTCCGCCAGCCACATACGCAGAATGTTCGCTATGTCCTCCGGTTGGTGATCTACGAACTCGTTGATCGCCATAGTCTGGGCGCCCACCGGCAGCTCCGGGCTGCCGTAGGCGGGCATCAGCGCCGTCGGGCTATACTCCCGAGCCGCCCGGAGAGCCTCAAGCTCGCCCGGGCCGAGCACCGTGGGCGCCATTCTCGCCTTGCGGGCTGAGCGCCACAGCATGAACAGTACGAGCGCGATTATCAAGAAGATGATGCCCGTCCTGATCAGCGAGTCGAGAGACTTGCTCTTGCCCGATGCGGCCGCTGCTTTCGCTGCCGCCGCAGCTTGCTGGGCTGCGCTCGTGTTGAACGGCATCGTCGAGAACGCAAGTTGGTCACCCCGCGCAGTGTTGATACCAGCAGCAGCAGCCACTCCCGCCTGCAGCGCCTTCAAGTTGACACCTTTGGGTATAGCCAACGAGTTGATCAGCACGGCAACCTGCTCGGACTTAAGCGTTCCCGGGGCCTGCTGGACGGTCTGTGTCTGCTCGCTGGTCTCGCAGGTCTGGTTGGAAGTGGTATTCGAATAGTTCCCCGTGGATCCAGCCACCGTCGTCGCAGTGATCGTGCCGGCCGTACCTCCGGGTGGCGCGCCCGTCCCGGTGTAGGTCTGACTGCTCTGCTGGTTTTGGGTGCAGAAGCTTACCGGCTTACCGTTCGGCCCCAGCTGTATGCTGTTAGTGGTCGTCGACACTTGTGAGTAGTCCAGTGTCGCGTTCACCTGGACGTCCGCGTTGCCAGTTCCGACCACGCTAGCCAGGTAGTCCACCACCTTCGCTGCCACAGCGCTGTCGTACGAAGTCGACTGACCGCCACCCCCGGACGCACCCGCTGTCACACCCGGTCCCGCGAGAAGGTCGCCGTTAGAGTCAGCAACTGTGACATCAGCCGAATTGAGGTTAGGGATGCTCGAAGCGACGAGGTGTACTATCGCCTGGACGTCGCCGCTACTCAACGACTGTCCCTGCGACATGGTTACCAAGACGGATGCTCCGGTGGGATTGTCTTGGGTAAGAGAGAAATTCTGGTTCGCCGGCAGAGCGATGTTCACCTGACTGGACGCGACGCCCGAGATCGAGTCGATCGTCTGTTCGAGCTCACCCTGGAGAGCCTGCAGGTAATCCGCCTGCTGGGTCATGTTCGACGTCGTGATACCCGTCTTGTCAAGCAATGAGAGTCCCACCGTCGACGTCGCCGGCAGGCCCGCAGCGGCGAGGCTTACTCGCTCAGCGTTCACGTCATTTAGTGGGACCATGATTGTGGTTCCACCGTTGGTGAGTTGGTATGGCACCTTCGCCGAGGTCAGCTGTGAGGTGATGCTCGCCACGTCGGATGCTTGCAGGTTCGTGTACAGGGGCGCGTAGGTGGGTTTGCCGGCGACGGACATGAGTACGCCACCACCGACTACGGCCACCAATACCGCCGCGACCGTCACAGCCTTCTGGCCGGGCGTGAAGCCGCTGGCGAACTGTCTTACTCCCGATCGGGCCCGTTCTACTAGGTTGGACGGTACCGGGAACACATCAGACCTGCATGTTCATGACCTGGGTGAACGCAGCTATAGCCTTGTTGGCCACTGCAGTCGTCACCTGGGTATCCACTGACGCCTGCGTTGCGGCGATCATGGCGTCTGCCAGGTTGCCCTGACCGGCCGCGGCAAGTGCCGCTGAGCTAGACGCCGAGTTCTGAACCTGTTGGAGTTGGTCGATGGCGTTGGTGACGCTGGTCGAGAAGCCTCCTGAAGATCCGCCTGACGATCCCGCCGAGGAAGATAACCCGCTTCCACCGGCTGGAGAGGTAGCAGCCGTTCCGGTGCCGGAGCCAATAGCGGGAAGGGATGAAATAGGGGGGATCACGTTAGCTTCCTATCGTCAGTGCGGACTGATACGCCGTCTTCGCGCTCGCTAGAGCCGAAGCGTTTGCCTGGTAATCTGTTTGGGCTGCAATGAGATCGACCATCTGACTGCCCATGTCGACGTTTGCTACCCGAACATTACCCTGACTGTCTGCAAGGGGACTGTTCGGCTGGTACTGGACGACACCGGCAGAGCTGCCAAGCTGTACCGAAGTGACTGCGACACCATCCCCGACCTGACCGAGTTGGCCTATCGCCTGGAAGAAGGGGGTCTGCGTCGCGTAGACCGGCGAGTTGGTAGATACCGTGTCGTTTGCGTTCGCGATATTGCCTGCGGTGGTGTTGATCCACGTCTGGGATGCGTTTATTCCCGAACCCGAGATGTCGAGAGCTGAGAATAGGTTCACGCGAAGCTCCCTCCCGCAGCACCTTGCACAAGACGGAACTGGGAGTTGAGGAGATCTACCGTCGCTTGATATTGGAGGGTGTTCTGCTCGGCAGCAACCAGTTGATTACCAGTGTTGACGTTGTTACCGTTAGTGGCCGGAAGAGCCTGACTCGGCGTGGTTGTGACTGTCGCTGTGCCACCACCTGACGAAGACAGGGCCTGGGCGAGACTGGTCTGGAAGTTGACGTCCTGGGCAGTATAGCCGGGCGTCTCAGAGTTGGCGAGGTTGTTGGCTATTGCCTGCTGTTGGGTCGTGAGACCGTCGACAGCGAAATGAAGAACGTCAATGATGCCGCTCATGGCGGGCGATCTCCTCCATGGTCACCGGCACCGATGGCCCGGCGAACCCGAATTCGGGTGGAGCCCCTCCTGGGCGCTATTGGTGAGCCAATGCCGTCCTAGCATGGCCAACAGATGTATCGTCACGTGGAGGGCGGTGCTTGAGAGATCAGAAACCCACGATGGAGGCTTAGTTTGACGAGTTTCGAGACTACCCAGAGCTCCGCAGCATCCGGCTCGCGTCTACTAGTCGACCGCCAAGCCTTATGGGCTGCTCTCGACGAGGCGCTGAACGCCGAGGTCGCTTCGGCGACCGACGATCTGCGCTGGCTGGCCGTGCAGACGGTCGCTTCGGCACCACAGCGGCGTGCCCTCATAGGATCACTGAGCCTCCCCCAGGGGTCGCGGGTCCTAGACGTCGGTTGCGGCTTCGGAGCGGCGACCATTGAGCTGGCAGGGCAGGGGGACGTGGTGACGGTAGGAGTCGACAGTGACAGCGACACCCTGGAGGCTGCAAGCCGGATCAGCGGCTCGCTCGCCGGGAGGAGCACATCGGCCTCCTTGCGCACAGAGTTCGCTTCCGGCGACGTTTACGCCTTGCCGTTTCCCGACGGTAGCTTCGACTTCGTCTTTTCCCGGTTCGTCTTCCAGCACCTAGCCGACCCGCTCCGTGCCGCTGGAGAGGTCGCTCGGGTCCTAGCGTCGGGGGGGAAAGCGTGCGTAGTCGACGTGGACGACGGCCTTTCGATCTCGGACCCTGCGCCGTCGGAGGCGTTCGTCGCTCTCGCAGGCGCCCTGAGGGCCTCCCAGGCAGCCAGGGGAGGTGACCGTTTCATAGGGCGGCGCCTTGCAGGCCTGCTGGACCGCTCCGGCCTGGTACCCGGACCGCTGATAGTCCTGCCGCAAGCCGCCTACCACCGGCCGGACCCGGCCGGCGCGGAGCGTTCGCTCATGCTCGAGCGCCTCAGGTTCGCCCGGAGCGCGATAATCAGCGGAGGGCACCTATCCGCCGGGGAGTTCGACCGGGCGCTCGCCGACTTCGCCGGAGAGGATCAGGGTCCCAGCTGTGAGATAGAGGCACACCTAGCCGTGTTCGCTTCGAAACCCCACGACGCCCCACCTGGACCCTGAGGGCCGCAAGGCGGCCGGGGCGGCCGGGGCGGCCGGGAGCTACGAGCTCAGGCGGACTGGCTGCTCAGGCGGACTGATCGACGTAGGTAGGAGCAGGACGGCCGACGTCGAAGGCCTTAGCACCCGAGACTGCGTGGAGGCGCCGGGCCGTCAGGCCCATCAGGCGCTCCAAGCGGATTTCGGCCTCGACGGTATCGGAGAGCAGCTGCTCGGCCCGATGGCGAAGCTCCCTCGGCAGTGGTCCTATCCCCTCCGGCAGCTGGAACGGTTCTACCGCCACATGGGAGTCCGAGACAAACATGGCCTCTATCGCCTCCAAGCGTCGCTGCATGGAGTCGAGGAGCTCGTCCCAGTCGGTACCGCTCAACCTATCGCACCCGATTCGACGCTAGTCTTCTCGACGGACCTCGCAGCGGCACGCCAAGCCGCAGCGAGGGTGGCTACGTGCGACGCGACTTCGGCTGCCCTCGCCCGGTCCTTCTCCAGGTTGGATCTCACCAACTCCGAATAGAAGTGGTCGTAGAGGGAGCCTATCTGGCCGGCTGGTTCCCACGCCGACGTGTCCAGCGTGTCCCGAAGGGCGAGGATGATCTCCTGTGCGTGGATCAGCAGGTCGCTGACGGTCTTGGGGTTCGACCCGTCGACGAAGGCCCGGTCGGCGCGGGCCAGGTCCATCTCCAAGGCGTCTAGGAGCATGGTCAGCCGTGAAGCCGGCGTCGACGTCTCGATGGCTTCTGTGAGGTACCTGAGCCGCATCTCCTCGGCTCGCTGGTTTGTCGCAGTCACCTTGGCCTCCTGCCTGACGTCATCCGTTCGCTGCTATCGACGCGAGCTCACCCGTAAGGGCGGAGCTCTGGTTCTTCAAAGTGCCGAGCACGGACTCCATGTTGGCGTACTTGTTGCTCAACATCTGCTGCTCCTGGCTCACGATCCTCTGGTACATCTGGATCTGCGGGGTGAGGGCTGCCGACTGGTTCTGCATGCTCTGGACTGTCTGGGTGATGGCACCGGTGGCCGGGTTCGCCATCGAGTTGGCCACGGTAGCCAAGGCTTGGGCGAGACCGGGCGTGTAGGTGAGGGATCCGAGATTCGTGGACGAGGTTATGCCGCTCGCGGTCACCTGCACGGCGAGACCGGCCAGCGTAGGGTCCGACGTCGGAGCCGACAGGAACTGACCGGACCCGGTAGCGGTTACCCCATTTATGGTCCCGGCGACGTCGGTCCCGGAGAAGGTTGCGCTGGAGGCGGCGCCTGTCAGTCCCAGGGTCCCCGACGCAGTGTTGGTTGTGCTCACGTTGAACGAGGTCGCCGACCCGTATCCTGCAGAGACGAGTTGGAGTTGTGTGCCTCCTACGACCTGCGCGGAGAGAGACATGCCCTGAGATGCGAATGCGCTGTTCAGGCCCGCTGCGATCGACGCGAGAGACTGCCCCGAGGTAGTGGTGTAGGTGGCGCTCGCAGAACCCGCCCCGATCGTGAGGGTCTCCCCTGCACTTACAGCTCCGCCGGGCAAAGTAGCTCCCAGATCACTGGCCTGCGTAGCCGAATGCGACACGTCGATGGCGTAGGTACCCGGGAGTGTCGTGGGCCCTGCGTAGGAGAACGAAACCTGACCCGAGTACGACTGCGACGACGGTGTGAATGTGCCTCCCTGAGCGAATACGGACTGCACCTGGGCCGGGTTCGCGTTGAAAGCCGCCTCGAAAGTGGTCTGATTGAAACTCAGCTGTCCGTTGCTGATGGTTATTCCGACGTTAGCGGCGCTGCCCACGCCGGACGTTCCGACTGTGGAGGCGACCGCCGATAGGATCGAGTTCGTCAGGCCTTGGAGGATCGCCGATCCCATGAGCGGCCCACCCTGCTTGGTCGCCTGGTTGTATCCGGCGTATTTCTGCAGGTCGGACAACACCGTGTTGGCGTCGCTCACGAGGTTACCGACCGAGCTGGCAGCGGCTGACGCGTCGTTGCCGACAGTGACTGTTACGGGCGTGGAGCTCACCTGCTGTGCCGTAACGGACAGTCCGGGCAGGAGACCCGAGAAGGTGTTCGTCTGGGAGGACACCGTGTAGCCCGACGTTCCACCTACTTGAAGTTCGGCGTTGGCGCCGGCGACGGCGGTGCGCAGGCTACCTAAGGTCGATGAGGAGAAGGCGTTGGGGTCGACGGAGAGGTCACCGTTCGTTCCGGTCTGCGACGACGACATCTGCAGCACGTAGGAACCAGCGGATGTCTGGACCGCCGACGCTGTCACTCCGGTCCCCGAGGCGTTTATGTTGGAGACGACATCGGCCAGCGAGCCGCTGCCCGTGCTTACGTTCGTCGCGTTGATCGACGCAACGGATATCAGGGAGCTATTCACGTACGTCTGAGACCCCGAGCCTGCAAGGGTGGCCGTGTAGGTAGCGCCGGACGGACCGCTGAGGGTGAGGGCAGCACCAGGGGTGACAGTCGAGATGGTGTTGGCAGTGCCGTCCACGTTGACGATCGCGTCGACGCCGGTGGTGCTCGCAGCTGACAGTCCGAGGGTGCTTAGCGCCGTGCCGCCCGTGACGGCCAGGCTCTGCGAGGAGCCCTGGTCGACAGTCGACAACACAAGATGGCCGGCGCTGTCGTAGCCGGCTTGTAGGACCCCGGAGGCGCCTGCAGAGCTGATCGCCGAGTTCACAGCAGCTAGGAGAGCCGAGGAGCTGTAGCCGCCAGACGGGCTCGCGGCCAGGCTCAGAGCGTAGGCGGTTCCGTTTACAGTGACGTCGACCGTGTTGTTCAAGGCTGTTATCGTGGTGGCCGTTCCGGACGACCCGGGGGTGGAGGTGCCGGTCAGAGAAGCAGCCTGTGAGGCCTGGGTCACGCTGAAGGTATGAGCGCCCAGTGCGACGCTGCTGCCGGCCGCCAGGGAAGCGAACCCGAGTTGGTTGGCGCCTTCGGAGATGAGCAGGGCCGGGTTGGACGTAACCACCTGGGAAGTGGAAGATACGCTGCCTGATGAGACGATCGTGTTGGCCGAGGCGAGCTGGGTGACGGTGAACTGCACCGATCCGATCGGCGTGCCCGGACCTGCGCTAGCCGTGGCTACCGCAGTGTTCGACGACGTTGCTGATCGGGAGTTCCATCCTGACGGCATAGCGAGCGTGTTGGCAGCGGTCTGCAACGCAAGCAGGTCAGAATTGATCTGCTGGTAGTCTGCAACGTTCGACGAGATCGTCGACTGCTCCGACGTCAGGTTATTGATCGGAATCTGGAACGGCTGGAGCTCGGCAGCAATGACCTGCTGGGTGTTGATCCCCGACACGAGACCGTAGGAGACTATGGGTGGGGTGGTAAGACTCCCACCGCCCACGGAGGTACCAGATGATGTGGATGACATTAGCTATACCTCCTTCGTCACTTAGTAAGGCCAGGCCAAGGCTGGCAGGGTTGCTCTGTGGAACCTTAAGGGCCCGCCGGCCCCGGGTCGACGCCCGGGACCGGCAGTCCCTTCGTGGTTTGAAACTACGTCTACTGAAGCAGCTTGAGGACCAGCGACGGGGTCTGTTGCGCCTGTGAGAGCATCGCAACGCCCGACTGCATGAGGATCTGATCCGTACTGTACGTGGTGGTCGCCTGGGCGAAGTTCACGTCGACCATGCTCGAGTACGCTGACTGCAGGTTCTGCTGACCCACGGTGAGGTTCGCTACGACTGCGTTGAGCTGGTTCTGCGTTGCACCGACCGCTGCCTCTATCGAAGCCACTTGGCTGATGGCAGCTTGCACAGCCGATGCGGCCGCCTGGGCACTTGCAGCGTTGCTCACCGACACCGCTGTAGTAGCTATGTTGAGAGCACCAGTGCTGATGCCCTGAATGGTAAGGGTGATGACGTTGCTTACGGTGTCGAAGGCCCCGACCTGCAGGGTCTGCTGCGAGAAGCTGCCGTTCAGCAGTTGGGTGGTACCGAACTGCGTCGTCTGGGAGATCTGGTCGATCTGGTTGGACAGCGCAGTGAACTCCTGCTGATTAGCGTTGAGCGAGTTGCTGTCGTTGGTAGCACCGTTCGCCGAAGCTAGCGCCAGAGAGTTCATGGTTTGCAGGATAGAAACGACCTGGTTCAGCGCACCGCTCGCGGTCTGGATGAGCGAGACGCCGTTCTGGGCGTTGCTTATGGCCTGCGTGTAGCCGTTAGCCTGGGACTGAAGACCTTCCGCGGTGACGTACCCGGCGGGGTTATCAGCGGCGGTCTGGATCTGCAGACCTGACGACAACTGCGATATAGCCTTCGACATCGCCATATCGGTCTGGTTTACGTTGTTGTAGGCGTTAAGAGCCGACAGGTTGTTATTTACTACTAGAGAAGACATCCGTTCCTCCTGGGAAGCAGGCCCCGACTCCTTCGAGACCCTGGTTAACTGTTAGCCGGCCGGTCGCCGGGTTCAGCAACATAGTCCTCGTCTCCGAGCACCGGCGACTTGAGAGCAATCACACAAAGAACCCGCCGGAACGATCGGCTCCTTGCGGGGGTAGGCGTATTTTCCTACAACATCAAGAATTGCCCGGTTCCAGCCGATCCTAAAGCCGATGAGCCGCACACCCGTAACAGTCGCGATTCTTGCATGGAACGGTTGGGAGACCACCAAGGCCTGCCTCGACTCCCTCAGACCGACCCTCGGAGTCAAGGACCAAGTGGTGGTCGTAGACAACGGCTCCACCGACGCCACTCCCAGAGGTCTGGCAGCCTACCCGTGGATAGAAGTCATCACCAACCAAGTAAACCGGGGCTTCGCCGGGGGTTGCAACGACGCAGCAGCGCTAGCTCGCAACGACATCATCATCTTCTTGAACAACGACACTCTGCTGCCGTCGAGGTGGATAGAACCTCTCATAGCAACTTTCGACGACCCTCAGGTGGGTGCAGCAGGTCCAAGGTCCAACTTCGTCTCAGGCCCGCAGGTCGTCGCTGAAGCTGACTATACCAAACCCGCAGAGATGCGCCGCTTCGCACGTGCCTGGTCTGCGGCTCACCGCTCCATGATCTCGCCTGCCACGCGCCTGGTGGGGTTCGCTCTTGCGGTCCGGCGGTCGGTGTTCGAGGATCTGGGAGGATTCGACGAAGGATACGGCATAGGTGGTTTCGAAGACGACGACCTGTGCAGACGTATAACTGCCTCAGGCTTCAAGCTAGTAATCAGTCACGAGTCCTTCGTACATCACGAAGGGCATAAGACTTTCGACGCCAACGGGTTGGACTGGTACGCAGAGCAGGAATCCAACCGAGCGCGTTTCCTAAGCGCGCACGGCCCAGATGCGACGGCCGAGCGACCCGTGATGGTGTCGGCATGCCTGATCACCAAGGACGAGGAGGAGCTCATCGGGGAATGTTTGGCGTCGCTAGAGGGATTCGCCGACGAGATCGTCGTCTACGACACTGGATCGACCGACGCTACTGTCCTGCTGGCACGCGCTGCAGGCGCCACCGTCGTCGAAGGCTACTGGGATGACGACTTCTCGAGGGCTCGCAACGAAGCGCTTAGCTATTGCAGCGGAGAGTGGATCTTGTGGCTCGACGCTGACGAGACCCTCCAGACCGACAACGCCGCGCAACTGCGGTCCCTGCTGGTCTCAACCAGGCCCGACATAGATGCGTGGTCTGTACGAATCGACAACGTCACGGGTGCAGGAGCGGGCTCGGGATTCTCCCACCACGCTGCGCGGCTCTTCCGGCGCGACCGTTGTGAGTGGACGGGACGACTGCACGAGCAGATTGCCCGCCGGGGCAGCCATGAATCCATACTCCAAGCGGAGCTCAGCGACGGTGGATGGATACTCCACATGGGATACACGGACCAAAGGATGGCTTCACGTAACAAGGCGGAGCGCAACATTCGGCTGGCCCGAGCGGAAGCGGAAGATACCGACGTGTGGGACCGCGGGTACACACTGACCTCGCTCGGCCGATCCCTTGTCCTGGCAGGAAACACCGAAGAGGGCCTCAGATACCTCCTAGAAGCGCTCGATGTCAGCGACAATCAGATCACGAGGCGACTTGCCCTCCACAGCGCCATCAGCGCAGCAGCTGCACTCGGACGCACCGACGAAGCTTTCGCCATGTGTGACCGTCTCCGCACGGAAGGAGGAGATGCTAGTACTGTCGCCGCACTAGAAGCACCCTTGCACCTCGCCTCAGGCGACCCTTCGCGTGCCTTGGAGTTGCTCGACTCGGTGGTCACCGGCGTCAGCGACCAAGACGGATTCTCCCAGGCAGCTGGCTCTATAGCCGCCTATCGCGCACAGGCGCTGTCGGCGCTTGGACGTCCGGGAGAAGCAGCTGATGCTCTTTTGAACGCACTAAGCGAAGAGGGTGTGCTCGACTCGCACCTGGGAAACGTGATCGAACTGCTAGACGCCGCAGGGCGCGACACCGCAGAACTGGCTGCCGCCTTGCCGGCATCCAAGCTCAAGCTCTTCATGGCCCAGGCGCTACAGCTGAAGGGCGAAGCAGCTGACCGCACTCTTGAAGCTTGCTTTCGGCAGTCTATAGACGCGCAGCTCGTACTCGCAACGGCTGCGAAACTATCTCATCGCTTAGACACCCCTAGGGCATTGGTGTGGTCGACCCGCCTCCGCCAGGCCGGCTTCGCGGCTTCCTGCCCACTGATAGCAATGGCGCGATCTGATGCCCCGGTAGTGCTTCGAGCGCTCTCGGCTGCGGTCGCCTGGGCTGCCTTCAAAGACCCGGCCGCCAGAGAAGCCTTCTCTGCGTCAGCAGCGACCGCATCCGGGGTCGAGTACCGGCGCATACTTTCCGACGCAGCTGCGATAGCGCCAGACCTTCTAGCCGACATTTCCATCGCAACCGAGTTATCTGCGAAAGCGCCTCAGCGACCCACAAGCTTGCAGATACAAATACCCCGCTCGGGATCCACCGGAGCCCTCCCCCCTGCCAGCATCGTCATACCCTGTTTTAACAAGGCCGAGCTAACCTCGGCATGCCTCCAGAGCGTCGCCGAGACCACCGACTGCTCAGGCGTGGAAGTAATCTTGGTCGACAACGCCTCGACAGACGCCACGGCGCGCATCGAAGGAGATGCTGAGCTCTTCAAAGTAATACGAAACCACGTGAACCTAGGTTTCGCCAAGGCTTGCAACCAGGGATTCGCCGCTGCCCGCAGTGACACGGTCGTCTTCTTGAACAACGACACGGTAGCTCTCCCAGGGTGGCTCGACGCCATGCTCGCACTCTTGGACCAAGAACCCACCGTCGGCGCTGTCGGCGCACGCCTCCTGTACCCAGATGGATCTATCCAGCATGCGGGGATTGACATTCAAGAAATCGGTGCCGAACTTCATGGCGTCCACCGCTACGTTGGAAAACCAGCCGACTACCCGCACGCTTCAGTGCTTTGCGACGTCGAGGCCGTCACGGCGGCAGCAATAGCAGTCCGGAGAACGGCGTTCCAAGAGGTTGGTGGCTTCTGTGAGCAATACTGGAATGGCAACGAGGACGTTGATCTGTGCCTAGGACTTCGGCAAGCCGGGTGGGAGATCGTCTACGAGCCAGCCTCCTGTCTTATCCATCTCGAATCACAGTCCGGGCCAGAACGTTTCAGCCGCCTTCAGCACAACGTGGAGCTACTCACGGCCCGTTGGCCGGACGCGACATTCCGACCCGGGAAGCGCCTCGTCGCTACACGCAACTAATCCAGAGATCACCAGTCCCCAGACGGAGGAATACGTGGACATAGAACTTTTCCGACCCCAGTACGAGGTAGAAGAATGCCTCAACGAGATACGCGAATGTCTCACCGTAGGATGGACAGGCGCCGGATTCAAGACTATCCAATTCGAGGAGGCCTGGAAGGCATATACGAAGCTAACTCATGCATTATTTGTCAACTCAGCTACAAGTGGTCTCCATCTGGCTGTGAAGGCACTCAAGGTTCGTCGGAAGTGGTCAGAGGGTGATGAGATCATTTCAACTCCGCTCACATTTGTCTCGACGAACCATGCCCTGCTCTACGAAGGCATGAAAGTAGTCTTCGCGGATATTGACGATACCCTATGCCTCGACCCAGAAAGCGTGGAGAAGGCAATTACTCCTCGAACAAAGGCAGTGATGTACGTCGGGATCGGCGGAAACAGCGGAAACTACGAGCAGGTTGCCAAACTCTGCGCAGCTCACGGCCTGGACCTCGTTCTTGACGCCGCACACCTTGCTGGGACCAGGCTAAATGGCGCTCAGATTGGCGCCGGAGCGTCTGCCGTGGTCTTTAGCTTTCAGGCAGTGAAAAACCTTCCCACGGCTGACTCGGGCATGGTGTGCTTCAGTGATCCAGACGACGACACATATGCACGAGAATTGTCGTGGCTTGGAATAAACAAAGATACCTACACTAGGACCCATGGAAGTGGTTCATACAAGTGGATGTACGACGTAGAGTCGGTGGGCTTCAAGTACCACGGGAACTCCATTATGGCGGCTATAGGATTGGTACAGCTTCGTTACCTGGATCGAGACAACGCTTATCGTAGGCAGCTAGGGACGTGGTATGATAACTGCCTCAAAAATCACGACGCTGTTAGAACAGTCCCGATTGCGCCAGGCTGCGAAACTTCTCGACATCTTTATCCGATCCTAGTCGAGAATCGAGACGAAACAATTCTCGCTCTGAACAGCGCCGGAATAGCACCCGGTGTACACTACCGTATCAACACTGATTATCCAATGTACAGCTACGCCAAGGGTAGCTGTCCCAGAGCTGAATGGACGCACCGACGCCTGCTCTCTCTACCGATGCACTTGGGATTGGGTTTTGATGAGATCAAGTACATCAGCGAGAGTTTGGACTCAATTGTAAGCAGGAATATGGTCCATGCCTGAAAAGCTGGCGGCAATTCGGCCTTTGGAACGACAGGACCTAGAGTTGGTCGCTAAATGGCGCCAGTCTTCCGCAGCTATCGAAGCTTTCTTTTCAGCGGACCCGGTATCGCTTAGTACGCAGGGCCTTTGGTATGAAGCCTACCTCAGAGACCAGAATGACATGATGTTTGTAATAATTCTTGACGATGGAACACCGGTCGGTACAATTGCTCTTGTCAATATTGACCATAGAAACCAAAAAGCTGAGTACGCTCGTCTCCTCATTGGGGATCCAACCTTCAAAAGAAAAGGGGTGGCTGAGTCAGCCTCACGGGAGCTCTTAGCTTTCGGTTTCAAACAACTGCATCTTACCAAGATATATCTGGAGGTATTTGAGACAAACCATGCAGCGGTATCTCTATACAAAAAGCTAGGATTTGAGACCGAAGGACGCTTCCGTAGCGAGATCTTTTCTCGGGGTATCTGGCAAAATGTACTTCGTATGTCTGTATTCCTTGATGTTGCCAGAACTGGCTGATTTTAAGTGAAATCCCCCTTAGTCACTATTATAATACCCACATACATGCGCCCAGATATGTTCCTGGAGGCACTCGAATCGGCTGCAAATCAGACGTATACGAACGTCGAGATTATCGTATCAGACGACAGCTTGGACACAGTAACAGAGGATCTGGTTAGAGTCTGGTGTTCCCACCGACCCTACGTGAAACTCGTGTATCATCGAAACGTACCGGCCCTAGGTGCCGCCGAGAATTTTGCGCAAAGCCTCAGGTACGCGCGGGGCAAATATGTGAATCTCCTCATGGATGATGATCGTTTATCTCCGCCGATGGTAGAGAGAATGGCCGCCCTGATGGAGACTGACCCTTCCATTAATTTTGTGACGTCGTGTCGTGCCTGGATTGACGAGAAGGGGGACCGGGGCGGCCTTCTGCCCGGCCTTGAGATGGCGGTGACCTGCGATGCGATTCTTGATGGAGTCGAGATCGGGGATCTCTGTCTAGCCCGCTGTATGAACTTAATCGGTGAGCCGTCAACCGTCCTGTTTCGCCGTGGTTCTCTAAGTGAGCCATTCGGGCACATGGCTGGCCGTCAGTACGGATGCAATGTCGACATGGCAACCTGGTTACAACTCGCCTCGTCAGCTAGGATTGGGTTCCTTCGTGACGTGTTGAGCGAGACACGCATGCATGCCTCCCAGCAATCGCAGTCCCTTGAGATGCGTATTCTCGGCGTGACGGATTGGCTTCACCAGGTACGTAACGGACCGAGCTTTGGGTTTCTAGCTGAGCTGAAGACAAGGGAAGCGGCACTCAGAGGTGCTGTAGCTAACGCCGAGATTGTCATCCAAGATGCAATAGGTCAAGGCGTGGCTGAGAATGACCCGCACAGCCCAAGAGGGCGGCTCATGAGGGACCTGGTCCAAGAACTCGACCTAGTCTCCTAGTGGTTCGTCGCTTGAATAGCTGAAGCGTCTAGGCTGGCAGCATGATGTCGGTGCTGACAGCTCGTCCGTTGGTGGTCTCTGCCGAGCAGCGGAAGGTTTTGGAGCGCATGGCGCGCTCGCCGTCGCTTCCGCATCGCACGGTGGTTCAGGCCGAGGCGCTGCTGATGGCCGCTGACGGGGTGTCGATCTATGAGACGGCTCGGCAGGTGAAGGTGGCGTCGAACTCGATCCGAGCATGGCGGCGACGCTTCGAGCGCGAGGGCGTGGAAGGGGTGGGCCGGATCGCCAAAGGCCGCGGGGCGAAGCCATCGGTGGTCACCTCAGAGGTGGAGGCGGCGGTCGTTCATGACACGTTGCATGTCCGCCCCGACGACGGCTCGACGCATTGGACGACCAGAACGATGGCAGCCCGTCATGGGTTGGGCAAGGACACTGTGGCCCGGATCTGGCGCAAGCACGGGCTCAAGCCGTGGCGGATCGACACCTTCTAGATCTCCAACGACCCGGACTTCGAGAAGAAGCTGGTTGATGTGGTCGGGCTCTATCTGGACCCTCCGGCCGGGGCGGCTGCTTTCAGTTTCGACGAGAAAACCCAGGTACAGGCGCTCGATCGGACCCAGCCATCGCTGCCGATGATCAGGGGCCGGGCGGGCACCATGACTCACGACTACAAACGGCATGGCACGACCGATCTGTTCGCGGCGATGAACGTGGCCACCGGCGAGGTCCTCTACGACACCCGCAAGCGCCACACCGCCACCGACGTGCTGGCCTTCTTCAAGCTGATCGATCTCCACCTGCCCAAGGATCAGGAGATCCACGTCGTGCTCGACAACCTGGCCACCCATAAGGCGCCGCCGGTGGCCGAATGGCTGGCCCACCCCAAACGAGCCCGGCGGCATCTTCATTTCACGCCCACCAGTTCGAGCTGGATCAATCAGGTAGAGGGCTGGTTCTCGCTGCTGACCAAGCGCCGCCTCCAGCGCGCAGTGTTCAGCTCCGTGGACTCGCTCATCGAGGCCATCGAGACCTGGACCGAGCACTGGAACGATGACCCCCACCCCTTTGTGTAGACCAAGACCGCCGAAGCCATCCTGGCCAAAGCCCGACGAGCCCGAACCGCCCTGGATGCTTCAGCTACCAACGCGACGCACCACTAGCTCTCAGTGACGCTGACCCCCTAAAGGCCGGCGCTGTCGGCGCCGATACAAAAACTGGCGCAACGCCAGGACGGCGAGCCAGAAGGGCCACGGACGGTCCACGACAGTCCCGACCCCTCCCCGCTCGATACGAGGTTCCCCTTGCGTAGCCGCTCCGGTCTGATAGGCGTTCCCGCCGCAGTCATCGCCATCGTGGTCATGCTGGTCGTGCCTATGCCGAGCGTAGTCCTCGACGTGCTGATCAGCGCCAACATCTCCGCTGCGGTGATCATCTTGCTGATGACCATGCACGTCAAGAAGCCCCTGGACTTCTCCGTGTTCCCGTCCATCCTCTTGGTGGCGACGCTTTTTCGTCTCGCTCTCAACGTGTCCGCCACGCGCCTGGTGCTGCTACACGGCTACGCAGGGGCGGTTATCTCGTCGTTCGGGAACTTCGTGGTGGGAGGCCAGATCGTAGTCGGCCTGGTCGTCTTCTTGATCTTGATAGTCATCCAGTTCGTGGTCGTGACCAACGGCGCCGGCCGGGTCGCCGAGGTCGCCGCCCGCTTCACCTTGGACGCCATGCCGGGTAAGCAGATGGCGATCGACGCCGACCTCAACTCGGGGGTCATAGACCAAGCCGAGGCGGGTAGAAGGCGCCGCGAGACAGCCGACGAGGCCGACTTCTACGGGGCCATGGACGGTGCGTCGAAGTTCGTCCGAGGCGACGCCATAGCCGCCATCGTGATCACCGCCATCAACCTGATCGGCGGGCTGGCTGTGGGGATTGTGCAAAAGCACATGTCCCTCACCGACGCCGTGCACCGCTACAGCCTGCTCAGCGTCGGTGACGGCCTCGTGTCGCAAATACCGGCGCTTCTGCTGTCGATCTCCACCGGCCTGATCGTCACCAGGGCGGCGACCGACGAGGACAACTTCGGTTCGGACGTGATCTCGCAGGTGCTCCGCCAGCACCGAGCGATCACGATCGCTTCGGGGGCGATGGCCTTCCTCGGGATAATCCCCGGACTGCCGCACTTCGCCTTCCTGGCCATCGCCGCCATCCTGTTCGTCCTGGCTAGGCGCGCCACCGCCGCAGCCGCCAAGGTGGCCGACGACGCAAAGGAGCTGGCTGCGACGCCCGCCCTGGACCCCGACAGCCCTCAGGCTCTCTCCGCCGAAATGAAAGTCGAGCCTCTCGAGCTTGAGATCGGCACGAACCTGATCGACCTGGTCGACACGACCCGCGGCGGGGATCTCCTTGAAAGAGTCAAAGGCCTACGCCGCAAGCTCGCCTTGGAGAGAGGCATGATCATCCCGTCGGTTCGGACCAGGGACAACGTAACCTTGGACCCCGACAGCTACTCGATTCGCATAAACGGTGTCGACACGGCCTCAGGTACCGCCCCACCCGGACGTTTCCTGGCGATCGGGGAAGGCCTTGACCTCGTTCCCGGGGAGCCGTGCACCGAGCCGGTGTTCGGCTTGGCCGCCAAGTGGGTTCCGAGCGAGGCACGCCAGCAGGCGCTGGTCGCCGGTGCCACGGTGATCGACCGCTCCTCGGTGATCACCACCCACCTCGGCGAGGTGTGCGTCCGCTACGCCGGGCGGCTGCTTTCAGCTCAGCAGGTCCGCCAGCTCCTCGACCGTCTCAAGGCGACAGACCCTGCCGTGCTCGACGAGATGGCGACAGCCCAGCTGACCCTCACAGACGTTCATCGCGTCCTGTGCGCTCTCCTCGACGAGGGCGTCGCGATCAGAGACCTAGTGCGCATCATCGAAGCGATCACAGTCAAAGCGCGGGTCAACCGCGATCCGGAGGGCCTGATCGAGGCTGCCCGCCAGGCGCTCGGCCCTGCCATAACAGCCCAGCACGCCAAGGACGGCACGGTGGCGGCGATGACCCTCGACGCCATACTCGAACGTCAGCTTCTCGAGGCGGTCAAGACCAGTGAGCAGGGTCCTTACCTGGCGGTCGATGCTCGCCTGGCCGAGGCGCTCGTCAGGGAGATCCAGTCCGTCGCCACCCAGATCGAGGAGACCGGTCGGGACGCAGTGCTGGTATGCGCCAGCCGCCTGCGTCAACCTCTGCAGCAGCTCACGGCAGTAGGAGCAAGAAGAGTAACGGTGTTGTCCGTAAGTGAGCTCGGTCCGCAAGTCCGAGTCGAGAGAGTAGGAGTAGTAAATGTCGCTACAGCGCCAGTTTGAGGGTCCTGACGTACGGGTGCTCCTCGAGGAGATCCGGACCACCTACGGTAACGATCCAGTGATATCACGCGCTGAGACGTTCAGGTCCGGTGGAGTGCTCGGCTTGTTCCAGCGGGAGCAGTACCGCCTCGTCGTGGACGCCCCCGACGAGCTCGAACGCGATCCCTACGACCTAGCGGGCAGGGCGGCGTCCTCCAAGGCTTCTACCAAGCGCCGTAGGTCTGGGAAGCATTTCGCTTCCGCCCCTGTGGCCAGCTCGAAGGGCTCGAAGAAACAGAGCTCCCGTCGGGCCCCAGGGCGGACAGCACCCGTAGCTGCCTCTCCTTCGCGGGCAGCGGTCACGACCTCGGCAAGCGCCGCAACTGCTCCGAGCGTGTCTGCAGTCCGCGCCAAGCCGGCACCGACGACCGACCTGCGCTCCTACGTCGGCGAGCCCCGGAGCGGCGCCGGCGCAAACGGAACCACTTTGCGCCGGCCCGCCGGGCTGACTTCTGCGCCCACAGACATCTTCGCCGCTATGGCCGACCTAACCGAGGACACCGACCTCGTCAGCGTCGCGCCTTCGATGAAGAGCCCAGACCTACACGGTCCTGCCGATCAGAGCTCCTTCGAAAAGGTATTGAGCGGCGTGGCCCGCATGACAGGAGCTCCCGAGCGCTCTGGGATCGCTCTAGACGAGTCGGGGCTCGCCGCAGCAGCAGCCGGGTCGGATCACGAGTCCTCCTACGCAGCCGGGATCGCCACTGACGAGCCTGAGCTTCTGGGTAGCGAGCTGTTCCTGCCGGCTGACCTGTCGACTGAAGACCTGGTTGATCTGAACGGCATGTCGTACCTCGGTCAAGCGGGCCGGCCCGTCGAGTCAGAGGCCATCACCAGGCAGTCGGCTCTGCGGCAAGAGCTGACCAAGCTCGGCCTCGAAGCAGAATCAGCGACAAGGGTCGAGGCGATGATCGCCGGGGGATCTAGCACCATGGCGGCTCTGTCGGCCCTGTTCGAGACCATACCCGCTGCACCTCGGATTCCGAAGCGGCCCGGCTCACTTGTCGTGGTCGTCGGAGCGGGACAGAGAGCGCTAAGCGAAGCCGCGCGACTCGTCGCTCAAGAGGGCTGGGACCCGTCGACCGTCGGCGTCGCAAGTCCCCGAAGCGGGGAGCTCCCCGTCCGCGAGGAACTGTACATGCGCGATGCCGCCGACGCCACGGAGGTCGGACCCAGCCTTCGGCGCGGCCGTGTCGGAGTGGTGGCTGTCGATTCGCCTAACGGCTCCGACTCGACGGTCTGGGCGCGTCACCTGATATCAGCGCTGCGCCCGACGATGGTGATCGGCGTAGTGGACGCACTGCACAAAAGCGACGACGTAGACCGATGGGTGGAGGCCATCGGCGGGGTCGACGCCATCGTCGTCGACAGGATCGAAGCGACCGCCTCACCTGCGAGCATCCTCAGGCTCGGCATTCCCGTGATGCGCCTGGGCGAACACCCATCGACCCCGGCCAGGTGGGTAGCGGCCCTGGTCGACCTTCTAAGTGAAGAGTCGAGGTCCTTCGGTGAGCCCGTCCGGGCCAGGGTAGTGCGCATAGACGATGTCCGTGACTGCGCTGAGCGGGACGAGGCGTCAACTCAACTCACCGACGCCGCGGCCAGCGCCAGGGGTCTGCTTACGACGGCGTCATCGGCGACCGTGAGCCGTATCAGGCCGGTCGACTGGTCGCAGGTCGCCTCGAAAGTCGCCGAGAGCAGCGGGAACCAGTCAGCGCTGAGATGAGCGTCCGCCACCCCGAGCTTGTCATAGCGGGAGCAGTCGCCGTCAGCTTGCCGATGGTACCGGGAATCCTAAACGGTGACATCAGCGGATCAGTCGCCGGGGAGCGCTTCTTGATAGCCCTGATCGGCTGTTGGATCCTGGGCTCGATAATCAGCTGGGTGCTCCACACCTACTCCCAGCAAGCCACCCGAGCGGAGCTGAACCGGCTGGTCTCAGGACAAGACGGCCAAACAGGCCAACACGGGGATCAGCGGAGCTCCCCTACCGAAGACCGCGCCTGAAGGGGGATTCTGCACACGACGCGGCTTTCGTCCCTATGGGGTATCTCAAGCAGTTTCTGAGGTCCACCGAGAATCGGGGAGCGCTTCCGCCTGCGGCAGCGCCTCGTAGGAGGACTTCGGATGATTGTGCTGACCCACTTCGGAACCGGGAACCGCATAGCGGTGAACGTCGACCTGATCGAAAAAGTAGAGGAGACCCCTGACACGGTCATAACCCTTGTCAACGGGACACGCTACCTCGTCCAGGAGACCCTGGACCAGATAATCGACGAGCTTGTGGAGGTAAAAGCGAGAATCCTCCGCCTGTCGAACTGTACTCCCGATCCTGTGGATGGAAAGAAGCTCCGCCTGCTCCGCGGCACGCAGACGTCGGACGAAGCCGACGCTTCCGCCCCCGCCGAGTCGATCCAACCGGGGGTCGACCCCCGATGAAAGGCGCCCTGGACAGACTCACCCCGATGGCAGTTGGAGGGGCCCTCGCCTGCGTCTTCCTCGCGATGATGCTGGACGGTTCGAACCCGGCCGTACTGTTCAAGCCGGCCCCTCTGGTCCTGGTGTTCGGCGGGACACTCGCAGTGGGAGCAGCGGGATTCATGAAACGCGATATAAAGGAGATCAAAGGCATCCTGATGTCAGCGTTCGGGGTGCCCGACCCCGACACGTCAGAGGACATAGAGCGGATCTTCGAGTTCGCCTCCATCGCCCGCAAGGAGGGCCTCCTAGCCCTCGAATCGGCGTCCAAGGACATAACCGACCCTTTTGTGCGTCAGTGCGTGCAGCTGGCAGTGGACGGCACCGACCCCGACGAGATGCAGGACATCCTCGAAGGTGAGATCGCCGCAGCCGAGCAGCACCACAAGATGGGAGCCAAGTTCTTCCAGGACCTCGGCGGGTTCTCACCGACTCTTGGGATCATCGGAACCGTCGTGGGCCTCATCCACGTGCTGCAGAACCTCAACAACCCTGCGACCATCGGCGCAGCGATCGGCTCGGCCTTCACGGCGACACTGTGGGGTGTCATGGCCGCGAACGTGTTCTGGCTTCCGATCTCTAACAAACTAAAGCGGGCGTCACAGGTTGAGGTGCTACGCAAACGGATGATCGTCGACGGCATGCTGGCCGTCCAGGCGGGAAGCAGCCCGCGGATGATCAAAGCCCGCATGGAATCGCACCTTCCTCCGGGGACCAAGGACGAGGCGCTAGCAGCATGAGCAGGCGCGCACGCCACCAGAACCACGAGGAGGAGGTCGAAAACGGCGAGAGATGGCTTTTGACCTACGCCGACATGATCACCCTGCTGCTGGCTCTTTTCATCGTCTTGTTCGCCATCTCGTCGATCAACCAGAAGAAGTTCCTCGCCCTAGCCCTAGGACTGAAGCAGACCTTCGACCCCAAGCCCGGGGTCCTCCCGAGCGGCTCGGGGCTCCTAGCCAACGCGAGCCTCACCCAGACCGCCGGCACCCAGTACAAGTCGCTCGTACCGAACCCTCTCGGCCCGACGACCACCACTACCACGACTCCCTCCTCGGGGGGCGTGTCCAAGGCGTCGCTGGCGGCCTTGCAAGCTCAGATCGACAACGCCCTCGTCAAGCAGGGACTTGCAAGCGACGTCACCCTGCAGCAACAGACCAGGGGTCTGGTGGTGCAGGTGCTGGCCGACAAGGTCTTCTTCGCCACGGACTCGGCGAGCCTGGGATCGGTCGGCAATGCCGTCGTGGACACCGTGGCTTCAGTGCTTCGAAGCGACACCTACAACATAGACGTCGAAGGATACACGGACAATCAGCCGATACTAGGAGGCGTGTTCACCTCCAACGAGGAGCTCTCCGCTGTGAGAGCTGTCAACGTCGTCCTTCGTCTCGAGAAGGTGGACGGCATAGCCGCCGACCGCCTCTCAGCCACAGGGTACGGGTCCAGCCACCCGTTAGCTCCCAACACAACCCCCCAGAACATGGCCTTAAACCGCCGAATCGATATCGTCGTCCTCTCATCACAACGGAGCCAGCCATGAGCGCCACAGCCCAATCTGTCAAGTCGAAGTCGAAAGCCGCCGACACAGTTGAAGAGCCACCCAAGAAATCCAAGAAGAAACTGTTCTTGATCATCGGCCTGATCGTGCTCTTGATAGGAGGATACGAAGCTAAGAGCATACTTTTGAAACCGCACTACAAGCCTGGGCAGGCCGTACCTGCAGGCAAGATATTTCCGTTGGACCAGCTGACGGTGAATCTGTCTGACGGCCACCTCGTGCAGGTATCGATCTCCTTGCAGCTGACAGCAGTGGCTGTACCGGCGACGATATCCAACGACCAACCGGAGATCGAGAACGACATCATAGCGATCTTCGGCCAGCAGACCTACCAGGGTCTTCTCGCCCCAGCCCAGCGCCAAGTCGTGCAGAACGAGATCTTGAAGCAGTGCCAGAAGATCACCGGTACTGTCGACGGCGCAGCCGAGCAGGTCAGTGCCGTCTACTACACCGGGTTTGTCATCCAGTAGACACCGTACGTAAGGAGCAGCATTGAACGACGAACCGAGCCAGAGTCCACACGACGAATGCTCCGGTCTTCTCACCTGCTTGGAGGACGAGCAGCGTGCGCTCGAACAACTGCTGTTCAAGCTGCGAGAGCAGAACCTGATCCTAACCGCCGGAGACCAGCGCTGGCTCGCCGCCAGCACGTCGGAGGTCGCGGCTGCTGTAGCCGAGCTCACCGACGCCGGGCGCCGCCGAGAGACCGCAGCTCAGATCGCTCACAGCGCTCACCGGCTGCCTTCCGGCTCGACGCTCGGCGAGCTCGCAGACTGCGTCGACGACGAGCTCACCGGCCAGCTCATGCGCCAGCGTCAGGTCGCACTGCGCGACGTACTCGACCAAGTACGGCGCTGCTCCCGCAACAACCGTCGACTCCTCGCCAGCGGACTGGCGGCCACGAACGACGCTCTGGCGCTCCTCGGGGCGACTTCGAGCTACGACTCGAGCGGCGAGATGCTCCAGGGCGGGCTCAGTGACATCCGAACCTACGACCTCAAGGCCTGATCCGTCATGAGCAACATCGGCCTCGACATAGCCGCTTCGGGTGTCAACGCTGCGCAGACGGCGATGGACACCATCGCCCAGAACCTGTCCAACACCAACACCCCAGGATACGTAAGCGAAACAGCCAACCTCACCGCCCTGTCGTCGGGTGAGCAGTCGGGCGTCGGAGGTGGCGTCGCTGTAGCTTCCGTCACCCAGAACAATGACAGCCTCCTCGCCGCTAATGTCGCCCAGACGTCAGCGGCGTTGGCTCAGAGCACAGCCTTGCAGCAGACGCTCCAGCAGGCGCAGCTCGCTTTCGGCAACCCGTCGTCATCGACGGGTTTAGGGGCTGACCTGTCGAGCTTCTGGAAGTCCTGGAACCAGCTATCCACCAACCCGACGAGCCAAGCAGACCTTCAAGCCGTCGTCGACTCCGCCCAAACCGTAGTGACGGACCTTTCGCAGGCCTCCGGGCAGATCACAGCAGCCTACGATAACGCCTCTTCGCAGCTTACCAACACCGTCGGCCAGGCCAACACGCTGCTCAGCCAGGTTGCCTCGCTCAATAATCAGATAATCAAGCAGGGAGCAACCGGCACGTCGGTATCGGCTCTGAGCGACCAGCAAAACCAGCTCCTGACACAGCTCGCCTCGGACATCGGCGCCACGTGGACTGCGTCGCCGAATGGGTCGGTCAATGTAGCAGTCGGGGGTGTCACTCTCGTTCAGGGGAACTGGTCTGACACTCTCGCAGTCAACAACACCGGTACAGCCTCGACCCCTAACCTTCAAGTTGTCGCCCAGAGCACGAATGCGGTGCTCAACGCCTCGTCAGGCACGGCTGCCGGCTTGCTGGCCGCAGCGAATATCTACCTATCCCCCTCCACTTCCCAGTCCACGTCCACGTCTCAGCCGCAGCCGTTTCAGTCACTGTTAAACACCGTCGCGAGCAACCTTGCCAACTTAGTGAACGGCGCCTTACCGACTTCGGTCCCCCTGTTCCAGACACCGACCCCTGGCTCCTACACCGCCTCTAACATTACGGTTGCCCCGACTTTCGCTGCGAACTCTTCACTGATACCGAACTTGGGATCCACCGCCCAGACGCTGGCCGGCCTCTACAACTCTTCCGGCGGGCCCGACGCCGCTTGGCAGGCAGCCGTCGTCAACGTGGGCTCACAGGTCAGCCAGGTAAACAACCAGGTGCAGTCCCAGACAGCCACCGCCAACGCTGCCCAGCAGAACCTGCAGAGCGTTAGCGGTGTTAACCAGAACACCGCCCTGGTGGAACTGATGAACTTCCAGTCGACCTACCAGGCTGCCGCCAAAGTGATCACGACCGTGGACACTGCCCTTCAATCTCTTCTGGCAGCAGTATGAGCTATCCAAGTGTTCAAGTCCCCGAAGTGACACATCCTAGAGGGAAGGTGGCAGAGTGAGTTCCCCGGTTTCCACAGGAATCGCCTATACCCCGACCGTAATAGCCTCACAGCTGGTCTCTTATCTGAATGCTGACCAGAGCCAGCAGGCCACCTTGGAGACGCAACTTTCGAGTGGCAATTTGGTAAACCAGCCCTAGGACAACCCCGCAGCAGCCGGTTCCCTGCTAGCGGCGAACTCGAGCCTGGTTCGAGCACAGGAGTACTCGTCGAATGCGTCAGACGCAAGTTCATGGCTGAGTCTCGGCACCTCAACCCTCAACTCGGTGATAAGCGCCCTGCAGTCTGCCACGCAGTCCGTGATGGCGCTGTCAGGGAACTCCCTGGCCAACTCCCAGGCCGCTGTAGCAGGCACCACAGCCACACTGCAGACCGTACTGAGCCAAGTTACTGCTCTGGCCAACACCACCTACGGAAATCAGCCGATATTCGCCGGCACAGCCAACGTGTCGGCAGCTTATGACACAACCGGCACCTACTTGGGCAATAGCACCGCCCCCACGGTAACCGTAGGACCAGGTGTAAGCGTCCCCATTGCAGCCACAGGCCCGGCCGTGTTCGGCTCGGGTAGCAGCGGTCTTCTCGGCCCGACTGGCATACTCTCCAAGTTGATCTCTGACGTGAGCACGGGCACACCGGCATCGATAGCAACCGCAACCACCACGGATGTCGCCGCCTTGAACTCAGCTATCCAAAACGTTACGAACCAGGCTGGGATCCTCGGAGCGACCTACCAGAGCGTCCAGACTTACGCTGCGCAAGCCACCAACGTCCAGACGGCCCTACAGACCCAGATCTCAGCCGTCGATAGTGTCAACATCGCCCAGGCGACGACAGCCCTCACGCAGTCCCAGAACGCCTACCAGGCCGGCCTGTGGGCGACCGCGCAGATCGAGCAGCATTCCCTCGTAACCTACCTGTAACCGGAGTAGCCAGTGCCGACAACCCTCGTAGACAGCTTGGTCATGATGAGCGGGGCACCTCCCGATTCAGTCGGGATCCCCGGCTTCGGAGGTCTCTCAGAGTTGACGTTCGCGTCTGGACTTCCGGGCTTCCCCGATGTGCGTCTGTGCGAGATAGTGAGCCTAGGAGAGGAGCTGCTCCCTTTCGCCAGGCTGAGATCGACCACTCATCCGGGTGTCGCCTTCACCGTCGTAGCACCGGGTCTGCTCTTTCCCGACTACAGCGTCGAGGTCGACGAGGAGCACCAGATAGCCCTCGGCATCTCCCGGCCCGACGACGCCGTAACTATCGTCATGGTCACCGTGCCACGACCTCCGGGCCGTCCCAGCGTCAACCTGCTCGGGCCGATAGTCGCCAACCGTCACACTGGTGTTGCCGCGCAGGTCGTCCAGCACAGATCAACGTACGCTGTCGCCGAGGCCCTCCCCTCATAAAGCTGGTCCCCGAAGATCCGGCTCAGCTGCAGCTTTTCTATTCGGGAGCGCTGACTCTGCGAAGAGCTACCAGCCCACCCAGATCCTCGTCCGGCTCGCTCAACGCGCCGCGGTTCGCCTCCTGCATCTGGCGGTAGACCTCCTCGCGGTATATGAGCACATGCGGGGGCGCTTCGATGCCTATACGCACCGAGTCGCTGCTGACGGACTGCACAGCTACGAGAATCTCCCCGTCGAGCAGCAAGGCGGGACGGGACCGCTTCGACAGCACGTGCATCGTCGAAGGATCCCAGGTCCTTCCCCTCTTCGACAGCACCTGGGCGAGCTCTACCTCTTCCAGACGCTCGACTCGGAGTCCCTCGGGACCTTTCACGCTCAGACAGACGTCTTCAGCAGCAACGTACTCAACGGTAACGGTGATGTCATGCCCGACGATTATCGAAGTGTCAGCCCTCCGGCTCAGAACGAGCACGGCCCTAGAAGGTTCGTTCGGCGACGATAGTTACTGTCCGCACGCTGACCCCCCCGACGATGTCGGCTATGAGATTGTAGATCAAAGCTGCTACGACATTAGCTAAGGTGCCCGCTACAGCGAGGACTGCCCCGCCGGCTGATGTGTATTCAGCCACCGCCGAAGCGTGCAGCACGAACTCCTTCAAGCTGAAGAGGCTTCTAACCGACTTGTCGATCGACGTCAGGACTCCTGTCTGATCCGCCGCAACCCACAAGAGCATAGCCGCGACGACTATAACAGCAAGAAAAACAAGGTAGAGCATCAAAGAGACCCTGATTACCGTCGATATGTTCACGTGGGACACCGTTATGCTCCCGAGCTCGACCGGGCCCCGCCGGGACCCTTTCTTGGGCGGGACTTGCATGTCTTGGTCGTCGTGGACCGGCGCATCGCCGCTCACCCCAGAATCCCGCCCCGCTGAAGATCCTCGCCGCAACTGACGGTCGACCCCCTCCCCGCCACGTTCACGGGACAGAGGAGACGCTCCCGCCCTCAACGATCCGTATCCGGCCGGTACCGGTGAGCCCCACGCTGCTCGCGTATCTCCTGGTAGCGGCCCTCTAGACGCCGGAGGAGAGCCTCGACGGCCGTCTGACGACGACCCGCCCCCCAGCCCGGCGGCAGGCTCCGACATCAGCCAGCGTCTTCCACGGCGAGCACCGGGGCGACAGACGCGACAAGCTGCCCGGGGTCGAGTGTGACGATCCTGACCCCGGTAGCGTCCCGGCCCTGACTTGAAATCTCGCGTGCGGCCATTCTCACCATGATCCCGGCCGACGACGTTACCAGTATCTCGTCTTCGAGCGAGATCATGAACGCGGCCACCACCTGGCCGCGCTGGGCGGTGAGGCGGATACCCCTGACGCCGACCCCGCCACGCCCCTGCCGGTTGAAGTGCTGTAGCTGGGTCCTCTTACCGAAACCCGCCTCGGTAACGATCAGTATCGAAGCGTCGTCGCGTGCGGGATCCACCGATACGACCTCGTCCCCACCGCGAAGCGCCATCCCCCGGACCCCCGCCGCGTCCCGGCCCATCGCCCTGACCTCCGCCTCGGAGAAGCGAATAGCCATCCCGGCCTTGGACACCATGAAAATATCATCGTCGCCGCTGGTCACTATGACCCCGACGAGCTCGTCGCCGTCGCGAAGGTTGATGGCTATGAAACCTTCACGACGGGACTTGTCGTACTCGGAGAAGGTGGTCTTCTTCACCTGTCCGTGCTTGGTAGCGAAAAGCAGGAACTGATCGGAGGGAAACTCCCTTGTGTCGATCAGCGTCTGGACCTTCTCGCCGGCCTCCAGCGGCAGCAGGTTGACGATCGCCGTACCCCGGGCGGTTCTCTCCTTTAACGGCACCTCGAAGGCCCGCAGCCGGTAGACCTTGCCGAGGTTGGAGAAGAACAGCAAGTAGGCGTGGGCGCTGGTGTGGATAACCCTGGTAACCAGGTCCTCGTCTTTGAGCCGCGCCCCTTGGACCCCGCGTCCTCCCCTGCCTTGGGTCTTGAACTGGGAGGCTGCGACGGCCTTGACATAGCCGGCTCTGGTCATCGTCACGACGAGCTCTTCGTCATCGATCAGGTCCTCTGCTGACATGTCGCCGTCATCGAGGGTGATCTGCGCCCTTCGCGGATTGGCGAACTCGGCGCGGATCGCCGTCATCTCCGACTTGATGACACCCCTGAGACGTTCCTCGTCACCGAGTATCGCCTCAAGCTCGGCGATCGTCTCGCGAAGACGGGCGAGCTCCTCGTCTAGACGGGCCCTGCCGAGACGGGTGAGGGTAGACAGTGCCATGTCCAAGATGTGCTCGGCCTGCACTTCGCTGAACTCGAACGGCTCCGCCATGAGCGCCGTCCTAGCCGCAGACCGGTCCGCCGAGGCTCGTATGGCCGCGATGATCGCGTCGATCATGTCCAAGGCCTTGAGGAGACCTTCGACTATGTGCGCCCGGTCCCTCGCCTTGCGCAGCCGGTACATGGAACGCCGGGTGATCACATCCACCTGGTGGGCGATGTAAGCACTGAGCGCTCCGACGAGGTTGAGAGTCCGGGGAACCCCGTCCACCAGCGCCACCATGTTGACCCCGAAGGAGGTCTGAAGCGGAGTGTGCTTGTAGAGGTTGTTCAACACGACGTTCGCGGCGGCGTCGCGCTTCAAGTAGACGACGAGCTTGGTGTCGTCACCGGCGCTCAAGTCGCGGATGTCTCGAATGCCGTCGAGCTCCTTCGCGTTGACCAGCTCGGCTATCTTCTCGAGGATTCCCTTGGGGCTTGCCTGGTAGGGCAGCTCGCTGACGACGATCTCGTCACCTGAGCGCCCTTCGACTATCTCCGCCTTGGCCCTCATCTTGATCGAACCGCGCCCGGTCCGATATGCGTCCATTATCCCCTGGCGTCCGAGTATCAAAGCGCCCGTCGGGAAATCAGGTCCCTTGACGAAACGCATCAGGTCGTCGGCTGTCGCTTCTGGGTGGTCGATCAGGTGGATCGTGGCGTCGATAACTTCGCCCAGGTTGTGCGGCGGGATGTTCGTGGCCATTCCAACCGCTATCCCCTGGCTGCCATTGACCAGCAGGTTCGGGAAACGCGACGGTAGTACCGAAGGCTCGTCCTCTTCGTTGGTGTAGTTGCGCACCATGTCGACGGTCTCTTCGTCGAGACCTTCTATCATGTGCATCGCCAAAGCTGAGAGACGGCTCTCGGTGTAGCGCTCGGCGGCGGGTGGGAAGTCCACCGACCCGTAGTTACCGTGGAAGTCGATGAGCGGGTGCCGCAGGCTGAAAGGCTGGGCCATCCGGGCGAGGGCGTCGTAGATCGCCGTGTTCCCGTGGGGATGGAACCGGCTCATCGTGTCCCCGGTGACCTTGGCGCACTTCACGTGGGGGCGATCCGGCCGGTACCCCTGGACGTGCATGTCGAAGAGGATTCGACGGTGCACCGGTTTGAGGCCGTCACGGACATCGGGCAGGGCTCGCGAGACTATGACCGACATCGAGTACTCGAGGAAGGAGCGCTCCATCTCCTCTTGGATCTCGATCGGCTCGATGTTACCCGGGTTGTCCTCCGGTGGGGTTGTGGGGGGCGTGTCAGTCACGTCAGATGTCCAGGAACCTCACGTCGCCGGCGTTGGTTGAGATGAAGTGCTTGCGCTGCTCCACGTCGTCCCCCATCAGCTTGGAGCAGACCTCGTCTGCCAGGGCGGCCTGCTCGATGTCAACCCTCAGGAGGGTCCTTTTCTCCTTGTCCATGGTCGTCGATCCCAGCTCCTGCCAGTCCATCTCGCCGAGACCTTTCAGGCGGTTGAACTCGGCCTTGTGGTTGGGCCTTTCGACCAGGAAGCGCTGCCTGGCTGTCTCGTCCTTCAGGTACATCTTCTCCTTGCCGACCAGGGTGGAGAAAAGCGGTGGCTGGGCACAAAAGACGTGGCCTTCTTCGATCAACGGCCTCATCTGGCGGAAGAAGAACGTGAGAAGCAAAGTCCGGATGTGGCTCCCGTCGACGTCGGCGTCCGCGAGGATTATGACCTTCCCGTATCGGGCTTTCGACACGTCGAAGTCGTCGGAGAGGCCGGCGCCGACCGCTGCTATCAGCGCCTGCACCTCGTTGTTCTTCAGCATCTTGTCTATCCGGGCGCGTTCCACGTTAAGGATCTTCCCTCTGATCGGAAGGATCGCTTGGGTCCGCGGGTCTCTGGCTCGAACCGCCGATCCGCCGGCGGAGTCACCCTCTACGATGAACAGCTCCGCCTCGTGGGCGTTCTTCGTAGCACAGTCGGTCAACTTGCCGGGCAGCCCAGCCCCTTCCAAAGCAGACTTGCGGCGGGTGGCGTCACGCGCCTGGCGTGCAGCTACCCGGGCCCTGGCGGCCTGAACGGCCTTCTGGACGATCTGGCGGGCTTCGGAAGGGTTCTCGCCCAGCCACTCGGCGAGCTTGTCGTTCGTGGCGCGCTCGACAAGCGACCGGATCGGCACGTTCCCCAGCTTCGCTTTGGTCTGGCCTTCGAACTGCGGCTCGCGCAGCTTGACAGCGACGATAGCTGTGAGGCCTTCTCGGATGTCCTCGCCTAGAAGGTTCTCCTCTTTCTCCTTGAGGAGGTTCGTCGACCGGGCGTACTTGTTAACCACGTTCGTCAGCGCTTTGCGGAACCCTTCGACGTGGGTGCCGCCTTCGCTGGTGGAGATACCGTTCGCGTACCCGTGGATACCCTCGTAGAAGCCCGAGTTGTACTGAAGCGAGACTTCTACTTCCCCCTCCTCCTCGGCCACCTTGAAGTATGCGACCTTCTTGAACAGCGGTTCTTTCGAGGAGTTGATGTGACGGACGAAGTCGATGATCCCGCCGTCATAGCGGTAGACGGCGGACCTGTCGGAGGTAGCCCTTTCGTCCTCGAAATGAATTTCAAGTCCCGCGTTCAAGAACGCGTAAACCTGAAGTCTCTCCTTGACCGTCTGGGCTCGAAGCTCGACCTCGTCGAAGATCCGGCCGTCGGGCCAGAATTCCACGGTGGTGCCGGTCCTGCCCCCCGGTGCTTCCCCGATGACTTCGAGACCGGTCTGAGCCTTGCCGCCGTCCGCGAACTCCATGCGATGGCGCTTTCCATCACGGTCGACCTCCACGACCAGGCGCCGCGACAGGGCGTTCACCACGGAAACGCCGACACCGTGAAGGCCACCCGAAACCTTGTAGCCGTCCCCGCCGAACTTGCCACCGCCGTGCAGCTTGGTCAGGGCGATCTCCACCCCGGTCAACTTCTGCTGAGGGTTGAAGTCAGTCGGGATGCCGCGGCCGTCGTCGACGACCCGGCAGCCACCGTCGACTGTCAAAGTCACCTCGATATGCGAGCAGTAACCCGCCATGGCCTCGTCAACCGAGTTATCCACGACCTCCCAAACAAGGTGGTGGAGGCCTTCTGGCCCGGTGGAACCGATGTACATGCCCGGACGCTTACGGACCGGCTCAAGTCCTTCGAGCACTGTCATGTCTCTGGCGGAGTACCCGCCAGTTTTGGAGCGCCCGGAAGTCTGTTGAGCTGTCATTTGCATCACCATGGACGCGACCTTTCGAATTCTCTGGTTGGGCCATCTCCTGAGAAAGGAAACCGCAGGTCAGCAGCCCTGAAAACTACAGGTCTATCTTACCAGAAGGGTGTGTCCAAGCCCCGCCGCAGCACTGGTCAGCTGCGCTCGCCTCTCCCGACTACCACCCTGATGTCTTCCACAAGTCCCGGCCTTGTGGAAGCATTCACGGTCAGGATTATATCAGAAGACATGTAACGCAGCTGAGTTGCCCAGGCGGGGTGGTCGACCTCTAGGACCAGGACCCCGTCGTGGAGGGATTTCGGCTTGGCGTGAGAGGCTATGTCCGGTCCTACCAGGCGCTCCCACTGGGAGAAGACAACGCTTAGAACTGACGGGCCAGCCATCGACAGTTTACGCGTGACGCGTTCGAGCGCAGCGTTGATGGGTTCGGGTTCACGATCGGAGCGAGGTGTTCCCGCCGGCCGCCAAGTCGTCACTGTTCCAGTCTCCCGTTGGAGACTTTCACGACGGCCGCGGGTGTGATGCCTTCAGGAAGCTGACCGGCCGTCGTCAGAATCGTCTGCCCGGTCGGAAGGTTCTCCATCAGCGCCTGCGAGCGAGCGGCGTCAAGCTCGGAGAACACGTCGTCGAGTAGGAGCAACGGCGCAGTGCCCCGGGACTCGGTGAGCAGACGATGACCAGCAAGTCTTAACGCAAGGGCGGCCGTGCGCTGCTCACCCTGGGAAGCATGGGTCCGTGAAGGCATCCCCGATATCGTCAGCTCAAGGTCGTCGCGTTGAGGTCCGCAACCTGTGACACCCCGACGGAGATCGTCGCTGCGTGCTCGCAACACCGCGTCGGCGAGGGGCGCGTCCCAGCTGGGACGGTACGTCAACGCGACGCTAGAGCGAGAACCGGGGCGGTCTCCCTCGGCCAGCTGACAGTAGGTGACCGCGAGGATCGGGCCGAGTTGCGCCACGATATCCCTCCTGGTCTTTACTACGAGCTCTCCCACCTCGACCAGCTTGTGATCCCACACGTCTAGAGTCGAAACCACGTCCACCGGCAGCGTCCTGCCGGGCTTCCAACCGCTTATCTGAACGGAGCGTAACAGCGAGTTGCGCTGTTTCAACACCCGCTCCAACTCGGCGTACATGGCCGCTCTGCGACCAACCAAGGAAACGGCTAGATCGTCGATGTAGGCCCGCCTCCCAGCCGGCCCTCCTTGTACAAGATCCAGATCAGCCGGAGAGAAAACCGTCACCACGACGACCTCGGAGAGATCACCGATACGGCGAAGCGGCTGACCGGCGACTTTCACGAGGTCTCTCGCGCCTATCCTGAGCTGAGCGTCAATACCCACCCTGCGTGAACGTTCAGGGCAGACGACCTGGCCTCTCACGACGGCGGTGGTGGCGCCGATCTTTATGAGAGCCTCGGAAGGAGACCCTCGAAGCGACTTCGACGTCGCGAGATATCCGATGGCCTCTATCAGGTTCGTCTTACCAGACCCGTTACGTCCGACTACGACTGTGGTGCCAGTCGGTGACGGAGCGAGCTCGGCTTGGGCATAACTGCGGAAATCCACGAGGGAGAGGTGCTCGATGTACAACTTGTATCACCTCGTAACATTCCCGACTGCCAACACTTGGTTCGCCTGCAGTGACCGATGGGTACCCGGAGACCTCAGGGTACCCGAACCGGCATGAGCAGGTACAGGTAGTCGTCGCTTCCCACGGGGCGCAGGACGGCCGGCTTCAAGGCGTCGAGAGTGTCCAGACACACTTCCTCTCCCGTGACCACCTCAACGCCTTCTATCAGGTAAGTGGGGTTGAAAGCCACGGTCATCTCCGAGCCTTCGTATTTCGCTTCGACTTCCTCCACCGCCGCACCCCAATCGTTGGTGACTACCGCTAGCTCGATGGAGTTAGGTCGAAGGGCCATCTTCACCGGTGTCGTAGCATCCCTGGCAAGGAGCTTCACACGGCGTAGCGCGTCGAGCAGATCCTCCCGGCCGACCACGAGTCGGTTCGGGTAGCCGGAAGGTATCAAGACACGGTAGTCAGGAAAATCACCTTCGATGAGGCGGGTCGTGAGCGTCGCGTGACCGACAGCGAAACTGGCGTCGTGATCACCCAGCCGCAGGGTCGTCTCGTCGGCAGCTGATGACAACAGGCGTTGCAGTTCGTTCAGAGCCCTCGACGGTATCAACACCTTCTGACCCTCGCCGAGCACGCTCACACCCGGAAGGTCCCTCAGAGCCAGCCTGTAAGAGTCCGTCGCCACGAGACGAAGTCCCGCTCCTTCCGCGGCTATCAAAACCCCGGTCAGTATCGGACGGCCATCGTCGCTCGAAGCCGCCCTTGTCACCTGGCGTAGAGCCTCGCTCAGCCCGGAGATCCCACTCACCGTAGCGTCCTTGGCTGGTGCTGCAACCCGAGGAAAGTCCGACGCCTGATGAGTTCTCACAGTGAACCGGCTGCGGCCTGACATCAAGGTGAGGTCCTCGTCGTCGGCCTCGACTTCTACAGCCCCAGGGTCGAATGAGCGAACGATGTCGGTCGTTAGCCGTGCCGGGGCCACGGCTAACCCGTCATGTTTGCCGTCAACGGTAGCCTCCACCGAGATCGTCAAGTCGATATCAGTGCCGGTTACGGTCAGCAGATCCCCCTGCAGGCCAAGGCGGAGCCCACCGAGGATCGGCATCGAACCGCGCGGCGAAGTAGCCCGCCCAGCCCCGCTGACTGCGTCCAGGAGGACGTCTCTTTCGCATCTGAACTTCACTGCACACGCCTTCCCTGCTTCTGTTCTTCTATATAGATAATTTTGGCAGGGTCAGTAGTAGGCCCTGTGAATTGTGGATAACTGTATTTGTTTCCAGGTCCCAGGCGGATTCTCTTCACGCTGGTTGTCCACATGCTTCCACAGGGATGAGACCCTGGGGAAGGAGCCCTGTGGAAGACTCCACTTTTCCCCTACTAACTACACCACTTCGACACAGGTAACTCAGTGCTGAACCCACAGGTCACCGACCTCCCTTGACAGCTTGTATCAGCTCTGTGACCTGCTCGAAGACTAGATGACTCTCCTTCATCAGCCCTGCAACCTTCTCGACGGCGTGGATCACAGTGGTGTGGTCGCGGCCGCCGAACTCGCGAGCAATAGCTGGATATGAAAAGTCTGTCAATTCCCTGAAAACGTACATGCTAATCTGACGTGCTCTTACCAGCGGCCGCCGTCGACTGGAACCGCAGATCTCCTCGATACTGAAGCCGAAGGCAACGGACGTAGCCTCAAGTATCACCTTCGGGGTTATCTGGCGGGGGCGATTTGCTTCTAGAAGATCCGAGAGTATCGCCGAGGCGGTTTCCAAGCTTGGGGCCTGGCGGTTGAGACTCGAGTACGCGGAAACCCGTATCAGGGCTCCTTCGAGCTCTCTGATGTTGTCGCGAACATGGGTCGCGATCAGCTCCAGTACTTCAGCGGGGATGGGTATCCGCTCGCTCTCCGCCTTCTTGCGGAGGATGGCGAGACGGGTCTCCAACTCAGGCGGCTGCACGTCGGTGGTAAGACCCCACTCGAACCGGCTCCTCAACCTGTCCTCAAGTGTGGCTATGGACCTCGGGTGACGGTCGCTGGACAGAACGATCTGCTTCGAGCTCTCATAGAGCCAGTTGAAGGTGTGGAAGAACTCCTCCTGAAGCGATTCTTTACCCTCCATGAACTGGATGTCATCGACTAGGAGCACGTCGCATTCCCTGTAGGCACGCTTGAAGGTCATCTGCGTGTTGTTACGGATCGCGTCGACGAAATCGTTCATAAAGGTCTCCGTCGACACGTAGCGGACGCGCTTGGCCTGGAAGTTCTCGATGACGTAGTGGCCGATAGCGTGCAAGAGGTGGGTCTTGCCAAGACCGGAGTCCCCGTAGATGAAAAGCGGGTTGTAGCTCTCGGCGGGACTCTCGGCGACTCGTTGCGCAGCCGCGTGCGCGAAGCGGTTCGACGATCCTATGACGAAGGCGTCGAAGGTGTAGCGCTTGTTGAGGGAGCTCGAAGTCGAAGGCTGGGCCGGAACTACAGGAGGCTTGATGGCCGCTTCGGAAGCCGGGGATGTAGCTGTAGGGGCTGTCGGGGTGGCGAGATCGGCTACTTCGAAAAGTGACATGTTCGCGTCGACTGATTTACGAACGACGATGTCGACCTTGAGAACCTTGTTGCTCACGGCCGAGAGGGTGTCTTCGATGAGCGCTGAGAAGCGTTCGCCCAGGCGGTCTCTTACGATTGAGCTCGGAGCTGAAAGCGTGAACTTGTCACCGTCAACGCTTACGGGCTCCAAGCCCTCGAACCACGTCTTCCACGCAGCGTCTTTAACGTCACCTCGCAGAGCTTCACTACATTCTGCCCACAATTGACCTGCTTCGTTCACCCGAGTTCAGCCTCTCCTAAGCGCCCGTTGTCCACAGAGTTGCACACACCTTGTGGAGAACTCGACCGTTAGGGTTTCACTCGACCTGAAGTTCAAGGATGTCGAGAGCACCTATTCAGGGGAAGTTAGCCGGTCTCCAGCGCTCGACTGCGTCGCAACGCCCTTGTCTAACGATAGCACGGATCGTCTGGAGCCGGTTGCGTGGTGGCGTCCTCGGCGCGCCGCAGCGGGAGGCCATCGTGGGTTCTCGGCTGCGGTCTCAGGTGCGCCGTAAGGTGTCAAACATGGCCATGGGCAGAGTTATACACAGGTGCGCCGAGTTCTCCACAGGGATTTCCACCGACAAAGTCGGTTTGTCGGTCTAGTGATCCACAAGGCGGATCGGCTGTGATAGTTACCCCATGGTTCAGTTCTTAGACCCAACCCGACGTAAGGCGACCTCCGGTCAGGCGGGATCAGGTCACCAGCAGGCGCCGACGTCGGGGTCCAGAGTCCCCCCTCACAACCTTGACGCCGAGAGATCCCTGCTGGGGGCGATGCTCCTCTCCAGGGACGCGATAGCTGCTGCTATGGAGATCTGCGGATCGGAGGACTTCTACAAGCCCGCTCACGCGCACATCTTCGACGCCATCGCGACGCTCTATAGCATCGGCGAGCCGGCCGACCCGGTGACCGTGGCGGACGAGCTGGCCAGAGCGGGGATCCTGGACCTTTCAGGCGGGTTGCCCGCCCTCATCGCCCTGCAGGCAGATACCCCTGCGACGACCAACGCGGCAAGGTACGCCCGAATCGTGGAGGAGCACGCTCTGCTACGCCGACTTATAGCGGTGGCCAGCGAGATAGCCGAGATGGGCTACAGCCTTCCCGATGACGTCGTGTCAGCCCTTGACCGGGCCGAGAGCCTCGTCTTCGACGTCGCGGAGCGCAGGGTGACAGACAGTCTCCGCCCTCTCGCCGAACTGCTGGCCGCAAGCATGGACCGCTTGGAGCATCTCTATGACAGAGGTGAGTCGATAACCGGGGTTCCTACCGGTTTCATCGATCTCGACGAGAGGCTTTTCGGTTTGCAACCCAACGCCTTGATCATCGTCGGCGCCCGGCCTGCCATGGGAAAGTGCGTCAGCTGGGACGCTCGGATAGTGGACCCCGACAGCGGCCTGCTCCGCAGCGTCGAAGAGGTTTGCGAGGCAAGGAGCGGAGTTTTGAGCCCTGTCGGTTCTGGGCTGGACACCCGGGATGACCTCGGCTGGGTCCGTTCGGCTCGCGAAGCGACAGGATCTGACTCACGGTGTAGTCAAGGGTCTCTGGTCAAGGTGATCAGTCTCCACCATGACCGGACCTTGAGGCCTTCGGCGGTCGACGCTTACGTCTACGACGGGCTCAAGCCCGTGTTCACGGTCCGCACCCGCCTCGGAAGGCGGATCAGGACTACAGCTAGTCACCCCTTCTTGACCCGGGCGGGTTGGCGCAGGCTCGCCGACCTCGCGCCGGGAGTGGAGATAGCGGTGCCGGCATCGCTTCCTGTGTCAGGGACGGCACGAGCTAGCGACTCAGAAGTGGCCTCTCTCGCGGCTCACGTAGTCCGAGATGCCCGAATCGAATGCGCTGACACCTCAAGCGGGTTGCGCCGGGACGTGTTCACCCTCGAGGCGGGCGCTCTGAGGACGTTCCTCTGCGAGCTAGCCCGGTTCACCGCCGAAGCCGCCGGTCCAGAGTTGGCTTCGGATTCTTCCTTCCCGGCTGCCGGCACCGTGGTATACCAAGGTGCCTCCCGGCGGGCGGCGGCGGACGTCTGCCACCTGCTGCTTCGCCTATCGCTGCTGTCGAGCCTGCGCCTAAGGGCAGTTGAGATCGGCGGTAGGACCTTGAGTCTGTGGGAGGTGGAGATCGTCGGATCCCACAGAGGTTCGGACGTCTACTGGGACGAGGTCGTCGCTATCGTCTCCGGCGGTGTCGAAAGAGTGTACGACCTAACCGTCGAGGGGACCCACAACTTCGTCGCCGACGACATGATCGTTCACAACACCTCGTTCGCTTTGGGTATCGCGGCTCACGCAGCCGTAGAAGCTAGGGTCCCCACTCTCGTTTTCTCGTTGGAGATGGGACGCGACGAGATAACCAACAGGCTTTTGGTATCGGAGTCGCGAGTCGACGCGAACCGCATGCGAAATGGCAAGCTCCAAGAACCTGACTGGCCGAAGATCAGCTCCGCCGTGGGCCGTCTGGGCGACGCACCGCTTTTCATAGACGACAACCCCAACACCACGGTGATGGAGATCCGGGCCAAGGCTCGGAGGCTCAAAGCGCGCCAAGGTGGACTCGGCCTAATCATCGTCGATTACCTGCAGCTGATGTCAGGTGGATCATACGAGAACCGCCAGTTGGAGGTCTCTTCGATAAGCCGTGGTCTCAAGATCCTCGCACGAGAGCTAGAAGTTCCTGTGGTGGCGCTGTCGCAGCTGTCACGCCAGTTGGAAGCTCGCTCGGACAAGAGGCCGATCTTGGCTGACCTTCGAGAGTCGGGCTCCTTGGAGCAGGACGCCGACGTGGTCATGTTCTTGTACCGCGACGAAGTCTACAACCCTGAATCCCCTGACAAGGGCACGGCTGAAGTGATCGTCGCAAAGCACCGTAACGGTCCTACAGGGAAAGTCCAGCTGGCCTTCTTGGATCACTTCACCCGGTTCGTCAACATGGCCAGGGTGTAGGCATCCTGGCTGACACCGCTGTCAGGTGGGTGTGGGGATCGCGGCGATGATGTTGTTGATGTGGATGTTGTCGGCGGGGACTGACCCTTCGTAGGCGGCGTCGCCGAAGCTGAACACTCCCCCGTCGGACCCGACCAGCCAGTAGCCGTGCCCTGTGGG
>JAJZNG010000015.1 GCA_021847945.1 Actinomycetes bacterium | reverse complement strand
GAGTGCCGGGTTGTGGGCCTCGACGGTCTCGGTGAAGCTCGCCATCCAAGGCACGTAGGCGATCCCGAGGGTGAACGACAAGATGGCGACCAGTATCGCAAGTGTGTAGTAGCTGGGGTGATGGCCAATCTGCTCAAGCCAGACGACCGTCATGATCGCCGCTGCTACGCCGCCGCCGATCATGAACGGCTTGCGCACGTGGAACCGGTCCGACAGGAAGCCGAACAGGATGGCCGCTATGACGTTGAACCCCCAGTTCCAGTTGCCAAGACCGTTAGCGTCCTTGGTAGAGAACCCGAAGACGGTGACGAAGAAGATCAGGCCGAAACCTACTGCGGTGTAGTACACGAACAGGAACACCGAGATGCCGATCGCTGATGCGATCACGTCAAGCTTTAGAAGCTGGCCCCAGGGATTCTTGAGGGACTCCTCGATGTCGATACCCTTGGCCTTCGCTTCGATCAGGACCCGGTCTTGCATGGAGACCATCAGCTGGTCCCTGAGCCTCGGCGAGAGCTCTCTCATCCCAACTAGGGCGATCACTGCGACGATCAGGCCGACGACGCCGCAGATGTGGTACTCGTGGGTCCAGAAGCTGGTGGACACGGTGGCCGGGATGGTGTTGGAGGCTACGACGGCTACAACCAGGCTTCCCACGACCGGCCCGGTAGTCCAGAAGCCCATAGCGGTGCCACGGCCCACCTGGGGTGAGAAGTCCCGGATCAGAGCCGGGGTGGCGACCAGGCAGATTCCTTCGATCACGCCTACCAGCCAGCCTTCGATCGTGAAAGCCCACTTGTTAGTGGCTGCCGGGATGATGAACGTCACGAAGATCCCGGTCAGGACCAGGCCTCCCGCGACGATGTTCGTCCTTCCGATCCGGTCCGTTAGACCGGCGAACAGAGACCCGAAAGCTCCGATCAGGTTCGAGAAGGCGACGGTGTAGACGTAGAACGTGAAGCTCATGTGCAGCTTCGGCAGGAACAGCGTCGAGACCGACCCTCCCACGTAAAGCTCGTAGTACAGCATGATCGTCGCTAGGACGGTCAGTGCTAGGTAGAAGATTCGCGGCCCGTTGTCCGGGTACGAGTCGAGCTTACGGTCCCACAGGAACGAAATTCCTTTCGATCCTGTGGTCCGGCCCGCAGCGGCTACGGTCATTTCATCGAACCCCCGATTTCGTGTTGGTTTCTGGGTTCACCGGTCGGTTCTCCGGTGACTGCTGTCACAGTAACCAATGAGTAACAGAATGACAACTACCTTTCCCCGGACATTCTCAGCGCCGGCCCCGGGTGCGTCCGCTGGATGGTCTGCTCAGGTCCACGAGCCCCTGGCGACCAGCACTTCTTTGAGAGTCGAGGGTCGGTCGGTCATGATCCCGTCTACCCCGAGGTCCAACAGGCGCCGCATCTCGTCGGCTTCGTCCACAGTCCAGACATGGACAGCGACGCCGAGTCTGTGGGCAGCGGCTAGGAACCTGGCGTCTACCAGGGGTATCCGCCCTTGCCTGACCGGCACCTGGGCTGCTCCGAAACGTCCGAGGTAAGTCCCGGCTCGGCGTCCCGCCCCGAGCCGGGATCGAGTAGGCAGCACGCTCACTAGCCGTAGCGCCCCGGTCGCAACCGGGCCCATGCCGGAGCAGAGCCGCGGGCCGAGAGCGCGGCGGATGCGAGCGGTACGCCGCTCGTCGAACGACGTGACGCATACACGGTCGATGGCCCCGCTTCGGTGGATGGTCTCTATCAGCGGGCCGACGACGCTGTCGTGTTTGGCGTCGATGTTCCATCTGAGCTCGGGCCATGCGGCGAGAGCGTCGTCGAGGCGGGGGAGCGGATCTTCGCTCCCCGAAGGGCGCATCGCTGCCAGTGCAGACCAGCGGGTCTCTCGGATCAGGTCGGGGCGGGCCATCGAGCGCGACAGGTCAGGGTCGTGGGCGGTCACGACGATACCGTCGAGGGTCGCGTGAACGTCGGTCTCGATGTACCGGTAGCCGAGGCTCACGGCGTGGCGGAAGGCCTTCCATGTGTTCTCGGGAGCTTCGAGCGCCCCGCCCCGGTGGGCGAAAGCGATCGGTCCGGAGTGGTCCAAGAAGGCGTATCGCGCTCGGTTCACGCTCTAACGCTAGCCGTGGCGGTCTCCTACGCAGAAGCCGCACCGTTTGACGAGTCGGATCAGGTTGACGAGCCGGATCGGGCGGCGCGTCTCAGGGCGGTCTGCGCCGTCCGACCCGGACGGGCGGTAACCTCGCGACGAGATGGAATCCGTGTGGCCCCGTCCGATCCCGACCATAGGAGACCGGACCAGCGCATCGGACCGCTCGTCGGATCCGAGCGGCTGGGCATTCCCGGACGGGGAACGAGCCGCGCTGGCCGGGGTCATAGCGGCAAGGCGAGATATTCGTCGCTTCCGGCCTGACCCTGTCCCAGAAGCGTTACTGCTGGAGGTGATCCACGCCGCGCACCAAGCGCCGTCGGTGGGGCACTCCCAGCCGTGGCGTTACGTGATAGTGAGAGACCCGCTCACTCGTGTGAGAGCGGCGTCGCTGGCTGATTCAGCTAGGATCGCACAGGCTGCAGGGCTCGACCCCGACTCCAGGCGTCAACTTCTCGACCTGGACCTCGAAGGCATACGCGAAGCTCCGGTCGGGCTGGTGGTCTGCTGTGACAGGAGGGTGCCGGCGGCGGGCGTGCTCGGCCGGGCGACCTTCGCGGATGCCGACATGTGGTCTTGCGCAGCGTCGATACAGAATCTTTGGCTGACCGCTAGAGCCCACGGGCTCGGAGTCGGCTGGGTTACTCTTTTCGAGCCTCAGGACCTCCTCGAACTGGTCCACGCCCCTCCTGGGGTGGAGACCCTCGGGTGGTTGTGCATCGGCTGGCCCGACGAGAGGCCGCCTCTGCCAGGGCTGGAAAGGAGGGGCTGGTCTAAGAGGCAGCCCCTCGAAGAGGTCCTCCTCAGCGAGCGTTGGCCAGCTCCCGGCGGTGAGGTGGCACCTCCGGCCGAGCCCCGATCGCGGCTCGCAGCGAGTGGAACTGCCGGCGCGCGTACTTTGGCGACGGTTCCAGAACAGCGGGCGGTGGTAGCCGCCCACGACCTCGCCGACGTCGTTCTCAGCCCCCCCGGATCGCTCGGCCTGCTCGACCGGGCCGTCGATAAAGTGCTGGCGGTCCGTCCGGGCGGACTGTCCCCTGACGGGGGCGTCCTGGTCATAGCGGCCGCCGACCACCCCGTAGCAGCGCTCGGAGTATCCGCTTACGATCCGTCAGTGACCAGGACCGTCGCCGAGGCCACCGCCGCGGGCGCCTCGCTCGGAGCGGTAGCGGCGGCGAGCAGCGGCCTTGTCATGGTCCTTGTCGACGCTGGCGTAGACGGATCAGAGAAAGCAGGTTCGCTCGGCGCCGGCGGGCGGATCGGGTCTGGTTCGCGCAGCTTGCTGGCCGCTCTCCCCGCCAGGCCCGACGACCCCAAAGGCGACCTCGTCAACTCCGACGCGTTGAGCCCCCGCGATGCCAGAGCACTTGTCGAGGCGGGGGAGAGCCTCGCGCAACGTCTGTGCGAAGAGGGCCGTGACCTTGTGGCAGTGGGGGAGGTCGGGGTCGCCAACACGACGGTCGCCGCAGCGCTGGCATCGGCGCTGACCGGCGCCCGACCCGATCAACTTGTCGGTCTGGGCGCTTCGTCGGACTCGGCGATGCTCCAGGCGAAGACCGACGCGGTCGTCAAAGCCCTGGGTCGTGTCAGGCGGGGGTTAGCTTTGCCCGGCCGGTCCGAAGCCGGCTCTGCTATCGCAGCCGAACCTTTGGACTTGTTGGCGGCTCTCGGAGGCGGTGAGATCGCCGTCCTCGCAGGTGTGGTGCTTGGAGCGGCAAGAGGTGGCGCTGTGGTGGTACTGGACGGCCTGGCAACGTCGGTAGCTGCTCTGCTGGCGGTCCGGATCGACCCGGCCGTGTCCGCTTACCTCTTGGCCGGTCAGATGAGCAGAGAGAAAGGGCACTCCGTGGTGCTCGAAGCTCTCGGTCTCGAGCCCCTGCTCGACCTGAGGATGCGTTGCGGGGAGGGAGTGGGAGCGTCCCTCGCTAGCTCGCTGCTGCGGAGCGCTCTCGAGGTGCGCCTCTCGTCCGCTCGAACCGCCTGACGATCCGCAGCGTGTGTGGTGTGCTCAGCCCGGATCTGACTCATGCCCGGGGTCGCGGAGGCCCCGGTAGGCGTCAGTGGCTCGCTGGGCGCCTGTAACGACCTTGTGGATCTCCTCGCAGATGGGCAGTTCCACCCCGTGGCGCTCGGCGAGGTCCAAGGCTAGGCGGGCCGTGTTCACCCCTTCGGCGACCATGTGCATCTCCGAGAGGATCTGCTGGAGGTCCAAACCCTTCCCCAGCTTCTCGCCGACCGTCCGGTTGCGACTAAGGGGGCTCATGCAGGTTGCTACAAGGTCTCCCATCCCGGCGAGCCCTGCGAGGGTCTGCGCTTCCGCTCCCATAGCTACCGCAAGACGGGTGATCTCAGCGAGTCCCCTGGTCATGACAGCGGCTCTCGTGTTATCCCCGACGCCGAGACCTTCCGCTATGCCAGCGGCTATAGCGACCACGTTCTTCAGCGCGCCGCCGACCTCGCAGCCGATCACGTCATGGTTACGATATACGCGAAACAGCCGGTGGCGGAGCACTTCCTGCAAGGCCGACGCGACCCCTGGGTCCTCGGTTGCGAGCACGGCGGCCGCTGCCTTGCCCTGCATGATCTCCCTGGCGAGATTGGGGCCGCTGAGCGCCGCGGCGGGATGGCCGGGGAGCAGGTCTTCGATCACCTCGGTCATGCGCATGAGGGATCCTGCTTCGAGACCTTTTGTGAGACTTACCACCGGGATCCACGGACGGACCCACGAGAGCGCGGAACTGAGAACCGAGCGAAAGCCGCCGGAAGGCACTGCCAGGATCAGCACATCGGCGCAGCTGACCGCCTCCTCTAGGTCGCTAGTCGCCGTGATGCCACCGGGAAGGAACAGCCCGGGAAGGTACGTCGAGTTTGTGTGCGAAAGACGCACTTCACGGGCCACGACGGGATCTCGAGCCCACAGCGTCGTCGGATGCGTCTCGACGGTCAAGCTGGCGACGGTAGTGCCCCAGGAACCACCGCCGAGGACTGTCACATGCACGTCGTCTGCACCTCCCTGCGTCCAACCCGGGCTTTAGGCACTATGACCCCCGGGAGGCGCTTTGACCTCGGGCGTTACTGCCCCCGACGCTTCGCGGCTGTCACAGCCGGGGGCTATGGTAGTCATGATGGCTGACAGCGAGCGGTTCACCTCCGACGCGATGGAGTACATGGGCTCGCTCTACGGTGCCGCGCTCAGGATGACACGGAACCCCTCCGACGCGGAAGACCTGGTCCAAGAGACGTATCTCAAGGCCTTCCGGGCTTACGACTCGTACCAGGAGGGCACGAACCTGAAGGCCTGGCTCTACCGTATTCTCACCAACACGTTTATAAACTCCTACAGGGCCCGCAAGCGTCGACCCGAGCAGACCGAACTCGACGAAGGGGAGGACCTCTACCTGTTCAGGCGTCTCGGCGGTCTCGAAGCTGTCGCCGCGGGGCGGAGCGCCGAGGAGGAAGTCCTGGATCATTTCACCGAGACGGAGGTCAAGGAGGCCGTAGAGAACCTCCCCGAGCAGTTTCGGATGGCCGTCCTGCTCGCCGATGTCGAAGGTTTCTCCTACAAGGAGATCGCAGACATCCTCGACGTGCCGATCGGCACCGTGATGAGCAGACTGCACCGGGGAAGAAAAGCCTTGGAAAAGACGTTGCACGAATTTGGAGTCGCTCGGGGACTGGTAAGACAGACCTCGGAGACACCGGCCAAGCTGTGACAGCTCGGCCTTAGATTCGTTTTCGTCAACTCGTCGAGGCAGTCAGGTACCGACTATGGACCATGGAGAAAGCAACTTCAACGTGGAGGATCTTTACGCACCGGTCGACTGCCAAGACGCCCTTCACCGGCTCTACCACTACCTCGACGGGGAGTTGACGCAGGACCGTCGCTCCGCAATCACCAAGCACCTTTCAGACTGCAGCCCGTGCCTGGCGGCGTTCGACTTCGAAGCGGAACTCAAGTCTCTCGTGGCCCGCTCGTGCCAGGAGCGAGCCCCGATCGAGTTGAAAGACAAGATCGCCGCGGCGCTCAAAGAGGCATCCAAATCTTCCCCCGGGACCGTATAAGAAGCGATATTTACGGAAGTGGAAAAGGCCGACAGCGCCGGAAGTGAGGAGGAACAATGAGCGAACGTTCTCTCAGCGGTCAGAGCTTGAGTGGAAGCGAGAGGCCGTCGCGTGCTTTCGCGAAGGACCGGATGTGCAGAGAGCCGGGCTGCAACACCGTGCTTTCGATATATAACAGTGGAAAGTTCTGTCACCGCCACGAGCCCATGGTGGTGCCTAGAACCCGGGGCCGGAAAATAGCCTGACCGTCGCATCCCGGCTCCACGACGAGCAGTTTGAAAAAGTCGCCGCCCAACTTGGCGGTTCTTGGTCCTATTGCCAGTCGAGTTGCTAGAGGTCGGATTGAGTTTCCCAGCGCTCTTGTGCGCTCAGGGGGCTGCGTCGGTGTCGACCCCGTCGAAGCTGCCAGTCTGCGTCACGTACTGAGTTGCGGTGTTGAAATTACCGGAGCCTACGGTCCAGTTGCCATTCTCCGCAGGAGTCGGGACGTGGCTTGTTCCGGCTATCTTGTTCCATGCCGAACCGTAAGAGTAGAACCCTCCGATCGCCCCGCCGGTCTGCATCTGGTAGCTAAGACCGTCGAGGGTGAAGTCGTTCAGCGTGGTGTTAGTGGACCAGCTGTTGCCGGTCTCGACGTCAGCCCACCACATCGTCGGCGCCACCGTTGGTGCGTTGTCCTGGGCGTAGAGGGCTTCGGAGCATCCGATCTCCCATGCTTGTTGGTCAGCCTTGAGCGCGTGACCTGCCAGGCCAGCGAACACACCGTCGGCGCCGCTGGCGGCCTCGGTGGCGCAGGGCTTGAGAATGCTCTTGGCGTACGCTCCGGCGTAGCCAGTGTTGAAGTAGTAGGAAATGTTGGTGATGCCAGACCCTGTCGCCGTCGCCGTTTCGGCGCTGGCGCAGGTGTTGGAGGTGAACGGCCGGCCACCACCTATCCCTATGATCGCAAAGGTATAAGTGGTGCCGCTAGCAGCACTTGGAGCAGTGGTTCCGGGGCACTGTGGGTAAGACACGTCGTAGCCGTTCGTGCCCGAAGTGTAGGGGCTGTTAGTAGCCGCAGAGGCGGGTAGGGAACCGGCTGTCAGGGCCGCAGCTGACGCAGCGATGACAGCTGCGGCCTGGACGCCCTTGCAGGTACGGAAAGAAGACCACGGCTTGCGCTTCGACGCTTCAGTTGCCACGATAACCTCCACGAAATAGTACAAAATTTGCTCAATCCTACTATAGTCAGTTGAAATGTTTGCTGCAAGCGATGCGCGGCGGGCTGGCCGTGATGTCAGTGTCCCGGTCGGGATGACCTGTCGGTCTTAGGGCTTGAACCGCCCCGGCTGAGTTGGTTCCCGGCGGACGACTCGTGGGCGGCCCCCTGGGATCATGCACCTGGTGTCTAGTGGTCGGGGTTGGCTGTGCTGGTCGAAGCGGACGGGCTGTCCTGGCTGGTGCTGCTGGCTGGGGTCCGGTCGGATGATGACGAGTTGCTGGTTTCATTCTGGCCGGTTGACGTCGGCTGTTGGGAATGGTCAGGGGTGTCCGCGTTG
>JAJZNG010000135.1:11580-38942 GCA_021847945.1 Actinomycetes bacterium | reverse complement strand
AGGCCCGTCGGAGGAAAGGACTGCTCGAATGGCTTGGGATTTCTCGACCGAACCGGAGTTCCAGGAGAAGCTCGACTGGGTGGACACATTCTGCCGGGAGGAGATCGAACCCCTCGAATACGTGTTTCCCTACGCGGTGCGCTCCAAGGAGCCGAAAGTCAAGGAACTGGTCAAGTCCCTCCAGGACCAGATCAAAGGTCAGGGCCTCTGGGCGATATTCCTCGACCGCGAACTGGGAGGCCCCGGGTACGGGCAGCTCAAGCTCGGACTGCTCAACGAGATAATAGGCCGGTACCCGTCGGCCCCGCAGATGTTCGGCGCCGCCGCACCCGACACCGGCAACATGGAACTGCTCGCCGCGTACGGCACTGACGAGCAGAAGCAGCGTTGGCTCACGCCGATGCTCAACCAGGAGATCTGGTCTGCGTACTCCATGACCGAACCCCAGGGAGGGTCGGACCCCAACCTGTTCCGCACCCACGCCGTACGCGACGGCGAGGAGTGGGTGATCAACGGTGAGAAGTGGTTCACCAGCGCCGGGCGGGTCGCTGACATCCTGTTCGTGATGTGCACCAACGGAATGTTCATCGTGCCCCGTGAGACGCCCGGCGTGGAGATCATGCCTGAACCCCGAAACCACAACCACATCGTCTACCGGGACGTGAGAATACCCCTCGACCATCTCCTCGGCCCTGAGGACGGCGCAAAAGTGCTGGCCCAGCGCCGGCTCGGGGGTGGGCGGATCCACCACGCTATGAGGACACTCGCCCAGTGCAAACTGGCTTTCGACATGATGTGCGAGAGAGCTCTCAGCCGTCAGTCGCACGGAAAGCTGATCGCCGAGCACCAGATGGTGCAGGACAAGATCGCCGAGTCCTACGCGGCGATCCGGATGCTACGCCTGTTCGTGCTGGAGACGGCTTGGAAGATCGACAACTCGAGCACGCAGGCTACCCGCACCGACATCGCCGCGGTGAAGTACACGATGGCCAAGGTGCTACGCGAGGTGTCCTACAACGCCCTGCACATAATGGGATCGCTCGGCACGACGGACCTGACTCCGCTCCAGGCGATGTATGCCGGTGCGCCGACCATGGGGATCGCCGACGGGGTGGACGAGGTTCACAAAGCCACCGTGGCGCGCAACGTCTTGAAGGACTACCGTCCCCACGAGGGCTACTGGCCGACCGAGTACTTCCCAGCCAAACGGGAGAAGGCCCGGGCTAAGTTCGAGCCTTTGTTCGAACAAGACCCGGAGTTGCGGTCCATCGCCGACGGCTACGCCCGGTACATGGCGTCGCGGCGACGCTGACGCTGCTTTTTCGGCGTTGCCCTTCGGGGCCGCAGAACTTGCCGGGCGCCTCGTTCAGCCTTCGATCATCTCCGAGAGCCGCAGCAGCATCCTCGAATGTAGAGCGGTGCCTATCGCCAGGAGGTTTGGTCCGCTGCTGGCCCCGGACTCGAAGACCGCCCCGGCGGTCAGGTTGGCGCACGCTCCTTTGAAAAGGTTGAAGACGGTCCACGCCCGGAACACTTCGGGCTCAAAGTCGACGCCGACCTCGTTGCGCAGCCACGACTTCCACGCTTCCTCCCCCATCACCCGGACTCCTCGGAGAGTCGCCAGATACACCCAGTCCTCCGCTGCGTCGCCGATGTGGGCGAACTCCCAGTCGGTAACGGCGGCCACCTCGCCGTGGCGGTGGATGAAATTCCCCGGCCCCGGGTCGCCGTGGACCACGCACAGCGGCCCGGTTGGGGTGAGGTGCGACCGGAGCCATTCGGCGGCGTCGTCTAGGAGGGGGACCCGTGCGGCGCTAGCCGATCGGTAGGCCCGCTCCCAGCGGTCGATTGCCATACGAACCCCCTCCTCGGGCGTTTCGGGTCGCTCTGCGAAGCACGACGCGAGGATCTCAACGTCAAGGCGGTGCAGACGGTCTAGTTGTGCGGCGAACCCCGACAGGGCCCTGAGGTCAGCGTCGTGTTCGCCCTCGATGCGCTCCATCACGAAGAAAGGCCATCCAAGCACGCTGGGATCCCGTTCGACCCAGCGCACCGGGGCGACTGGGAAACCAGCCTCGGCGAGGGCTCGCATCACCTCGGCCTCCGACGATCCCTCGGTCGCGAACACCCCGCCCTGCTCCACCCGGACCACGAAACGGCCGGCGGACGTGCCTGCCCCGGCGGTAACGTCCAGCATTCGCCGGGAATGCCCGCCGGAGATGACTCTGACATCGAAGGACTCCAAGGCCTGTCCGAGCGTGCGGGAGAACCACGAGCGCAGAGCGACCACCTCGTCGGGTCGGCTGCTCTGTTCGGCGACGCTCGACGAGCCGTGCCTGGCGAAAGTGTCCAGCAGCGGACCGGCTGTGCGCAGGTCCTCCTCTACGAACGCCCGCAGGTCCCTCCTGAGAGCGTCCGCCGACGAGCGCCGCAGCGTGCCGCCACCGGGCCGGCGGTCAGCTACGAGCAGGTCCGAGGCGCACGCAGCCGCTTCGGCCCATGTCACGGGAGGGGTGAGACCCATTTGCCCAGCCAGGACGGCGGCTCTTGCCGGGCGCGGGTCGCTGCCCCTGGCCGCGGCGTAACGGACAAGACCGGTCAACTGCAGGGCTGTCGCGTGGGTCGGTCCGCTGAGCGCGGGCAGTATGTCTGCTTCGAGCGTTTCGGCTACGGCCTCCCAGAGTCTCTCAGGCGAAGGCCACGACGTCATATCAGCCCCGGCCTATCATCGCCCACTCGCCTTTGACCTCCTGTTCACGTGCATTGCGCTCCTGGAGGATCTCCACGGCTCTTCGTAGCAGAGCGTCGTCATTAACCTCGAAGGAGGCTTCTATCGCACACGACAGCGCCTCGCCGGCAAGGCTGTAGTCGCGTCTGACGTCGTCGAGATCGAGGGACGCCGACCGCCCCAGCTTTGCCTCCTCGATTGCCCGAAGAAGCGCCTCGTTTGCGGTTACTTCGGCGACTTCGGCCGCGAAAGCCATCATCACCTCGGTTTCTTCTGCCATCCATGCGATTTCGTGCGCGCAGCGGGTGGCGACGTTTCGCAGAACGTTCTCCATCATCTCCACGGTCACTCGCACCGCGGGGTCCGACACGGCGGGAAGGACGGTGTCGAGGAGCTCACGGCGACAGTCGAGGATGATCTGCTCGGTCGTGGGGAGGGTTATCACAGCGCTCCTTCCAGGGATTGGCAAATGGACAGCCAGTTGAAGTTTCCAAGTGCGCAGGCGTTGAGGTTGTAGGTGAGCATGACCCCTTGCGCTTTGCCCTCGGCCATCGCCGCTGCGCTTTGGAGGATGCTCAGGTATACCCGGGTCGCTGCGACGACGCTGAAATAGCCGACCGTCGCCTGGTTGACCGCCTCTGGCGAAGCGCCTGTCCTGGCTCGATAGCGGGCTAGGAAGCCCTCGGGATCCCGGGCGTAGAGGTTCGGGGCGCTGATGCTCGCCGAGAACAGGCTGAACCATCCGAGGTCCTCTCGCGGGTCGCCTACATGGGCGAACTCCCAGTCGATCGCCTGCAGCCCGTCTTTCACGAGGAGGTTAGACGCTTGGAAGTCCCCGTGGACCAAAACCATGTTCATCGGCTCCGGGCGGTGGGCTCGGAGCCAGGCGCTCAGGTATCGAAGTACCGGGACCGACTCGGGGTGCGCTCTCTCAGCCAGCGCCCACTCGTCGATGAGCCCGTTCACGTAGGACTCCCAGTCGTCCGGCGGGGACAGGGAACCGTCGAGGAGACCGAGGTCGACGTTGTGGATCCCGGCGAGAGTGTCCGCCACCTGCTCGGCGTAGGAGTCGAGTTCAGCCGCTTCGTCCATCGAAGCCGCCTGCAGGCTCGGGCCGTCGCAGCAGCCCAAAACAATGGTCGGTGCTCCCAGGCGGGAACCGTCGTCGAAGTACAACGCAGGTGGCATGGCGACGGCAGCCGCTTTGGTCAAAGCCCTAAGCACATTCCACTCCGTGACCCTGTCCGTCTTGTAGACGATCTCCTCTGGCGGAGGGTCCGATCTCAAGACCAAGGCCTGCTCTACGCCGTCGGGCCAGGCCACGACGGCGTGAGTCATCACCCGGCTGTAGCCGCCGGTCAATGGGCGGCAGGAAATAACCTTCGGGGCTCGGGTCTGCTCATGATAGGCGAGCAGGTCGCCGAGAGCTCTAGCTGTGGAATCCATGTCCCTCATGTGGTCCTCCCCGGGTTAGTGCGAGGCTCTTCGAGCTCTGTCGTCGCTGAGCCCTCAGCCTCGGAAACTCTCTAAGGCCTAGAAACTGTAGTAATAGTTAACCCTGTTGCGCCATGCGACGCCCCCGGGCTTCGCGACGCTGTAGCCTCAGTCGGCATTGGCTAGGGACTCTAATAAGACACGGGGGGAGTTTCAATGAGCAATACAGGAGCCGGGGGACGCCAGCTAGGGACGACTCTGGCCGACGAGCTCGCTATAAGAGACCTCGTGTCCCGCTACGCCGACGCGGTAAACCGGCGCGACCGACAGCTATGGGGCAGCACTTGGGCGGAGCAGGGTGAATGGCTCATCGGTGGAAAGGTTATTGCCGGTCGCGAAGCTATCTGCGGCTACTGGGAGGACGCTATGAGCAGCTTCGAGGGGGTCATACAGCTGACTGCCCAGGGGACGCTTTCCGTTAGCGCAGAGCAGGCCGAAGGGCTTTGGACGATTTGGGAGGTCGGGCTTCGCGGTGGGACGGGAAGCCTGGTAGTCGGCTCCTATGCCGATCGTTACTCCAAGGACGATTCGGGTTGGAGCTTCGCCAGGCGGGCCTTCACCGTTTGCTACCGTGGGGAGCTCCCGGCAGGGAACTTCAGTTCCTTCCCGCCGATAACCGGGCTTGCCTAAAGCGAGAACTACTCGATCTCTCCGATGGGAGTCCCCACTTCAAGAGCCTCCCCTGGCTCGGCCTCGATGCGCAGGATACCGCTAGCCGGTGACTCTATCTCGGCGTCGGTTTTGTCCGTCTCGAGCCGGTAGAGAGGCTGGCCGGCGCTGACGGTGTCGCCATCTTGCGCCAACCACTCGGTGATGGTGCCCTCGGTCATGGATACAGCCAGCCGAGGAATGAATATCGTCGTAGCCACGGTTACAATACTAATCGGTCAATAGATTGCTACACATAGTCCAGGGGAGGAGAACACGGATGACGCGGGTCGGTCTAGCCCTGCCGCAGCTGGGCGAGCACGTGGACGCTGAGGCGTTCGCCGAGTTCTGCCGGAGCGCCGAAGACCTCGGATTTTCGAGTCTGTGGGCGCAGGAGCACCTCTTCTATCCTCTTGAGCCTCGCTCTGGGTATGCTGGCATCCCGGGGCTTGCTATCCCCGAGGCCTACCGCAGTGTGCTAGGGGCGACCGAGGCCATGGCCTTCGCGGCAGCCCTGACCTCGACGGTCACGATAGGTAGCAGCATCCTCGTCGGCGGTTACCACCGGCCTGTCCAACTCGCCCAGAGCCTCGCTAGCATCGACGTCCTATCCGGCGGAAGGCTCGTTGCGGGATTTTCCGTCGGGTGGTCCGACGACGAGCACGCCCAGACCGACGTCGATCCGCGAACCCGGGGAAGGAGACTCGACGAGCTTGTCGCTGCACTCCTTGCGTGCTGGGGTCCCGATCCTGTCAGTTTCCAAGGGGAATTCTTCTCGATACCGGAGTCAGTGGTGAGGCCCAAGCCGCTACAGTCACCGCATCCTCCGCTGCTGTCAGGGATGTGGAGTGACGCCGGTTTGAAGAGGACGGTAGCGCTGTTCGACATCTGGAACCCCGCGAGGGGTGAACCGGCAGAGCTCGCCTCGCTCATCGTCGAGCTCAACGCGCAGCGCCCTGTTGGCAGTCTGCCGCTCCGGCTGTACTACAGGAGCTTCGCCCAGAGACCCAGTCACCGACCCGGCGAGGAGATCGGTGGTGTCGAAGCCGTGAAGGCTGACGTCGAAGCGTGCATCCAGGCTGGGGTGGAAGAGGTAATTGTCGAGTGCAACTTCTGGGAGCGCATGGACAGCCCCGCCGCGTGGGCTCGCGCTCCGGAGCTCCTCGCCCCGGTTCTAGAGGTCGCGTCACGAGCGCGATGACAGCCCGGCGTTATCCGCCCGCGGGCATGCGTGTCAGCGGTTTTAGAGCGTCGATTCGAGCAGGGAGTGCCCGCGAAGATGCGCCACTTCGTTGAGCGTGACGACTGACCGGACCCCGGAGTGACTCGCTCCAACCCTGCTAACGCTCGTGTAGTCGGGAGCGAAGAAGGTGTGCCGTGACATGCCGAGGATGCTCGTCAGGTAAGCGTTTATCACACCGCCATGGCAGAACGCCGCCACGCGGCAACCACGGTGCGCAGAGATAATACCTTCCAGGCCTGCGACCACCCGGGCTCGAAACTTCTCCATATCTACACCCCACATGCTGTAGTCGTCTTGCAGCATCGCAAGGAAACGCTCGTCCCGATTTGCCCTCATCTCCTCGATGGGAATGTAAGTCGATGCCTCACGATCGAACTCTGCGAGATCTTCGTCGACAACGGCTGACAGGCCGAGGCGCTCCGCGAGCGGAGAGGCGGTCTGAAAAGCCCTGCGCATCGGAGACGTGTAGACGGCGTCGATCTTCTCCGAGCTCAAGAAGTCAGCCAGGAGACGGGCCTGTCGGAGTCCGCGTTCGTTGAGATCCGGATCGGCAGGCCCCGAAGCGTCAACGACTTTGCGTGGCTCGCCATGGCGGATGAGAAGGAGCTCCATTCGGCCAGAGCATAGGCGAAGCCCGCTCCCAGGGTGTTTGGACGTCCAAAGTAGCTACCTCGTGGTTGCACCCAGGCGGTGGCCACTGTCATGTCATTGACGCCGAGCGAGCCGCAAGGTAGCTTCATCTCCCGGGAACAAAGCCGCCGGCAGTGCCCCCAGTTTGGGCGATATTTCCGGACGGTTACTTGCGGCGCTTCGAGATGAGACAACACAGGAGGCACGAACATAGTGAGCAGCCAACGAAGTCACGCTGACCTTGAGCACGTCGTCACTTTTACCGCTCATACGGGCAAGGCGATGACCATCCCGGGCGCCCCCCAGGGAACGAGGGGGATCATCCCGGTCACGGGGGGGACCTTCGAAGGGCCGCGCCTGTCGGGAACCCTTGTGCCGCCTGGGGGAGACTGGTTTACCGTCAGGGCCAACGGGACCCTGAAGCTCGACGTCCGGGCCTTATTGGTCACCGACGACGGTGTCAACATCCTCATCTGTTACTCCGGTGTGGCTGTACCTCAAGAGACGGGAGGGATGCAGATCCGGATAGCCCCGCTCTTCGAAGCCCCCGAAGGTCCCTACTCGTGGCTGAATGACATCCAGTGCGTAGGCTACGGTGACCTCGTGGACGGCGGAGTGCGCTACGAGGTGTTCTCGCTCAGCTAATCGAAAGCCGCCGCCGGGGCACTCAGGCCGGCAAGACCACAGGAGATGACTTTGACTAGCCCAATCCGGGCCCACCTTGTGTGCGGTGGACGTTTTCATGACTTCGATTACGCCAGACTTGAGATCCTTCGAGCTCTGGCCGACGACGAGCGGGTCCGCACCACCGTAAGCGGGGACTACCGTGACCTTGACTCGTTACGAGCTGCCGACTGTCTGATTACCTACACCTGCGACGTGAGGCCCAGCGTCGCAGAGCAGGACGAGCTCGCAAACTGGGTCAGCTCCGGCGGGCGCTGGTTCGCCCTGCACGGTACCAACGCCGCGCTCGACCTCACACCCCAGGGTGTGTCCGCCCCGAGGGTCATCCCGGTCCTGGCGGATACGCTCGGGAGCCAGTTCGTAGCGCATCCCCCGATAGCACCTTACGAGGTACAGGTAACACGTCCGGACCATCCACTTGTGGCCGGTCTGAGCGCGTTCGAGACCACGGACGAGCTTTACCTCTCTGAACTGCACGGCGACATCGAGGTTCTCCTGCACGCGGAGTTCTCGGGAGAGGCGGCCGGGTTCATGGAGTCCTCGTGGCCTGATCCGGCCGAGCGGCCGGTCATGTACATCCACGGGGTGGGGGAGGGCGAGGTTTTGTACTTGACGCTCGGCCACTGCCGTGGGCACTACGACATGATCCCTGTGATGGACTACTGGCCTACGGTGGATCGGGGTTCGTGGGAATCGGAGAGTTTTCGTACGCTGCTGTACCGGGGAGTCCGGTGGATGACAAGATCGGAGGAACTGTCGTGAGCTCAATGCTAGAGGGGAAGACGTTGGTGGTGACGGGTGGCGCTAGCGGTATCGGGGCTGCTACGGCGCGACTGGCCGTCCAGGAAGGAGCGTCGGTGGTAATCGCCGACATCCAAGACTCCGCCGGTGAGGATCTCGCCCGAGACCTGGGCGTCCATGCCCGGTACGTACACTGTGACGTTAGCCGTGAAGACGACATAGCCCGGGCCGTCGACGAGGCGGTGTCGGCGTTCGGGCACCTCGACGTCATGTTCAACAACGCAGGGATAGTCGGTGCTGTAGGTCCGATCGACGAGATACCCGTGGACGAGTACGACTTCACAGTCGGGATTCTCATGCGCTCGGTGTTTCTGGGAATGAAGCACGCTGCTCGGGTGATGAAACCCCGACGGAGCGGCGTTATCTTGTCGACCACCAGCTGTGTCGGCCTCCGCGGAGGTCTCGGTCCTCACGTGTACGCCGGGTGCAAGGCAGCTATCGTCGGTTTCACCCGTAACGTGGCAGCCGAGCTCGGCCCATGGGGGATCAGGGTCAACGCCATCGCACCCGGCAAGCACGCCACGCCGATGTTCGCCGACGCTGCCTTCGGCGATCCCAACGCCACGGACCGCACGGAAGTGTTCGAGAAGATCAGCCCCCTCAAAGGTCGTTACGGCACAGCCGGGGACATAGCAGAGGCAGCCGTTTGGCTCGCCAGCGAGCGCGCCGGGTTCGTGAGTGGGATCACGATGTCGGTGGACGGCGGCCTTATCGCCGGGACGCCCGAAGGAGGCGAGCCGGGTCAGGGTCTCTACGCTGGCCACCGGCCGTTGGTTCGCGAGGCCGGGCGGCGGGGACTGCCTGAATAGCAGTTGGGGCACTCAGACGCCGTAGTTGAGCTTCTCCATGTAGCGGGTCTCCTCTTGCTCCACGACCTCGGGTAGCTTCGCTGCCCACTGGGCGAAATCCGGATCGCTGCGCGCAACCCCCAGAGCCTTGGTGATGTTGGAAGCGTCACCGCCTATGTCCCAGAGATCCCAGATCTCGTTGAAGCGGCCGATCGTCGTCTGGTAGGCGCCTACGAGCTTCCACCCCTGACGCTCGAGCACCGGGGTCATGTGACTCATGATCTCGATCAGCTCGGGAACTCGCCCTGGCCGGACCTGCAGACGCGCCAACATGTAACCCATCGGTAACCTTCTCCTTAGTTCGCCATACTTGACAATGTTTTCCTGTACACCGTATTACGCTCGGCTAGCCGGGACAGTGGGAAAATATTAACCGAACAGTAGGTTCTTGACAGCCGCTGTCGTCGGTGCTTAGATGACAAAGTATTCGTTCCAGCGCCCGCTGGAACAGGGGTGTCACCGGATAGACGGGGGAAGCGTTGCGGTCGACAAGACCTTTCAGGTTCGCCGTGCAGGCTTATCAAGCCGACACGGCCAAACACTGGCGGGAAACTGTTCGCTGCGCCGAGGACCTCGGCTACTCCGCTTTGCATCTCGCCGACCATTACTTCGGCCCGGGACCGGTGCAAGAAGTCACCGGTCATCCCGTCCAGACCCTTGCAGCCGTGCCGGCCATGGCCGCCGCCGCAGAGGCCACGACGACGATCAAGGTCGGCTGCAGGGTGCTGTGCGTCGACTACCACCAACCGGCAGTACTCGCCAAGGAGGCCGCCACGCTCGACCTGCTCTCCGACGGTCGCCTCGAGCTGGGTCTAGGTGCTGGTTGGATCCGAGCTGAGTACGAGGCGATGGGCGTCAGATGGGAGGAGGCGTCCGTGCGCATCGAACGCCTCGGCGAAGTGGTCGAACTGGTCAAGGCGCACTTCTCGGGCGAGCCCATCCACGTATCCGGACGTCATGTACGCGTCAGCGGCTACAGCGGAGCCCCGCTGCCGGTACAAAAGCCCCGACCGTCGATCATGATCGGCGGCGGCGCCGAAAAGATCCTCAGCCTCGCTGGGCGCCAAGCCGACATCGTAAGCCTCAACTTCGACAACTCCTCGGGCCGGCTCGGCGCGCCATCAGTCCAGGGGTCACTGGCTTCGCAAACCGACAGGAAAATAGGATGGGTCAAGAAAGCGGCCGGCCCTCGGTTCGACGAAATTGAACTAGAGATAGCCGCATACTTCACGGTCGTCACCGCCGGAGGCGAGTCGACGAAGGATCGTCTGGAAGAGATGGCTAGCGGCTTCGGACTTTCTCCCGCTGACATTGCAGATCACCCCCACGTCCTCGTCGGCTCCGTCGAGGAGATCACCGACTGCCTCTTGGAACGCCGTGAGCGGTACGGGATCAGCTATGTCACCGTGTCGGAGCGCACGATGAGGCAGTTCGCCCCTGTCGTGTCGAAGCTGACCGGAAACTAGAGAGGAGTGTTGCCAACCGTGGAAGCATCTGACCAAGCGAATCAGACATCGTCGCTGCCGGCAAGGCTGTTCGACCTGACAGGCAAGGTAGTCCTCCTGACCGGAGCCAGCTACGGTCTCGGGGAGACCATGGCGAAAGGACTAGCCGAAGCTGGCGCCAGCCTTGTCCTCGCAGCCAGGAGCAAGGAGCCCCTGGAAGCGGTTGCCTCCGCGTGCGCCGCTCGAGGCGTGGACGCGATCGCAGTCAGCGCTGACGTGTCCAACGAGGACGATATAGCAAGCCTGGTCGACGCGGCGATGCAACGTCACGGTCGTATAGACGTCCTAGTCAACAACGCAGGCATCTCCGACATGCGGGGAGTCCCAGCAGAGAACTTCGACATCGACACCTTCAGACGGATCATCGAAGTCGACATGCTCGGCGCTTTCATGCTCGCTCGGGACGTCGGACGGCACATGCTCTCCGCCGGACGCGGGTCGATCATAAATATCTGCTCGATAATGGGAAGCGGAGCCAACGAACTAAACGTCATCGCTTACACGGGTGCCAAAGGCGGGCTTTTGAACCTGACCTACCAGCTCGGCTGCGAGTGGGCCGACCGAGGCGTCCGCGTCAACGCCATATCGCCCGGTTTCATCGTTACTCCGATGACCGAACCCGCCCTTGGGGCTCTCGGCGTGAGCGATTATGTGGCGAGCCGCACACCGATGCGCCGAGTTGGGAGGGCGGAGGAGCTGATCGGACCGCTACTGTTCCTCGCCTCGGACGCTTCCAGTTATGTCACCGGGCTGAACCTGCTAGTCGACGGGGGGACCAACGCAGGTAACGGCTACTACCAGATACGACCCGGCCACCACGGCTGGGGGGCGATGCTCGGAGCTCCGACCGTCGGAGAGACCTACCCTGGACTAGCTCCTCTACCCGACCGCCTGGCGCCGTGGGCGGCGGGCGTACCGGGGATCCACTACCCGCTTCCAGCCGAGGATGCCTGAGTAAAGTGGCCCTGCTTCACGCAGAGAATCTTTCGGTCAGCTTCGGCGGGCTCAAAGCGGTCGACGACGTGTCGATGGACATCGAGCAGGGCCAGCTCGTAGGTCTAATAGGACCTAACGGGGCGGGTAAGACCACCTTCATCGACGGCCTCACCGGGTTCGTCCCGATGAAGGGGAAGATCGTCTTCGATGGTCGGGACCTTACCTCAAGTGCACCGCATGACCGTGCTAGGGCAGGGATGGTCCGCACGTGGCAGTCGCTGGAGCTCTTCGACGACCTGACAGTGACCGAGAACCTCCTCGTCGCGGCGGAGAAGGCGTCGATTGGCGGCTTTCTGGCCGATCTGGTCCGACCGAGTCGCAACAAGGGGCGTGCCTCTGTCGACGAAGCTCTGCGTCGCCTCGACCTCTCGGATGTCGCAGAGCGCGTGCCTGGCGAGCTCTCCCAGGGTCAGCGCAAGCTGGTCGGGGTTGCGCGCGCCTTGGCGGCTAGACCGAAACTCGTTCTCATGGACGAACCGGCGGCCGGGCTCGACACCGCCGAGAGCCAGGAGCTCGGACGGCGCCTGCGCAGCCTGGTTGGCGACGGCACCACGGTTTTCCTGATCGACCACGACATGGGGCTGGTTCTCGGTGTCTGCGACTACATCTACGTAATCGAGTTCGGCAGGCTCATAGCCGAAGGCACCCCTGCGCAGATCCGCAGAGACGAGAGAGTCGTCGCCGCCTACCTGGGTGACCAAGACAAGTCTGAACAAGCCGGGCAAGCCAAGGAGGTGCTCGAAGCGACACCAGGCCACGACTGAAAGAACTGTTAACTTCCGAAGCGCTCAGAACCGGCAACAGACAATAGACCCGAAACCTTGAGCCCTTATTGCCACGAGACATTCCTATTAAGAGATCCTTCATCGACCGATTGGTTTCGATGCTCAAAAGAACATGGGGGAAACAAATGAAACATTCAAAGGTGGGCGTTCCTGCAGCAGTACTTGGATGCACGTTAGCTTTGGCGGCGTGCAGCAGCTCCAAGACGGCTGCGACGAGCGCAACCACACAGGCAACCAGCAGTTCTTCCGGCGCGTCGACGTCGGGTGCGACGTGCTCCACATCGCCCAACACTGCTCTAGACGCGCAGGACGGTAAGTATGCAGGTTGGATGCAGGCTGTTCTGAGCTGCACAGCTAACAAGCCGATCAAAGCTACTGGTGCTCCGGTAGTGGTTGGCTTCCTCAACCCACAGGGCGATCCGTCGGGTAGCTTCCCCGATGTTACCGCAGGTGCCGAAGCCGCGGTCGACTACATCAACAATGAGCTAGGAGGGATAGGAGGGAATCCTCTCACTGGCACTCCAGGGAGGCCGATCGAGCTCAAGACCTGCTTCATGACCATAACACCGTCGTCGACCACGTCTTGCGCCGACCAGATCGTCGCTGACCATCCGGTATTCATCATCGAGGGATACCAGTTCTTCGGATCGGTGGCAGACCCCATCTTCCAAGCTGCCAAGATACCTGTAGTCAACTTCAACCCGATAACAGTCTCGGACTTCACAAGCCCGGACCTCGTCGACATCGCGGCCGGCGGAGGTTGCGTCGGCGTGCACCCGGCGCTCATTCATTTCGCCGTGTACACGCTGCACGCGACGAACCTCGCAATCCCGTGGTCTAACACCGCCCCGGGTGTGGAGTGCTACTACGACTTGGAGAAGAAACCGGTCGATATAATCAATGGAACCATCAAGCCGACGCCTCCCGGCGTCACGATAGTCCCAAACCTCACCTCCAAGGGTTACCCGATCGTAGCGGGAGCACCGGACGACTCGGCGCAGGCAGCCGAGGTTCTCGCTCAGAAACCTGACGCGATCATCTTCTCGGCACAGTCCTCGGACTGCTTCAACCTGCTGTCAGCACTTTCAAATCTCGGCTGGTCAACCAAGCAGATACCACTCATCTTCTCAGGCGCCTGCAGTGACCTTCAGTCCTTCCAGCAGGCTGGTGCAAAGGCAGACGGCGTCTACGTGATTGGCGCATCGTACAACCTCTTGGATCCGACCTCGGCTACTGGACTCGCAAGCCAGGAGATATCAATCATCGACTCCAAGGACAAGCAGTACCAGCCGAGTCAGAACCCGACAGGCCTTGAGGGCGCTATGTTCCAGACGGTGATGACCGCGTGGCTCACTTTGGACAACTCGCCGGGCGCCGCCCAACTCACCCCGGCGAGCGTGCTGTCAGACCTCCATAACACGACTAACGTTCACATGTTCGCCGGCATCCCGTGGGGATGCACGTCGGCTCCCAGCCCGTATACGAGCGTCTGCTCCACGGCAGTCTCCGTGCAGCAGTGGAACGGTACCGGCTTCACCAACGTTGGCTCCAACTTCAGCGCTGCCTACCTGATAGCCGGGGCCCCAATAAAGTCCACGGCTTCCAGCTACGGCGGCTGACGAGCCCAAGTTGAACGTTTCGGCTGTCGTGGTCGACTTTCCAGCGCCCGCCACGACAGCCGGCAACGCGCAGAGAAGGAGGTGTAGGCAGTGAGCAATCTGATCTTCTATGCCCTGATCGGCTTGGGGCTGGGCGGCTTGTACGCGATGTCTGGTATGAGCCTGATCATCAGCTTCCAAGGTGCCGGGGTGGTGAACTTCGCCCAGGGAGCGATGGCGATGTACTCCGTCTTCGACTTCACCCAGCTTCGAACGTCCGGTCAAGTGTACCTGCCGTGGATCAACTTTCTTCCGGGGCGTCACACACCGGTGCTGATCACCTTGACCCACGGTCCAATGAACTTCGATCTTTCGATAGTCGTATCGGTCCTCGTCGCAGTACTGCTTGGCGCCCTGGTGCACCTTTTGGTCTTCCGGCCTTTGCGCTACGCCTCCTCACTTGGGAAAGTCGTCGCCTCTGTGGGGTTGCTGCTCTATCTGCAGGCAGCCGCGCTGATCAACTTCGGGGAGATAGCCCGCCAGCTTCCCACCATCCTTCCGAGCGGTGCGTGGAGCAACTTTCTCGGCCTCGGCCACCCCTTCCCCAAGGAGAACCTTTGGGCTGCTGTATGCGCCGTGATCATGACCGCTGGCCTTTGGGCGCTGTACCGCTTCAGCCGCCTGGGAATGGCCACCCGCGCGGCCGCAGAGAACGAAAAAGGGTCGATACTCCTCGGCTATTCACCCGACCAACTGGCCCTTGCCAGCTGGGTCATATCGTCGGTCGTCGGAGCGGCAGCCGGGTTCCTCGTAGGGCCGATCGCCGGGGCGCTGTCGCCCTCCGCCTACGACGTGTTCATCGTTCCGACCCTCGGCGCGGCCCTGTTCGGGCTGATGAGGTCATTCCCCGCCACGCTCCTCGGAGGATTAGGTCTGGGAGTGGTCGAATCGCTCGTAACCTACCTTTCGTCGAAGAGCTGGTTCCCGTCGTGGCTTAGCGGCAGTGACGCTCTTTCCTCGGCGATACCGCTCCTTGCGATAGCTCTGGTCCTGTTCGTACGCGGCGATTCGCTCCCGACGCGCGGCAGCGTCGGCGAGCGACGTCTACCCCCAGCATCCCGTCCGATACGCGTGACGCTGTGGGCCGTAGCCGGATCTGCCGTGGTCATCGTCTACGGCCTCGCGCTGAGCGGCCCGTGGGTGCTGGCCCTTACGACCACCCTGATCACGGCGATCCTCATGCTGTCCTACGTCTTGATCACCGGGTACGTCGGCCAGATTTCACTGGCCCAGCTCGGACTCGCAGGCGTCGCCGCCTTCTTCATGGTGAAGCTCATGAGCGGAAACGGTAAAGGACAGTTCGCAGTCCACGGCTTCGGACTTCCCCTCATAGTCGCAGTCCCGCTCGCGATGGCGCTATCAGTGCTCATAGGGATCGTAGTGGGGCTTCCGGCCGTTCGCATACGAGGTGTCCAACTTGCGATCATAACCCTGGCCGCCGGCGTGACCATGGTCGACTTCTACTTCGACTCGCCGAAACTAACAGGCGTGCCCCAAGGTTCCGGGGCTCAGGTGCCCAAGCCGACCCTGTTCGGCCTGAACCTCGACGTCGCAGGAAAGAACGGACTTTCCGACCGTTTCGCTTTCACGCTATTCGTGCTCATCCTTCTCGTAGCAGTGGCCCTGATGGTGACCAACATACGCAAGAGCGCCACCGGGAGGCGCTTCTTGGCAATACGGTCCAACGAACGGGCAGCCGCTGCGACAGGTATAAACGTCGCCAGGAACAAGCTTTTCGCCTTCGCTCTCGCCGCCGCCATCGCCGGTCTGGCAGGCTGCCTCCTGGCTTTCCAGTCGCAGAACATCTCGTCAGCCAACTGGGACCCGCTGGTCGGTCTCACCTTCCTGGCCTTTGCATACCTCGGAGGGATCTCCTCGGTCAACGGTGCACTCGTCGGTGGGTTCATAGCGACAAGTGGCGTCTGGGCCTACTTCCTCCAAGCCCACTTCAACAACCTCGAGAACTACTGGACGATCTTCGGTGGAATCGGACTGATCCTGACGGCGATCCTGAACCCGCTCGGCATAGCGCCCGGAGTGCAGATTCTCGTCGGGCAACTGATATCGGCAGTTCGCACGTGGAGGCGAGGCGAATGGGTGCGAGCCTTACGCCGTATCGGACCTGCGGTGGTTATAGGAGCTGCGCTTGGCTACTTGCTCTGGGACCGTCGAAGCCATGCGAACGCGTGGCCGGTGCTCGACGGGGTAGTCCTGACGCTCATGTTCAGAGCGATGGGTCTTCAAGCCTGGGCGTGGTACACCCGAAACCACTCTGGTCTGATCCGACGTAGCGGTGGGGCACACCTCGCGGCGGTGTCGGTCGGGGCGAGCGCCGATATGGGTAAGGAGGTGGTCGCCAAGTGAGCGTCGACACGCTGGCCGGAGAGACCCCGACCGCTCAGATCGGCGGTGAGCCCCTGCTCGACATAAAGGGTTTGACAACCGGTTACGCCGGGGCGGCGGTGGTCTGGGACTTGGACCTCCATGTGAATCCGGGCGAAGTGGTCGCACTTTTGGGTCCGAACGGAGCGGGTAAGACGACAACTCTGCTTACGGTATCGGGCTTGCTCAAGCCGATCCGAGGTTCGATCAGCGTTCTTGGAGCTCCGATCGAACGCAGGCGACCGCACCAACTTGCCCGCCTGGGCATAGCCCACGTCGCAGAAGATCGTTCCCTGTTCTTCCAGCTGACAGTCCTCGAGAACCTGCGGATGGGACGCGTGAAAGGACGGGCCTCGCGTAGTGCCGCACTGGACAGAGCACTGGACCTGTTTCCCGCTCTTCGTCCGCTGCTTAATAGGAAGGCCGGCTTGTTGTCGGGCGGTGAACAGCAGATGCTAGCGATGGCGAGGGCACTGGTGTCGAGCCCCCGACTCTTGATGGTCGACGAGATGAGCCTCGGTCTCGCCCCGGTGATAGTCCAACGTCTCTTGCCGGTGGTGCGCCAGGTGGCCGATGAGACCGGAGCAGGCGTGCTCTTGGTCGAACAGCACGTGCACCTGGCTCTTGAGATCGCCGACCGGGCTTACGTCTTGAGCCATGGCCGGATGGTGCTGACCGGGGACGCCAAGGAGCTCGCCTCGAACAGGCAGCTTCTCGAGGTCAGCTACCTGGGGGAGCAGAGCCTGTCGTGAACCCTAGATCACTGGTTCTGGGCGGCTCGGTGTTCGTCGGCCGCCGCCTCGTGGATGCCCTCGTCGCCGCAGGGCACGACGTGACACTCCTGAACAGGGGGGTCACACCGGTCGAGTTGCCCCCGGGAGTCGGAGCTCTTCGAGCCGACCGGACCAAACCCGAGCAGGTGGCCGAAGCGCTTGGCGCCTCCGAGTGGGACTCTGTGTTCGACGTCTCGGGGTTTGTCATGGCGGCCGGAGGTGTCGACGTCGATTCTTTCCTCGACGTGTTCGAGTCCAGAACGGGATGTTACCTGTATGTCAGTTCGATAATGGCCTACGACCAGGGGCTTCTCGGGCTCTTCCCCTGGCGGGAGGATATGGCAACAAACCCGAGCGGCCCATCTTCTTACGGCGGGTTCAAAGCAGTGGTAGAGGCGGCGCTCCTGTCTCGGGCCCGCTCAAGACGTCTACCCGGAGCGGTAGTACGTCCCGCGGCGATCTACGGGCCTCACAACAACATCTACGACATGGAGACCGCGATGTGGCTGCGCCTAGCCGGACACCGGCCTGTCCTGATCCCCCACTCGGGCCTGGTGACAGCCTCTTACGGTCACGTCGACGACCTATGCGACGCGATGATCGCGCTGAGCCGCTGCGCTAGCGCGGTCGGCGAAGTTTTCAACGTGACCACCTCGGCGCTTACCGTCAACCGCTACGTCGAGACTCTCGCAGCCATCGTCGGAGTAGAACCTTACGTCGTGGAGATTCCCGACGACACGCTGGCGGAGCTGCCTACAGCTCCTTTCGGCCATCTCTTCGGTCGGGCGCATCACGCAGTGCTCAGTACGGTCAAGCTCGAAGAAGCTCTCCCGCAGCTGCAACCTCGCAGCTTCGAGCGAGGTCACGAAGAGACCTACGAGTGGTTCAAATCGATGGGCTGGGACCGTCTCGACACGCCCCTGGCGGACCCGGTCTGGCATTCAAGCTGGGACTTCGCATGGGAGGCGGAGGTAGCCGGGCGTGTCAGCGCATCCCGGCATCGACTTTCTACGCAGACAGGAGCAACATTGTCATGATCAACGACTCCCGCATCGCCGTGGCAGGCGAGCTTTTCCGGGCTTGGAGCAGCGGCGACCCGGACGCGCCGGAGCGTTTCATGCGTCCCGACGCAGTGCTCTACGACATCGTCGGCGGACGCCACGAGGGCTGGCCTGCGATAAGAGCCTTCTTCGCCGCAGGCTTGGACAAGTGGTCAGAACTGGTCCTCGAACCCCAGGAGTACTGGACCAACGATCGGGGGGTGGCCCTAACGTGGGTGATGAGCGCAGTAGTCCCCGACGACCGTCTCGGCGCCGACAACCGTGGAAGGCGCTGGCGATCCGAAGGCATGTCGTATCTAGTTTTCGACGGCGACCGGGTGGGCATGGAGGTCGACTACCACGACAGCGGGGCGGTGGCCCGTTCGCTGGCGAGCGCGGGCTGAGCGATGCGCCAGCATCTAGTGGACCTGCTCAGCTTGGAAGGATCGAGGGCTGTCGTTACCGGCGCCGCCACAGGGATCGGCGAAGGTATAGCCAGGCTCCTCGCCGAGGCAGGCGCCACTGTGTTCCTGGCGGACATCGACGTAGAAACCGGCGTGGCCACGACCGACCGCCTGGCAGAGGACGGCCTCGACGCGCACTTCGTGGAGGTGGACATCACCGATCCAGCTTCGGCGCGCCACGCTCTCCGCTACGTGACCGGCGAGATCGGAGGTCTCGACGTTCTCGTCAACAACGCTGGCAGCTTCCATGAGTCCGGGTCGATACTCGACCAAGACGAGGAGTCCTGGCACCGTAGCGTACCCATCAACTTCCACGGCGTGTTCCACATGTGCAAGCCCGCAGCCGAGCAGATGGTCCGCCAGGCGAGCGGCGGTTCGATTGTCAATATCGCCTCGGTCGACGGGATGCTCCCGTGCATAGGTACCTCCTACGACGCTTCGAAAGCTGCTGTCATCCACTTCACGCGGAGCCTGGCTCTCGATCTCGCACCGCACGCCATCAGGGTGAACGGTGTCAACCCAGGCTCGATCCCGGTGGAGACACTCCGCAAGATGAGAGAGGGTGAGCTCCCACCGCTGTGGGTCGATCGAAGCCCTACCGGGCTGATGGGTCCGCTTATGCGCCAGCGCGGCGCCAACATCCCGCTCGGCCGCCCGGGAACAGTCGCGGAGGTCGCCCAAGTCGTGTGGTTCCTTGCGAGCCGTGCCTCAAGCTACATGACGGGACATACGGTCACCGTCGACGGCGGCTGGACTTTGATCTAGCGTGCCGAACCTACACACCGAGCTTTCTTAGGAGCAATATGAACAGCACAGATCCATATGGCGCGTCGGAGCTCGCAGACGAGAAGGCCATCGTCGATCTGACGATCCGCTACACCTGGGTTCTCGACCACAGGCGTTTCGACGAGCTGTCAGAGGTGTTCGCCGACGAGGGGACTGCGGACTACGGGCGCCTTGGAATCTTCAAAGGCCCTTCCGATATCGCCGCCGCCGCGTCGCGGTCGTTGGGGCGTTTCGACCGCACCCAGCATCTGGTCTCCAACCACCAGGTGAACCTCGACGGGGACCGGGCGAGCGGGCGTTGCTACTTCCAGGCTCAGCACGTCTGGGTGGACGCATCCGGCGCTCACAACTACACAGTCGCCGGAAACTACCTCGACCGTTTCGTGCGCACCGGTAGCGGCTGGCGCATCTCCGAGAGGGTTCTGCGTGTTACTTGGACAGCTGGCCAGGCCCCGCCGTCCGCTCCCTCAGAACCGCCAGCCGGGCCTGCCACAGCGTTCGTGATCGCAGGGTGGATCGACGTCGACCCCGCAGCCCGCGCCGAACTGCTCGAAGCGGCCGCTGTGATGATGGCCGAGACGGCGAAAGAACCCGGCAATCTCGACTACAACTTCTCGGCGGACCCTGTCGAAGCCGGCAGGGTGCGGGTATTCGAGCGGTGGCGTTCGGACGCGGACCTGCGCGGCCACTTCGACACTGCTCACATGGCTGTGTTCGCCAAAGCTCTCGCCAAGGCGGGGGTGCGTGGGCGGGAACTGGCGCGATACCACGTGAGCGGCACCGGCCCCGTCTTCGAGGTGCGAAGCTAGCCGCAAACGGCGGACCGTGACATCACCATGACACCACCATGACACGGAGGAGGCAAGAAATGGACGAGTCCAACGAGATCCAAGACTACGAGGACGTCACCCTCTACGGCTTGGACGACAACGTCGAGGCCGAACTGCTCGACGCCCAGAACGAGCTGACTTTCATCTGGTCGAACAAGGAGGGATGGCCTGTAGGGGTGATCATGAGCTACGTCTACCGCGAGGGACGGTTCTGGTGCACGGCCAGCTCACAGAGGAAAAGGGTGGCCGCCGTGCGCAGGGACCCCCGGGTTTGCGTGGCGATCACCAGCAAGGGGAGCCGGATGGGGGCCAACAAGGCAGTCACCTACAAGGGTCTGGTGACGGTACGCGACGACCCGGAGACCAAGCAGTGGTTCTACCCGGCGCTCGCAGCGGCGATAAACCCCGACGACCCAGCCCGAGCCGAGCGCTTCGCCCGTTTCTTGGACTCCCCGAGACGGGTTATCTTCGAGATCGTCCCGCAGGACCGTATTGCCTACGACGGCGCCAAGATGAGGGCAGCGACCAACCGTTCGGCAGCCTTTCTCGCTTAGGGGTCACCCTGGGAAATTGCTTCTCTGCGCTGGCACAAATGGGCGTCCAGTCACTATGATGATAACTAATCGCGGAGCTAGTTTTTCTTCTCCAGTTCCCTTCGACCAAGGAGTGCGCCGATGATCGACCGCCAGCAGTTCGTCGAGATGGCCAAGGTCAACATATCCCACGTCCAGGCGGGGGGAACGGCGTCGCAGGCCCCCGGAGTGTTCAGGGTACCCGCCTCGCACTATCTTGACCCCCAAAGGTGGGAGGCGGAGATGACCCGGATCTTCAAACGGGTGCCGCTCATGCTCGCACTGGCCGGGGAGATGCCACAGCCCGGTGACTACAAGGCGATGACCGTCATGGAAGTGCCGGTACTGCTCACCCGGGGCGCCGACGGGGAGATCCGGGCTTTCATGAACTCCTGCAGCCACAGGGGTGCGATGATCGTCGAAGACGGCCTCGGTCACGCCAAGCGCATCTCCTGCCCCTACCACAACTGGACCTACAACACCGAGGGTGACCTGGTGGGCCTCACCGATCGCCGCGAGTTCGGCCAGGTCGACATGTCCTGCCTTGGGTTGACCCCCCTTCCGGTGGCGGTACGCGCCGGCCTGGTCTTCGTCGTTCTCACCCCCGGCGCCTACCTGGACGTTGACGCCTTCCTCCACGGGTACGACCAAGTGCTGGAGCACTTCGACTTCGGATCGTGGGAGCTCAAATGGCGCCAGGAGATCCCCGGCCCGAACTGGAAGGTGGCCTACGACGGCTACCTCGACTTCTACCACCTGCCGTTCCTGCACAAGGACACCTTCGGGCCTGACATCTCCAACAAAGCCCTATACACGTCGTGGGGACCCCACCAGCGGGTGCAGCGTCCGGACCCGAAACTGCTCGAACTGGTCGACAAGCCTGAGGAGGAGTGGAGCATCGACATGATGGACGGCGGGGTGTGGACGATCTTCCCTCACATCTCCTTCGCCGGCGACCACAGCGGCGGCATGTTCTCCCAGCTGTTCCCCGGGCCGACCTGGGATCGTTCGGTGACGGTCCAAAGCTGGTTCGTACCCACCAAGGAAGTGGAGATCACCCGCCGGTCCAACCTGGTCCCCGAGGACACGGAGAACGGCAGCGCCGAGCAGCAGGCTTTCATGCGCCACGTCGTCGAGGACGAGGACTACTACACAGGACTTCGCTTGCAGAAGGCTCTCGCCGCCGGAGCCAAGACCGAGGTGCTCTTCGGCCGCAACGAGGGCGGCGGGCATGCGTTCCACTCGTGGGTGCAGCGCTGCCTGGACGACGACGATCCGTTCAGCCGTCCGATCGAGGTCGACTACGGCGAAGCAGCTGGAGCTGCTGGCAAACCAGCGGCGTAAAGACCCAGCCGGGGTCCTAGGGGGTGCCGGTCACTGCCAGGATGTGGCCGGTTACCCAAGACGACGCCTCCGACGCCAGGTAGACCGCTGCGGCGGCGAAGTCGGCGTCGCAACCCAAGCGGCCCAACGGTTGCTTCGCTGCCAGTTTCGCGAACTGCGCGTCGGTGAAACCCGACGCCTCGTAGTAGTCCTCGGTGGCGACATGGCCGGGCGCTATCGCGTTAACCCTGATCCGGCGCCGAGCCAGTTCGCTGGCGTAGGTCTTGGTGAGGTGGTTAACGGCCGCCTTGCAAGCCCCGTACACGCCGTTGAGCGGTGACCCGGGGGCTGAGCCGCCTATCGACGACACGTTGATTATGACCCCTCCGTCAGGTAGGTGTCCCGACGCGACCTTGGACGCCATCCAAACTGCGGTGAAGTTCCGTGCCACCGTGGTGTCCCACGACTGCGTGGACGTCTCGTCCAGGTAGGCGAGGGGCTCGCCCTGCAAACCGCCAGCATTGTTCACCCAGACGTCGAGCGCACCGAAGCGCTCTACTGCGGTCGTGGCTAGCCTCTCCAAGTCGGCCTCTACGGTCACGTCGGCGGGGACGGCCAGAGCTCGCCCCCCGCCAGCGTCGATCTCACCTCGCACGGCTTCGATGGGGTCCGGCCGCCGCCCGGCTATGACCACCGAAGCACCGGCCTCGGCCAACCCGATCGCAATCGCGCGGCCTATTCCGGTACCGCCGCCTGTTACCACCGCCACCTTGCCGTCCAGGCGGAAGAGGTCGAGCACTCCCACGCGACGCCGCTACTTCCCGGCGAGCTTGGCGACGAGGGGGGCCACAGCCTGGGTTGCGTCGCCTTGGAAGGCGATGTAGCTGATGTCCCAGCGGTCGCGAAGCTCCAAGATGTTCTCCTCGATCTTGGACAGAGGTCCTATCTGGAAGTACGGTGCTGCTAGCACAACCTCGGGCGGCAGCCCGAACGCGGGCGCAAGCTTCTCGGCTACGGGCATGGGGTCATCGGTGACCACGGTGACGAACACTTGCAGCTGAAGTTTGAGCTGGCTGTAGCGGTCTCCTGCGGCCTCTTTGACCCAGCCGATCTTCTCATCGACGACGTCGGCGGCGGCGGTCGCCATCGACCGCGGGTTGATCGAACGCCCGACGATCTTCGGGTTCACCCCTACGATGTCGGCTTTGCGGGCGGCAAGGGAGAGGACCTGACGGCCACCACCGCCGACGAGGATCGGAATTTCCGATACGGGCTTTGGGTACCCCGTAGTCTCCGCAACCTTGTAGTGCTCGCCGGCGAAACTGAACGGCTCCGCCCTCCAGATCCCACGGAAGATGTCTATTGCCTCACTGAGGCGCGCAATGCGCGTCGACGCGTTGTGCTGGGTGATCCCGGCGACCTCGTAGTCGCCTTTCAGCCAACCGGCCCCGACGCCGAGGAGGAAGCGGCCGTCCGAGAGAAGGTCGATCGTCGCCGACTCCTTAGCCGTCACTACAGGGTTGCGGAAGTCGTTGCCGGCAACCAGAGGCCCCACTTTGATCGTCGACGTGGCAGCCGCAGCGGCCATGGCTGCGGGCATCGGTGCCAACTGGCCGCCGAAGTGGTCGTCTATCTGAAAGCTGACGAAGCCGAGGTCCTCCGCCTGGCGGGCTAGATCCGCCCACTCTCTGGCTGATCCAGCCTTGGTTGCCTTGGCGCCGAACTCGAGGGGTCTTTCGTTGGCCATCTCTACTCCTTTTCGGCCGGTGGCCGGTTGATCCAGTAATCGAGCTCGTGATGTATCTGGCGGATCCGTGACTCCTGGTAGCGGCCGAGGCTCACCCCCCGCTTTCTCGTGGCGTGAAGACCGCGCTGCACCCTCGGCAGGTTCCCGGTGTCCTGATTGAACACCATAGCCAGAGTGCCGAGAGCTTCCACCTCGGTCCAGTCGTCGTCGAAACCGAGCTGGGTGACCTTCGCCGACGGTGGCTTGTCGTCGCCTGCGTAGTCCGAGAGGAACATGACGTCCATCACGCAGCTGTCGGGGTCGTTCCCGTTCGGCCTGAACCGGTAGTTGATCGGGCTCACCCCACCCCACGGTTGGAAGTTCGGGAAGACGTAGTACAAGATGTTGTCTATAGCCTCGGAGTCGGACAGTTCATCGCCGGGGATGCTCGCCGGTTTGGGCGTATAGACCTGGCGGGTGGCTTCGGCGAGCACACGGCGGGCCGTCTCACCGGGTGGTACCGGGATCGGATCCTGGCCGTAAGAGGCGAGTTGCGCTGCGAGGATGTCCTCCTCGGAGGGTGTGTAGCCGAGGTGAGGGCTCGACACGCCGCTCAGGGTGTTCATGCGGTTCCAGCCAGGCCGTCCAGGCCCGGTGCCTGGGAACACGTCGTACTGGGTGTTCGCGTCGCCTAGGTAGGTGAGGATCTGAGGGTGCGTGGCGATCACGTGGTAGGACTCCATGAACGCTTCGAGGCAGGCTTTCCAGTTCACCCGCAGCAGCTTCGAGACGTGCAGGCTCTTGTAGCGCCTGGCGGTGTCCCACACGAAATGCTCCGGGAAGCTTCCCAAGTAGTCGGAGAGCGAGATCGCGTCGGGGTCGGGGTTGACGAACACCCACCCTCCCCAGGTCGCGGCCTTGGCTTCTGGGAGGTTGAAACCGGCCTGGTCGAGATGAGCGAAGTCCCAGTGGCAAGGGACGGACTTGATAGTCCCGTCCAGGTTCCAAGTCCAGCCGTGGAACGGGCATCGCAACTCGGGTGCGTACCCGCTGCGGTCCCGGAGCTGGGTTCCCCTGTGCAGGCAGGCGTTGTAGAACGCCCTTATGGTGTCCGGGGCTGAGCGAACGAGGAGGAACGACATGTCGGCCAGGTCGTAAACGACCGTGTCGCCAACTCTTGGCAGGTCGTCCTCGCGGGCTGCCACCTGCCACACCCGCTTCCACATCCTGTCGACTTCGAGGTCGTGGAAGGCCCTCGAAGTGTAGCGCTCGACGGGTATGTCGTCGGTGCCGAGGTCGAGTTGGCTCTCTATGAGTAGCGTGGAAGGGGGAGGTACCCTATCGCCGGCGATTATCTCCTGGGCGCTCGGACCCTGCGATCTCGGGCCCAGATCCGTTGGAGTTGGTGTATCACCCGGCCTGATGCCGGGTCGGTCGGTAACGGCCATGTGTCGTCCTCCTCGTCAAGTTCGTTCGGATGCCTGTGCGGTCTCCCGTTTGAAGCGCAGACGGCTGTTCGCTCGTTTCGCCTGTGGGCCACCCACCCAGTCGAGGATGTGGGGATCAGCAGCGAGGACTTCCCCGCGCAGGTGCTCGCCTGTGGGGCTGAACCAGCCTTTGGAGCCGTCCGTCTCGGTGACGCACACGGATCCGTCCGCCTCGGCCTCGTACACGGCCTGCGTCAATGGGTGAACCATTTTCATATCTGCGTCACGCTCCCCTCCGCAGGCTAACAACGCCATGCAACTAAAGTCAACATCATATTGATCGCTTAGTAGATTATGCGCCTGGGCTAGGATCCGTGCTTGAATCGTTGCGCCGGCGGCATGGGACGCCGGCCGGAGCTCCCAGGCGCTCCGGCTTCTATCGAGAATTCGGGGGTTCCCCTTGACAGAATCGGCTCCGGTGCAACCACCGGACAAGGACACGCTCAAGAAGATGTTCGAGTTGGTGAGCGCGATCAGCCTCACCGACGAGCGCTTCAGGACGCTGCTGTCGAGCGGGCGGGCCCGCTCCACCTACTACTCGCCAAAGGGCCAGGAGTGCATATCGGCCGCCTTCGGGGCGCTTCTACGACCCGACGACTACTGCGTGACGATGTACCGAGGGCTGCACGACCACCTTGCGAAAGGCGTTCCGATGCGGGAACTTTTCGCGGAGTTCCTCGGCCGTGTCACCGGCACCTGCAAGGGCAAAGGTGGTCCGATGCACGTGACGCACCCGGCGTCGGGTTTGATGGTCACAACGGGCATCGTCGGGTCCGGCCTTCCCATAGCGAACGGGTTGGCGTGGGCGGCGAAGCTTTCGGGCACCGACCAGGTCACCATAGTCAACTTCGGGGACGGGGCCTCCAACATCGGTGCTTTCCACGAGGCGCTCAACCTCGCTTCGGTGTGGGAGCTACCCGTCGTGTTCGTCTGTCAGAACAACCGCTACGGCGAGCACACCCGCTACGAGTGGGCTACCAGCGCCTCGCAGGTGTCGCAGCGCGCAGCTGCCTACGAGATGCCAGGAGTTACCGTGGACGGTAACGACCCGGTGGCTACCTACTGGGCGGCGTCCGAGGCTATCAGCCGGGCTCGCTCCGGCGGCGGCCCGACGCTTGTGGAGGCGATGACCTACCGTTTTTGGGGTCACATCTTCGGCGACAACATGCGTTACATGCCCGCCGAAGAACGAAAGGCCGCGATGGACGCCGACCCGACCGTCCGCTACCGGCGCTGGCTCATAGACGGAGGCTTCTTCACCGACGACGAGCTCGCTGCGATAGAAGCGGAGATCATCGCCTCCATTGACGACGCCATGGCATTCGCTCTCGAAAGCCCGCCGCCTGGCAGCGAGGAGCTCTACACGGACGTCTACGCAGGGGAGGTCGTACAGGCATGAGCTCAGATGCGAACGTGAGAAAGCTGACTACCGCTCAGGCCATCCACGAGGCATTGGACCTGGCGTTGGAGAAGGACCCGAAGGTCCTCCTTTTCGGCGAGGACGTGTCGGACCCGAGCGGCGGTGGCGTGTTCCATATAAGCGAGGGATTGTCCACCAAGCACGGCGAGCACAGGGTCCGTTCGACTCCTATCTCCGAGCAGGCGATCATCGGGGCCGCGATCGGAGCCGCCATAGGCGGCTACCGGCCGGTAGCCGAGTTGATGTTCATGGATTTCTTCGCTGTGGCGATGGACCAGATCTCCAACCACGCCGCGAAGCTGCGCTACATGTCGGGTGGCCAGACCGGCGTTCCCCTCACGATCAGGACGGCAGCCGGAGCGGGAATGCAGTTCGGAGCTCAGCATTCCGAGATGCTCGAAGCGTGGGTGACTCATATTCCAGGCCTGAAGGTGGTGGTGGCTTCCAATCCTGCGGACGCCAAGGGACTTTTGACTTCGGCGATCTTTGACGACGACCCCGTGGTGGTGATCGAGCCGACCCTTGACTACTGGGTGTCA
>JAJZNG010000135.1:0-11570 GCA_021847945.1 Actinomycetes bacterium | reverse complement strand
TAGCGATCGGCGAGGCTCGGGTGGCCAGACCGGGCAGCGACGTGACCTTGATCACCTACGGGAGGGAAGTGAGCTTCGCTCTCCAGGCGGCTGACACCCTTGCGGGGGAGGGTGTGTCGGTGGAGGTGCTCGACTTGCGGACGTTAGTCCCCATGGACGAGACGGCGATCCTCGAATCCGTAGGGCGGACCAAACGAGCCGTGGTAGCTCACCAAGCTGTTCGGCGGGGAGGGCTCGGAGCGGAGATCTCCTCGCTCATCCACGAGAACCTCTTCGGCGAGCTTCAGGGTCCCGTGGTCAGGGTCGCCGGTCCCAACACGCCGATCCCCTACGCCGCCGAGCTTGAGAGCCTTTTCGTCGTCGACGCGTCGGACATGGCAAAAGGTGTGCGCCGGGCGGTCGGCCAGAGTAGATGACGACCTTCGCTGCGGCTCTGGCGGCGGAACGGCCAGATCAGGTAGCGCTCGACGACGGCAAGTCCCGCCTCGGGTGGGCGGACATTGACGGGATCCTCAACAGGGCAGCGAACGCACTCCTAGGGCGGGGTCTCGGTGACGGTGGGCGGGTAGCCGTCTTCGCCGAGAACTCGGCCGAGACGGCTCTGGCGCACGTCGGTGGTTTGATCGCCGGAGCGTCGACGGTCCCGTGCAACTTCCACCTGAGCGCCGCCGAGCTGGCCTACATCCTCTCGGATTCTGGGGCTCGGGTCCTTTTCGTGGGCCCCGAGACAGCTGAAAGGGGATTAGAAGCTGCACGCCAGGCTGGTGTCGCCACCGTGGTCGCCTGGGGGTTGGAGCCCGGCGAGTTCGGGGCGGGGGTCGCGGAGGCGGTCGCAGCCAAAGGTCCCGCAGTGGTCGACTGGGCTACGTGGCTCGAAACGGCTGACCCTGCGGACCCGCCGCCGAACCTGGCTCCCAGGCCACACCTGCTCTACACGTCGGGTACTACCGGACGGCCCAAAGGCACGGACCTTCCCCCTACCATGTTCGCCGGGGGGGCGACGGTAGCCGAGCACCTGGAGCGTCTCAAGGAGAACCGTTTCGCTGCTTTCGGGACGCACCTGGTAGTGGGTCCGATGTACCACACAGGCCCGCTGTCGGGGGCGAGGTTGCTGGCTGCGGGGATACCGTCGGTGATCCTCGGGCGTTTCGACGCCGAGGCAACCCTCAGGGCGATCGACGAGCATCGCGTGGAGACCTCGGTGATGGTCCCCACGCATTTCATCCGCCTACTTGCGCTGCCCGAAGAAGTACGGAGGCGTTACGACGTGTCGTCGCTGCGCCTGGTCACTCACACCGGCGCAAAATGCCCCGTCGAGGTCAAAAGGGCGATGATCGAATGGTGGGGTCCGGTCATCTTCGAGGCGTACGGCGCGACAGAGGTAGGGACGACCAACTCGATCACCTCCGAGGAATGGCTGGCGCACCCCGGTTCGGTCGGCCGGGCGATACCGCCGTTCACGGCGATGATCCTCGACGACGCAGGCAACGAGGTCCCTGCTGGAGTGGAAGGCCGTCTCTTCTTCAAAGACTCGACCGGCCGTGGCATCATCTACCACAACGACCCAGGCAAGACAGCCGCAGCGAACGTCGCTCCGGGAGTGTTCAGCCTAGGCGAGATCGGATACATGGACGCCGAGGGCTACGTGTACATCACCGACCGCTTCTCCGACATGGTCGTCTCCGGCGGGGTCAACATCTACCCGGCGGAGAGCGAACAGGTCTTGATCGGCCATCCCAAGATCGCCGACGTGGCGTGCATCGGGGTTCCCAACGCCGAGATGGGCGAGGAGCTCAAAGCTCTCGTGGTCCCAGCCGACCCGGCCGACCCGCCCTCGGAGAAAGAGGTGATCGAATACTGCCGGGAGCGTCTCAGCCATTACAAATGCCCCCGCACGGTGGACTTCGTGGATTCGATCGGGCGCACCACGATGGCGAAAGTCAACAAGCGGGAACTGCGAGCCAAGTACTGGAAGGACGCAGCCCAGGCGTGAGCCGGTCCGCCTGGATGCCAGGGCTGCTCATGCTCCCGGTCCGGTTTGCGCCCACTGGCGGGCTTGCGGTGACGCCACCCAGCGCAAGGCGTTAGCAACCAGGCGGCGCCAGGAGGGGTTGGCGTACGCGCACGGGCCGTCGCCGGGCTGAACGTAGACGACCGGGCTTCGTCTCGCCCGTTTCGCCCAGGCGACCAGGTTCGAACCCGGCGGGTGCGTCCAACCGTCCCGGCTGTCAAGCCGGCCTGCTACGGCGGCAGCCGCGGAGAAGAAGCGGTCACATTCGAAACGGGCGTCGCTTCGGAGCAGCGGCACAACGTCGTCTTCCAACACCGCAGCGAGGTAGCACTCGTCGGTGATGTCGAAGCCGTCCTCCAATCCTTCGAGCACGGGGTGGCCGGCGGCTACGCCAACAAGGTGTTGCGCCACGTCGAAGGCGTAACCCGAGTCCGGCCAGGTTGCACCGTCGAGCCGCCCCGGCTGGTAGAAGAAGCGCCCTCCGACCCAGTGGGCGTACTCCTCCCACGCCGGCCATGAAGCGATCGCATGATGGAGGAACACCGCCCCCTGCCCGAGGTCGAACAGGCTCGTTAGCGACTCCTCCAGGGTCGGTGGGGGAGGTGACGGCTCGGGGGTGTCGCCTCTACGCAGGCCGACGCCGGGCATGTCGTAAAAGACGAGGGCGTCGAATTCCCCCGGCGCGACGTTGCACAGTCGCTCCTGGGCTTGGGGATGTGAGGTGTGCTCCCATTCGACGTCGGGGTTGGAGTCGAAGACGTCGAAGAAGGCCGGGGCGTCGAAAGGGTGTCCGCCGGTTACGACGAGAGCCCGTAGCCGTGGTTTCCCTCCGTCGTCGTAGCTCACCGAGAAATCATACCTATCGGCCAGTTACAACCGCCGGTCGATGTGCTAAACCCTGTGTGTGCATCTGAATTTGAGTGCCGACGAAGTTCTCTCCACGACGAGAGCTGTCCGTAAACGCCTCGATCTCGAACGGCCGGTGGAGCGCGAGGTGATCGAGGAATGCCTGAGACTGGCGATCCAGGCTCCGAGCGGATCAAACCGCCAGGGCTGGCACTTCGTCATGGTCGGCGACGCCGAGCGCAAAGCGAAGCTCGCTGCCATGTACCTGGAGACCTACGAGGCCTTCTACGCGTCGGGCAGGTCAGCGACTTTCCCCGAGGGCGATCCCAGGGCGCAGAGGCGCCCCAAGGTTCTCGACTCTGCGCGTTACCTGGCTGACAATCTGCACCGCGTCCCGTGGATGCTCATACCGTGCCAGGAGGGCCGGGTCGACTCGACGCCTTCCGCCTCTCAGGCGGGTTGGTGGGGTTCGATCATCCCCGCCGTGTGGAGCTTCATGCTAGCGGCTAGGGAGAGAGGGCTCGGGACCGCGTGGACGACCATGCACCTGCGCTCGGAGCGCGAAGCCGCCGAGGTTCTCGGCATACCGTATGACAATGTCACGCAGGTGGGTCTGATCCCGGTTGCCTATACCATAGGCACCGACTTCAAGCCGGCGACGCGTCTGCCTCTCGACGAGGTTTGCCACTGGGACGAGTGGTAGGGGAGGGTCCGATGGCAGGCAGAGTGCAAGGCAAAGTGGCAGTCATAACCGGCGGAGCCAGTGGTTTCGGAGCGGCCACGGCCCGGCTTATGGCAGCCGAAGGGGCGTCAGTCGTGGTCGCAGATCTACAAGACGGACCAGGCCGCCAGGTCGCCGAGGAGATCGGGACAGCAGCGGTGTTCGTCCGTACCGACGTGTCGGTCGAAGACGACGTGGCCACCGCCGTCGATACTGCCGTCGGCCGCTTCGGACGCCTGGACGTGATGTTCAACAACGCAGGTATCGTCGGTGCTGTCGGGCCTATCGACGAGATACCTCTAGAGGAGTACGAGTTCACCATGGGCGTGCTGCTGCGCTCGGTTTTTCTTGGCATGAAACACGCGGCCCGGGTAATGAAAGCCCAGGAGAGCGGCGTAATCCTGTCCACTTCGAGCATCGCGGGAGTAATGGGCGGTCTCGGACCTCATGTCTACACAGCGGCGAAGTCGGCGATCCTCGGACTCACCCGCAACGTGGCGGCCGAACTCGGCCCTTGGGGGGTCAGAGTGGCGGCGATCGTGCCCGGCAACCATGCGACAGCCATGACGGCCGACGTGTCGGTCGGGGACCACACCGCAGTCGAGCGCGCCGCCGAGGTCTTTCGGGAGCGTAAAACGCCCCTGCGCGGGCGGGCCGGGGTGGCGGAAGATATCGCCCAAGCGGCTCTGTGGCTGGCGAGCGACGACGCCGGCTTCGTCAGCGGCACCGCCCTCGTCGTGGACGGGGGGCTCACCACCGGCTCGCGTGAGGCGGCCGAGCGGGGGCAGGGGACTTTCGGGGCCCGCAAACCGCTCATACGCCAAGCCGGCCTTCGCGGTATCGGCTGACTCGGCAGGATTTAGCGGGGTCCAGCAGCCGGGCGGAACTGCCCGGTCGTAGCGGTCACGCCGCCGTCTACGGGCAACGCCACCCCGGTTATGAAAGACGCCTGTGACGAGACCAGGAACGCTATAGCCGCCGCGACCTCCTCTGGTGCTGCCCAACGCTGGAGGGGTATCGCTGCGGTGAGCTCGCGCGCCTTTCCGGGAGCCGCCTCGCGAAGCCTTGAGGTCATCGCCGTCACCGTCGGCCCCGGGCATACTGCGTTGACGCGGATACCCTCAGGTCCGAGCTCCATGGCGAGGGAACGCACCAGATTTACAGCGCCCGCCTTCGCAGCGTTGTAAGCCCACATTCCCGGGTCGCCGCCCAGGCCGGAGGTGGAAGCTGTAACCACGATCGACCGTGGGCCGGTGCTGCGCCTCAGAGCTGGGAGGGACGCTCTCACGCCGAGGACCGGACCTTTAAGGTCCACAGCGAGGATCCGCTCGAAGTCTTCGAGGGGGAAGGTGTCAATCGGGCCGGAGCCTGTGACCCCGGCGTTGAGGCAGACAGCGTCGAGAGATCCGAAGCTGTCCAATGCGAACGCCACGGCGGTCTCGTTGTCCGCCCGCTCGACGACGTCACCTGCGATACCTGCGAACGTCCCGGGCGGGGCGTCGAGCTCGGGTGCTTCTCGGTCCCATCCGACCACGCGGAAGCCGTCGTGTATGAGCCGCAAAGCGGTCGCCAGGCCTATACCCGACGCGGCGCCGGTGACCAGGGCTACTGGCATGGAGTCCCCGCTGGATCAGCCGGTTCTGGGGCGGTTTCGAAGTCCCCGACGCGTCCCCGAAGCAGCGCTATGAGCCCGGTCAGCTCGTCGGCTTCGGCGGCGGAAAGCTCGCCTAGGCCGAAGCGGGTCTTGCCGACCGCTTCGGTGGCCTCCTCTACGACGCGTCGGCCGTCGTCGGTCAACTCGGCGAGGACCATACGCTTGTCCTCGGCGTGACGTACCCGGCGTACCAGTCCGTCGCTCTCCAGGCGGTCGATGGCGTTCGTGACGCTGGCAGGGTGCACCATGAGCCGGTCGCCCATCTTGCCGAGCGGCAGCGCCTGGGAGCGCGAGAAGTACAACAAGACGAGGGACTCGTAGCGTGCGAAGGTCAAGCCGAACGGCTTGAGCGCTTCGTCGACATCCCGCAGGACCAGCTGCTGGGCTCTCATGATCGACGTAGCGGCAGCCATCCACGTGGGGGCGGGCCATCGGCGGCGCTTCCACTGCCGGCGTGCTTCCGCGATCGGGTCGAAGTCGAGGGTCCGGCGTTCTGCCATAGCCGCCGAGGCTAGCGCCCGGCGAGAGCTCCGGCGTCGACGGGAATCGTCGAGCCGGTCAAGAACGCCGCGAGGTCGCTCACGGCGAAGAGGACCACCCGTGCGACGTCGTCAGGAACCCCTGTCCTGCCGAGCAGGTTGGCGGCCATCGCCGCCTCCACATCGAGCCCGGCCTCGGCCAGCGGCCGCATCTGTTCCCTGACGCCGGGCGTGTCGATCACGGTCGGGGCGACTCCCAGCACCCTTATGCCGAGCGGTGCGAACTCCAAGGCGAGGTTCTTCGTGAGTCCCACGACTGCGTGCTTGGAGGTGCTGTACGCGCTTATCCCTTTGGAAGCGTGAAAGCCGGTGGTGGAAGCGAGGTTGACTATGACCCCGCCCGCCTGCATCCGACGGGCCGCTTCACGGGCCGCAGCGAAAGTGCCACGCACGTTGACGGTCAGCATCCGGTCGATGAAATCGTCTGCGGCGTCGATTGCGGGTCCTGTCGTCGGGTAGATACCAGCGTTGCTTACCCAGATGTCGAGACGCCCGAACGCTTCGACGGTGCTGTCAGCGGCGACGCCGAGAGCGGTCGAATCCGTGATGTCCACGCGCATCGACCGGTGGCTGGCTCGTTCGCCTACCGGAAGGCTCGACGCGACGCGGGCTGCGCCGTCGCCGTCCACGTCGGTCACCAGTACTGAGGCGCCGGCCTCAGCCAGGCGCCTGGCGACCGCCTCTCCTATACCTCTGGCTCCGCCCGTAACGACCGCTCCTCGGCCCTTCAGGGACCAAAGATCGGCGAGGGCGCGGTCTGTGAAATCGGCGATCGGCATTGGGGTCTCCCGGTGTCTAGGTTGCGAGGTAGCCGCCGTCGACGGCCAGCGCATGGCCGAGCACGAACGACGAGGAGTCGCTGCAAAGCCACAGCGCTGCGTCGGCGATCTCCTCGGGGTGGCCGAAGCGGGCGAGCGGAGTCAGCCTATGTGCGACCTCGTCGGGATCGCGCTGGCGTGCAGAAATGGCGTTTCGCAGCATAGGCGTGTCGATCGCACCTGGGCAGATGGCGTTGATTCGCACACCAGCTGCTGCGTAGTCGACAGCAGCCGAACGTGTCAATCCCAGCACACCGTGTTTGGAGGCGGTGTACGCCGGTTGATTGGGTTGCGGTCGAAACGAATTGGTCGATGCGATGTTCACTATCCTTCCGCCGCCACCAGACGCGAGCATCGCCTTGATCTCGTATTTCATGCACAAGAAGACCGAACGCAGGTTCACGTTGATCATCCGGTCGAAGTCGCCGTCGTCGCAGTCGGCGAGAGGTACCCGCTCGAACTCGATCGCAGCGGCGTTGACTGCGCAGTCGAGGCCGCCAAAGCGTTCCGTGGCGGTGGTGACCATCGCGTTCACGTCTGCGCTTGATGAGACGTCAGTCTTCACGAACACAGCTTCGCCCCCCACGCGGTTGGCCTGTTCGACCGCCGCTTCGCCACCGGCGGTGTCGACGTCGGCTATTACAAGCGAAGCTCCGTTCTCCGCGAAGCGACGGCAGATCGCCAAGCCCATACCCCCAGCGCCCCCGGTCACGATCGCCGTGCGGCCTTCGAGAACCCGGGTTGTGCCCATGCCCAACTATAACGCCCCATTTGATAGGACGTCCAAGTATATCCGGGAGCGTCGGTCTTATACTCGTGTGATGAAACCTTCGGCCCTCCACGTGAGATGACATCTGGGGTGCGCAGATCGGAGCCCTCAAGCTTCGAGGTGAACATACCCGAGGACGATTTGGCGGAGCTTCGCTTCCGTCTCGACAGAACCCGGTGGGCGGATGACTTCTCCAATCAAACCTGGCGATACGGTGTGGAACGATCCTGGCTTGCCGACATGGTCCGCTACTGGGTCGACGTCTATGACTGGCGGGCCCAGGAGGCGTTGATAAACGCCTATCCCGCCTACCTGGTGCACATAGCCGGGATGCCAGTTCACTTCCTGCGCGTTAGAGGGAAGGGACCCAACCCTCTACCTTTGGTGGTCACCCACGGGTGGCCGTGGACTTTCTGGGACATGAAGCACATCATCGGCCCGCTGAGCGACCCGTCAGTGTGGGGCGGGAACGCAGATGATGCGTTCGACGTGGTGGTGCCGTCCCTGCCAGGCTTCGGGTTCTCCTCTCCGCTGCTACGCGACGGTGTCGACGTGGCGGTGATAGCCGACGCGTGGGCTGAGTTGATGACGGAAGTCCTCGGCTACGAGCGCTTCGGCGCCTACGGAGGAGACTGGGGGGCGATGGTCTCCGCACAACTCGGACACGCCCACCCCGAACTGGTGGTGGGCGTCGAGTTGAGCATGTCGGTAATACCCGGAGTGTCGCGTCGCGACGTCCTCCCAGAGCACTGGGCGCCGGAGGAGGAGTGGATGCTGGCTCGGATGGCCGAGGCCGAACCCGCTATCAGAAGCCACCTTGCGGTGCACGTCTGTGACCCTCAGACCCTGGCGTACGCGCTGGCGGACTCCCCGGCCGGCACCGCGGCGTGGCTGTGGGAGCGCCGCCGGGCGTGGAGTGACTGCGACGGAGACCCATTGTCTGTGTTCAGCCGCGAGGACCTGATCACCAACGCGTCGATCTACTGGCTCACCGGGACGACCACAACCTCCATGCGCCTGTACGCCGAGCAGATGACCCGGCCGTGGCCCCTGAAACCGGGCTCCGCGCCGGGCATAGCCGCCCCGACCGGCTTCGCTATCTTCCCGAAGGACCTGGTGTTCCTCCCCCGACGATTAGCAGAAACGCACTGCGATCTGCGGCGCTGGACTGTCATGGCCAAGGGCGGGCACTTCGCCCCGGCGGAGCAGCCGGCGATGCTCGTAGAGGAGATACGGTCCTTCTTCAGACCTATGCGGACAGGTCAGGTGCAGTAACCGTAAGGGTCGATGCTGCCTTTCCGTAGCCCGGAGATGATCCAGGAGTTGTTCGCCTCGTTCATGTAGGCGGCAGCACAAGGGTCGGCGATTGCGATGATCTTCGCTCCCGGGCAAACCCCAGCGACGTTTTCGCAGGTCATCGCCTGATGGCCGAGAGCGTTACCAGGGCACTCGAAGACGAAGCCTGGTGCCGCGTGGCTAGACAGGTAGCTGATCGCCGGGCCGCAACCGTAAGCGCCAGAGGTGGACGTCGCGGAGCTCACGACTTGCGGAGCCGGAGCCGTCACAGGAACGGTGGAGGTCGGCTCGGGCGGTGCCGTGGTTGCCGGGGCCGTCGTGGTTGTCGGGGCCGTCGTGGTTGTCGGGGCCGTCGTGGTGCTGGTCGTGACTTGTGCAGCTGGCGGGTTCTGCGCAGCTGGCGGCTTCGCGGCGGGATGAGTCGCTGCAACTGGGAGTTTCGCCGCGGCTGGCGGTGTCGTGGGTGGAGGAGCTAGGGGAGCGCTGGCCAGCTCCAAGTGGACGGCATGCGACGACGAGAAGAAGTTTCCCTCGGCGGCGGGTACGGCGGCGGTGAAGGCGAGCACCCCGGCTACGACCAGGAACTTCGTCCGGCTGGCTAAGCCGGGACGGTAAGGTCGCCTCGCGCTCACCCGGGTTGTATCGGCACGACAGTGACGTACCCTGGAGTCCGAGCCGCGCAAGCGCGCAACGGGCAGCGAAAGGCGAAAGCGACTTACCTGTCCCGGCCGTCCCCGCGCTTGGCCGGGGGCCGGAGCCAACCCATGGTGCCTCCGGTACCCTGTGGCGGTGAGAGCGTCCCGCCGCAGGCTTGATGGTGCTGCCTCGGGAGCGTCCACCGCTACAGTGCTGGTAGCCAGCTCAGCGGGCACTGTCGCTGTCGCCTTGCCCGCTTTCCTCACCGGGGCTCTAGCCGTTCAGATAAGGGACTCCTTGCACTTCGGTCCCGGGGCTCTCGGCCTGATCGTCGCCTTCTACTACGTAGGGGCGGCCAGCGCGTCGGTTCCGCTCGGGAGGCTCGTCGAGTCCCTCGGAGCGCTACGCGTGATGCGCTTTGCCAGCCTGGCCAGTGCAGTCGTCCTCGAAGGGCTCGCTTGGACCACGACGGCACCGGCGCTCCTCGCGGTGTGGCTGGTGCTGGCAGGCATCGCAAGCGCAGGGATGCAACCCGCAGCCAACCAGTACATGGTCCGCCGCCTACCGGTCGGCCGGCAGGGCCTCGCTTTCGGGCTAAAGCAGTCCGCTGTCCCGCTGACCGCCACAATTGCCGGCCTGTCGGTACCAGCCGTGGCGCTGACCCTCGGCTGGAGGTTCGCTTTCGCCCTCGCAGGCGCCTTCGCAATGGTCGTGGCGTCGACGCTGCCCCGTCCCAGCCGGACCCGCTCAGAGCAGCGGGCCGCTGCGCTAGCCGAACGCAACGTCCGCGCCGACGGCACCCGCAGCGGCTCCCTATGGGTGCTCGCAGTCGGCTTCGGCCTCGGGATCGCCTCGGCCGGGGCGCTGACAGCCTTCCTCGCAAGTTCCGTGGTTGCAGCCGGGATGGGACGGGCTGCTGCCGGCCTGCTCGTCGCCATGGGAGGTTTAGCGGCTATCGCAGGTCGGGTCGCTTCGGGATGGATGGCCGACCGCCGCTCCGGCGGGCACCTAAGAGCGGTAGCGGTGATGCTCGCCGTCGGTGCCGCGGCCTACGTAGCGCTGGCCGTGGTCAGCTACCAGAAGCTAGCCGCGCTAGTCATCCCCGTGGTGGTCGTGGTGTTCTCCGTCGGATGGGGATGGAACGGCCTGTTCAACTTCGCCGTGATCGACCTATACAGGGACCGTCCGGCGTGGGCGACTGGCATCACCCAAACCGGTGGCCGCATGGGAGGCGTCGTCGGACCGTTCGTGTTCGGTCAGATCGCCAACCACGCCTCTTACGGAGCCGCCTGGCTAGCCCTCGCCGCCGCCTGCGCAGTGGCCGCTCTTATCACCATCGGAGTCGCCAGCAGAAAGCAACGAGGCGATCGCTTGCCAGGAGTGCCCGTCGCTGGTCGAGGTCTGCACCGACCCTGATCTAGTGTCAGGGCCAAGGCAAACGCAGCCGACTGGAGATTAAATGCCGTCCGAGGGTTACACTTCCGCCCGAATAGAGTTGCAGCGTGTCGGAGTGCATGTACTCGCTCGGGCCCGCTATGCAGCCGACGGCCGTTTCGGTCTCAGGGTCACGCCCAGCGGGATAGCTACACCGTCATTCGGTCCTAGCAGCGACGTCTTACGGATCGCGGGGCCTTCGCTGGTACGTGAGCAGCGCCTCGACGACAGGACCAGGTCGGGTGTCATCGCTGTTTCCGGTCACTCGCTCAGGGAACTGGCTGCTTTCGTCGACGTCGACCTCGACGAGCCTTTCGAGGCTGGCAGGGACACCCCGCAGCTGGGAGATCCAGACGTTCCGATAGAGATGCCGGACGAGGCAACCGAAGTCCTGGAGTGGCTGGCCCTGGGAGCTAAGGCGTTGGATTCGACGATGACCGGCGCAGAGGACCCGTCGGTGGTCCAGCTGTGGCCGGAGCACTTCGACGTCGCCTTCGACGCACTGACGGCTCACGGTCGGGTGAACCTGGGTGCATCGCCGGGGGATTCCGGAGAAATGGAACCTTACCTTTACGTAGGACCGTGGGGTCAGGATAGGCCTGGTAACGAGTCCTATTGGAACGCTCCCTTCGGGGCGACTCTAACTAAAAGCCAGGTTGCAACGCTCGGCGGCGACCCGGTGCACGCGGCTAGGGAGTTCTTCGCCGAGGGGCTTCGAGCGTTGGGCTGACCTGGTGAGCAGTCGAGAATGGCAGAGGATGCTAACGGTCGAGACGCAGCCGGCGCCATCGGACTGACAATAGTTGTAGTACTGGTGTTAGCATAACGGTACGGTGGCGCGTAAAG
>JAJZNG010000104.1 GCA_021847945.1 Actinomycetes bacterium | reverse complement strand
GATCCTGCACTCTGGCGACTTCAAGATAGACCTGACACCGGTGGACGGCAGGGCCACCGACCTGGCTCGCATGGGCGCGCTCGCTAACGGGCCGGGGGTGCGTCTGCTGCTGGCGGATTCGACCAACGCCGAAGAGGAAGGCCACACGGTCAGTGAGAGCAGGGTTGGGGGTGTCCTCGCCGGGCTGTTCGCAGCGAACCGCGACAAGAGGGTCATCGTCGCATGCTTCGCCAGCCACATCCACCGCGTTCAGCAGATCGCCAACGCCGCGATCGCCAACGGAAGGACGATCGCCACCCTCGGGCGCTCGATGGCCCGCAACGTTGCTCTCGCCCGATCCATGGGACTCCTGGACATCCCTTCGGCCAGCCTCGTCGACATCGAAGCGGTCAAGGATCTCGATCCTCGACAAGTGTGCGTGATATGCACCGGCTCCCAGGGGGAGCCCATGTCGGCGCTGGCACTGATGGCGTCCGGGGATAACCGGTGGATAAAAGTCGGCGACGGCGACTTGGTTGTCCTGTCCTCGCATGCGATACCCGGAAACGAGACCAACGTAGGCAAGGTGATCGACGGCCTGATGCGCCGGGGAGCCGACGTGGTGCACTCGGGTCTCGCCGACGTGCACGTCAGCGGGCACGCCAAGCGTGACGAACTTCGGATACTGCTGTCGCTCACCCGGCCGCACTGTTTCGTCCCGGTCCACGGCGAGTTCCGCCATCTCAGTCACCACGCGGCTCTCGCAAGAGAAATGGGGGTAGCTCCGGAGAGGATCCTGCTGGCGGAGGACGGAGACATAGTCGAGTTGGGCGTAGACGGGATCGACTTCGCCGGGGACGTCCCAGCCGGCTACCTCTACGTAGACGGAATCGTCGGAGACGTCAGCCACGGTGTCCTACGCGACCGGAAGCTGCTAGCCGAGGAAGGGGTCGTCGTGGTGGTGGTGACCGTCGACGCCAAGACCGGTGAGATCCTAAGGGCACCTGAGATCATCACCCGGGGATGGGTTCACGCACCGGAGGCTGAGAGCCTGCTCGGGGAGGCGGCTAAGACGGTCCTAGACGCTGTCGAAGACGTCACGTCGTCGGGACCTGTGGACGTGGAGGCAATCCGCAGGCGGGCGAGGGGTGCGCTCGGCAGGTTCGTCTCCCAGCGAACCCGGCGCCGACCGATGATAGTCCCGGTCGTTACCGAGGTCTGATCCAGCTGCCGCTACTCCCAGCGGTGTTATTATCGGTCGTGCTGTGACTACTGCGACCCGACGGCCGTCAGGTCGACGAAATCCGAGCCGCAAAGCATCCAAGGCTCGCCCTGTGTCGCGCGCGGCGAAGTCGACCAGTTCCGTAGCCCGCAGCGGCCCGCGTCCGGCCAGGTTGTCCCGGCTCATCGGCCGCCAGGCTGACGACGTGTGGGGTCTCGTGCTGATCCTCGTGGGAGTCCTTTCGGGTCTCTCCGTGTTCGGGGCGGGTCTCGCCGGGCCGGCCGGACGGGGTCTCGACGAGGTGACTGCCGACGCTTTCGGCTGGGCCCGGGTGGCAGTACCGTTTTTGGTGGCGTGCGTCGGTTGGGTCCTCGTCCGCGAGGTGCATCCCCGCCGGAACCGCCCGGCGGCGGTAGCAGCTGACCCGGTCGTGCGTCCGCCGGTCCGGGTCGGCGTCGGGGCGGCTCTGCTGGTGGTCGTCGTCTCAGCTGTCTTCGACCTTGCCTCGCCGGTATCACACTGGCGTGGCGACGTGGCGACCCTGCGCGCGTCGGGCGGGCTCGTAGGTATGGGAGTCGCCGGTCCTCTGCGGGCAGGTGTCGGCTCCGCCGGCAGTGCCCTGGTGCTGGCTGTCATGGGCGTGATCGCCCTGCTGGTCATCACGGGCACCCCAGCGAGAAACGCTATCGGGGCCGTGGCGGCGCTGGCTGGGACAGCGGCCCGCTGGGCGGAGGCCGCAGCCAGATGGGCGGCCAGCCGGCCCGGCCGGTCCAGCCGCCTGGACGCCCACGGACGTCATCCGAGCTCCCCGCCGGGAGCGAAAAGCGTACTCTACGACGCCGAGAGCGATCAGAGCCCGTCGACCCGGCGCTCAGGGAGAAAATCAGTCAAGCCGGCGGAGCCGGGCGACGAAAAGTCGTCCCCAGAGGTTGATGCTCCGTCAACGCCAGGCGAGCGAAAGGCAGTCCCAATACACCTGCCACCACCGCCGGCGGCGATCGAGGACCCCGAGCAGCTGTCGATCAACCTCGGGCCGGCTGCCGAGGCGGGAGCGTGGCGCCTTCCGCCCGTAGCCCTGCTCAAACGCTCGAAAGCGACTGAGATAGACCGCAAGGAGATAGAAGCAGCGGGCCGGACGTTGGAGGATGCCCTCGCAGCCCACGGTGTCGAGACCCGCCTCGTGGGCATGACCGTGGGGCCTACGGTCACCCGCTACGAGCTTGAGCTCGGCGCCGGGGTGAAAGTAGCCAAGGTGACGAACCTTCAGCGTGACATCGCCTACGCCATGGCGGCGGCTGACGTCCGGATCCTCGCACCCATTCCGGGCAAGTCCGCAATAGGCGTTGAAGTCCCTAACCGCCAGCGGCAGCTCGTGGCCGTCGGCGACATCTTGTCCTCCCCGGAGGCGAGGAGCGCCATCCACCCGTTGGAGGTCGCGATGGGCCGCGACATCGCAGGCAGGCCGGTCCTGGAGAACCTTGCCACCATGCCTCACATCCTCATAGCTGGGGCAACCGGCGCCGGAAAGTCCTCGTGCATCAACTCGCTGATAACTTCGATACTCCTCCGGGCCACACCGGATCAGGTTCGCCTCATCCTCGTCGACCCCAAACGAGTCGAGCTAGGCCAGTACAACGGCCTGCCGCACCTGCTGACCGGTGTGGTGACCAACCCGAAGAAGGCGGCTAACGCTTTGGCGTGGGCTGTGCACGAGATGGAGCGGCGCTACGATCTACTAGCCGAAGTCGGCGTACGCGACATCACCGGTTACAACGACGCATTCGACCGGGGCGAACTGAGCTCTCCCGGCTCGGGGATTCCCGCCGGGCCAGAGGAACCGGCCGTGCGCTACGAACGGCTCCCGTTCATCTTGGTCGTCGTCGACGAGCTGAACGACTTGATGATGGTAGCTGCCCGCGACGTCGAGGAGTCGATCTGCCGTATCGCCCAGATGGCACGCGCCGTTGGCATTCACCTCGTTATCGCGACTCAGCGGCCGTCAGTGGACGTGATCACCGGTGTGATCAAAGCCAACGTGCCGTCGCGCCTGGCTTTCGCGGTCTCCTCCCTCGCCGACAGCAGGGTCATTCTCGACCAGCCGGGAGCTGAAAGGCTCATCGGCAAAGGCGACATGCTTTTGTTGACAGCGTCGTCGAGCGTCGCACGGCGGATCCAGGGTTCCTGGGTCGACGAGGACGAGGTCCGCAAGGTGGTCGCCTACTGGCGCCGGCAGTCCGAACCTCGGTACGTAGAGGGAGTCGAGGGCAGCGACGAGTCGGGCTCGGCCAACGGCCTGCCTGACAGTGATGACAGCGACGACCTCCTCGAAGCCGCACGCGAACTCGTGGTCCGCTCGCAGCTAGGGTCCACGTCGATGCTCCAGCGCAAACTTCGGGTTGGTTTCGCCAGGGCCGGAAGGATCATGGACCTGCTGGAGCAGCGTGGAGTCGTCGGACCTTCCGAGGGTTCCAAAGCCCGCAGCGTGCTAATGACCGTCGAAGAGTTGGAGAACCTCGCAGAGCAGGGCGGGTAGGGAACCGACCGGCAGACGGTGGCTTTTCAGCCGGTCCGCGGTAAAGGCGAACGTTGATCGCCTAGCATCTGTGGTCATATGAAAGCCCGTGCGCCCGGTTCGTCGGCGAACCTCGGACCCGGTTTCGACGTGCTGGCGGTAGCTCTTGGCACCTACATCGAGGTGGAGGTTGCTCCTTCACATCGACTTGAGCTCCTCACCACCGGTGAGGGAGCGGATCTTCCCGCCGACGAGAGCCACCTCGCAGCGCAGGTCGCTATCAAAGTGGCGGGCAACGACCGCCTCAAGATCCGGGTTCACTCCGACATTCCGATCGGCCGGGGGCTAGGGTCATCGGCAGCGTTGGCGGTCGCAGCCGCAGCCGCCGCGGGGGCGCCCAACCCGCTTGAGTGGGGCGTCGACGTGGACGGTCACCCCGAGAACGCTGCCGCGTCGTGCTTCGGCGGCTTGATAGCCGCAGCTGTCGTCGAAGGCCAAGCGGTTTGGCGTCGCCTAAGCCTCGACCCAGCCCTTAGTTTCGTGGCTGTCATACCGGACCGTCACCTTTTGACCAGCGACGCTCGTGGCGCCCTCGCCGAAACGGTCAGCCGGGGCGACGCCGTGTTCAACCTGGGCAGGATGGGCCTGCTTCTCGCCGGTCTAGCCGACCATCGACAGCTCATCGCTCCGGCCGGAGATGACCGGCTGCATCAGACGGCCCGCTCGGAGCTGTTCCCCGAGGCGCCGGAGATTCTCGCGGGCTTGCGCAGCGCAGGTGCCCTCACCTCGTTTTGGTCCGGAGCTGGCACCACGCTCATCGGTGTGTGCAGGTCGCTTGACGCTGACATGCTGCGCTCCAGGGGAGAGTCACTCATGGCCGACCTCGGCGTGCCCGGGCGCTGCGTCACTCTCAGAGCGGACCTCCCTGGCATGACGGTAGGGGACTGACACAGGCCGAGCGGTAGGCCGACTAGGTTGATCGGGTCCGGATACCTACCAGGAGGAGCGACACCGATGGCCACCTACGAGGGTTACTGCGTGAAGTGCAAGGAGAAGCGAGAGTTCGACGGCCACGAAGTCACACTCGCCAACGGAAGACTCGCCGCTCAGGGTACCTGCCCGGTCTGCTCGACGAAGATGAACAGGATGCTCGGGGTCAAAAAGTAGCCGAGAATCAGTGCACAACCAAGGGTAGCGAAACCCCCAGGTCGCCTAGGCTGTGGGTCTATGAAGTACTGGTTGGAGACGCTCGGTTGCCCTAAGAACCAGGTCGACTCCGACAAGCTCTCAGGTCTTCTAGAAGCCGACGGATACGTCCGAGCGGACGGCCCAGGCGGAGCCGATCTGGTCGTCGTCAACACGTGCGCGTTCATAGAAGCAGCACGCCAGGAGTCCGTCGACGTGATACTCGAACTGGCAGCGCTTCGTCGCGACGGAGCGAGACTAGCCGTGACGGGCTGTATGGCGGAGCGATACGGTGACGAACTGGCCCGAGCCCTACCCGAAGCGGACGTTGTAGCGGGTTTCGGGTCGTCGTTCTACCAGCGGCCCGCCGGCAGGCTCACCCCGCCCGCCGGCCAGCCCGTGGGATTCCCGTCGAGCGCCCGGCGTCCCTCGTTCGACCTGCTGAACCTGCCCAGACCCCCCCACCTCTCGCCGTGGGCCTACGTCAAGGTCGCCGAGGGCTGCGACCGCAAATGTGGATTCTGCGCTATTCCCTCCTTCAGGGGGTCTCAACGCTCCCGCAGCTTCGAGTCGCTGATCGCCGAGGTAGAAGCGTTGGGGGTTGAAGAGGTCGTTCTCGTGGCCCAGGACCTAGCCTCCTACGGCCGTGACCGGGGGCAGGGACGGCCCGGCCGTCCGATAGAAACCCTCGTTCGCGCAGTGGCCGAACGGGTGAGCAGAGTCCGGCTTTTATATCTGTACCCTTCAGAGCTCACGAACGGTCTGATAGACGTGATAGGCGGGACCGGCTGCGCTTACTTCGACCTGTCACTCCAACACGTGTCGCGTCCGCTCCTGCGGAAGATGCGCCGGTGGGGTGACGGGCAGCGTTTCATGGAACGCCTTGCAAGGATCAAAAGCCAGTTCCCAGGAGCCGCGCTGCGCTCCTCCTTCATCGTCGGCTACCCAGGTGAAGTCGAGGAGGACCACGAGGCCCTCCTAAAGTTCTTGGCAGAAGCCCAGCTGGACTGGGCGGGATTCTTCGCCTTCTCCAACGAGGAGGGAACTTACGCCGCAACGCTCCCAGGGCATGTCCCTCCTCACCTGGTGGCGGAACGTCTTGGTGAATGCCAGGAGCTACAGGATCAGATAACCGCCCGCCAGCGTCTAAGCCTGGTCGGTGAGAAGACCCGGGTTCTGGTAGACCGGCCTGGAGTCGCGCGCAGCCACCGGGAAGCCCCGGAGATAGACGGCATTGTGACAGTGCCAGGCGACCGCCCGGCTGGCACATGGGCTGACGTAGTCGTCACCGGCGCTTTCGGCACCGACTTGCAGGCAGAGTGGCTCGCCTGATGGACGGTCGTAGCGGAGCCCGCTTCGAGTCGTCGGCGCTGGCCACCCCGGCCAACGCGATAACCGTCGCTCGGATACTTGCCACCCCGCTCATGCTCATCCTCATCCTCGATCTCGGGGTCTCGTGGTGGTCTGTGGTCGTGTGGGTTGGGGTGGCGTGCACCGACTTCGTGGACGGGTGGGTGGCGCGCCGGCAGGGGACCACGACCTCGGGAGCGTTCCTCGACCCGCTTGCCGACAAGATCTTGGTGATAGGAGCCCTCGCAGCGCTCGTGTCGGTGGGACTTGTGGGTGTCGTCCCAGTAGCGGTCATCGCAGGCAGGGAACTCCTCATAAGCGTGTACCGTTCCCTCGTGGCCCGCCACGGAGTGTCGGTGCCGGCCAGGCCGCTGGCCAAATTCAAGACCGCGACACAGGACCTCGCCGTTGGGCTGGTGCTCGCACCGTCACTTGCCGGGCGCTACCTGTGGGTGGGACGGGACGTGCTGTGGGTGGCGGCGGGATTGGCTGTCGTAAGCGGCGCTCAATACCTTCTTGACAGTCACAACGTTCCCGCCGCTACCGTCGCTCGGATAAGCGACACCAAAGGAGAAGTGCCGGCTCCATGACCAGGGTTGAGGTTCTCGCTATCGGGACGGAACTGCTATTGGGTCAGGTAATTGACACAAACTCGGCGTGGATAGGCGAGCAGCTGGCCCTGAACGGGATCGACTCGTACTACCAGACCAAAGTCGGGGACAACCTAGGACGCATCGTAGGCTGTCTGAGAGCGGCTCTCGCCCGAAGCGACGCCGTGATCTGCTGCGGCGGGCTCGGCCCGACCAAAGACGACATCACGCGAGAGGCCATCGCCGAGGTTCTCGGTGTTCCTTTGGAGCTCGACGAGGATGTCGCTGTCCGCATCGAGGCCATGTTCGGGGCGAGAGGGCGCCGTATGACAGCCAACAACCTCCGCCAGGCCGAAGTCCCCAAAGGCGCCACTGTGATCACGCAAGAGAGGGGGACCGCTCCTGGGCTTGTGTGCCGTTTCGGGGATAGGAGCATCTACGCCGTGCCCGGAGTGCCCCACGAGATGCGCGAGATGATCAGCCGGGCTGTCATACCGGATATCGTCGAACGCTCAGGGGAGCGGGCGGTGATCTACAGCAGGGTGCTTAGAACTTGGGGAATGGCCGAGTCTGCGCTCGACGAAGTTCTGACCGGCCGGATGGCAGCTTTGGATGAGGCCCGTCGACTGGGGCGTCCGGCCCCGACGATCGCCTTCCTTGCGAGCGGGATAGAAGGCCTGAAGGTGAGGATCACAGCGAAAGCCCCGAGCGAAGCCGAAGCCCGCGACCTGGTTTCGGCAGAGGAAGCGGAGGTCCGCGCCGTTCTCGGTGCAGCCGTCTTCGGGGTGGACGACGTCAACATGGAAGCCGCGGTTCTCGGCCTCTTAAGGGAACGTGGACTCGGTCTAGCGCTTGCAGAGTCTCTGACGGGAGGCCTGGTTGGAAGCAGGTTGAGCGCCGTCCCAGGTGCCAGCGGCGTATTTAGGGGCTCCGCTGTCGTGTACGCGTCGGCAGCTAAGCGCTCTGTCCTGGGCGTGTCGGATGGCCCCGTGGTGAGCGAACGGGCTGCGCTCGAGATGGCAGCCGGCGCCTGCCGTCTCTTCGACGCCGAAGTCGGAGTCTCCCTCACCGGGGTCGCCGGCCCCGACGAACAGGACGGCCAGCCGGTCGGCACGGTGTGGATCGGCCTTTCAGGCTCCGCGG
>JAJZNG010000080.1:57539-117310 GCA_021847945.1 Actinomycetes bacterium | reverse complement strand
TCTGTGGAGGTGGCGGGAATCGAACCCGCGTCCTTCGATGACTCAACGGGCCTTCTCCGAGCGCATCTGGTGGCTTTATGTCGGGCGCCTCGCTCGCCGCCAGCAGCGGCGAGGTGCCTTAGCCAGCTTAATTTCCCCGGTGGTCCGCCAGCGCTACCACTAGGTGAGCCCTACTTGATGACGCCCGGACCCGACCCGCAGGGCTGGGGTCGGACGGACGGGCTATTTCTTAGACAGCCAGTGCGAGCTGAGGCTCGGCATTTGTTTTTATTTTCAGGCTCTTTAACGTGGTTCCTGAAACCACGGCTCGCTTCTCCCGAATCGACAACCGAAGTCGAAGCCAGTCACCCCCATGTCAAGTACCAACATCATTCATCCTACAGGATCCCTACCAGTATGGGGGAGAGTAGCCGGCTCGACGACCTTCCTACGAGCGGGCCTGACCTGCCACGGGCCTTCCGAATGCCACGGGTTGACCGCCGTTGCGCATCAGCGACTCTAGATCTCGAACTAATACAGCGCCGTGGGTGTGGCCGTCGGCTACGACGAGCACTACTTTTGCGTTGCCCATGCGTCCTGCGACGCTGAGAGCGTCTTCGTCGGGTCCGGAACCCACGGCCGATGCGATCGGCATGGCGAAGTCGATCGGTCTCGCTATATCCCATTGGGGGTATGGGACGCCTGCGAGTAGGTCGCCGAGCAGCACCCCGCTATATCCGCCGTTCCAGTCGTGTAGCAGCCACACCCAGCCGGGTCGTGCCGCACCGTAGGTTTCGACGAAGTTGCGCACCGTGATCCACCCGGGAGCCTCGCCAACCGGGCGCATCACGTCGGCGATACGGACGCCTTCGAGCGCGTGGCGGGCGGAGCCTTCTGAAAGTTCGGCACGTGCGGAAACAAGAAGCCACCATCCGACGAAGCCCACGATGAAACCGTCGAGCACGCTGTGGGAGCGCTCCGTGGCCACGAACCCGGCTACGACTATCGCAATGCCCAAGATCGTCCCTGCCCACGCAGCGACCTGGGTCGCCTTCCAGCGGTCTCGTCCTGTGAGCCAGATGACTGCGTGCAATACCCTTCCCCCATCGAGGGGGGCTGCGGGAAGGATGTTGAAGATCGCTAGGACGATATTTATCCACGCCAGCCACCCGAGGGCGGCTATGGCCAGGGCGTCGCCGCCAGCATGGGAGAGTGACGTGGAGAGCAGTGCGGAACGTAGCAGCCACAGGGCGCCGCCCAGGGCGGCGCTGGTTAGAGGACCGACACCCGACACGAGAAGCTCAGTTGCCGGGGAAGGGCTGTCACCTTCGATTCTCGTGACACCTCCCATCCAGCTCAAAGTGATTCCGTCGACGGTGAGGTGCCTTCGGCGCGCCACGACGGCGTGGCCCAACTCGTGGAGGAGCACGCCGAAGAGCAGTCCGAGCGCGGTTAGTACGCCGGCGGTCTCGTAGGCGAGGTTCGAGTACCCGGGGGCGTCTATGACGAACCTACTTTTCGCCAGGCCGACGGCGACCAAAGCGACCATTACCAACAGACTCCAGTGAAGCCCGACTTTGACCCCTGCTACGCGCCCCAGTCGGATCGTGTCTGTCATGGTTTCCAGGCTATTGCGCGCTGGGGGAGTATCGGGGTAGCAGGCGGGGGATTCTCAGGTTATTCTCGGGTCTTCCGCTGCGAAAAGGGTTCTACCGGAACTCCCTGCCGGAGCGCTGGGCGCCGGCGCTAGCCCTGCGTGCTTCCATATCTGCGTCTCGCGCAGCTATGGCGTGGCGCTTGTCGTAGAGCTTCCGTCCCCGTGCCAGGGCAAGCTCCACCTTCGCTCTGCCCTGCTTGAAGTAGACGGCGAGGGGCACCAGGGTCAGCGAATCCTGGTTGGTCCTCTGCCCCAGGTGATCGATCTCCCGGTGGTTCAGCAAAAGTTTGCGGCGCCTGTCGGGATCGACGCTGCCGAAGCCGTTCGCAAACAGGTATGGGGGTATGTGCACCCCGTACAGCCACACTTCCCCATCTTGGACGCGTGCGTAGCTGTCTCTCAATTGGGCTTTGCCTTCGCGCAGTGACTTGACTTCACTGCCGGCGAGGACGAGGCCGGCTTCTAGGGTCTCGACGATCTCGTAGTCGTGACGTGCGCGACGATTCTGGGCGACCGTTCGATTCTGGGGATCAATAGGGCTCCTCTTTGCCGTCTTTGCCATGCCGAGACCACGGTAGCGTCGTCTGCGTGCTCGTGATCAGAAAACAAGACCTACAGCAGATCTTCGCCCAGGCCCTCGGCGGTTACCCCCTCGAGGTTTGTGGCCTGCTCGTCGGCGCTGAAAGGAGGTGTTCGCCGATCCATGTAGGTGAGCACCCAGGGGCCGGCACCTGCTCGCGACAGTCTGCGAGCACAGAGGAAGCTGAGTTGGGAGCACCGGAGGCGACTGCATACGTCGAGCTGGTGGTGGCCACCGATAACATCGCGGAGTCATCGAGGGTCTACGAGATCGCCCCTAAAGCTCTACTTCAGGTTGATAGATTGGCTGAAGGGCAGGGTTTGCAGATCCTCGGGGTCTACCACTCCCACACCCACACGGAGGCCAAGCCGTCCCCGACTGACATCGCAAAGGCCCCCGACCCGAATTGGCATTACGTGTTGGTGTCACTGCGAGACGTCCACCCAGCTTTGAGGAGCTGGAAAATCGAAGGCGGGAAGATAGAAGAGGAAAAGGTGGTTGTAGAATGGTGAGCTAGGAGGTCGTATTTATGTCCGTGGAAGTTCGTGTGCCAACCGTTCTGCGTCCGGCGACTGGTGGAGTCGCCGCGCTGCCCGCCGAGGGTGACACAGTAGGTGAGGTCTTCGACGATCTCATCGGCCGTCACCCCGGTCTGAAAGGGCAGCTTCTGACCGACGCCGGGGAGCTTCACCGGCACCTCAACGTCTTCCTCAACGACGACGACATCCGTTATCTGGGCAAACTGGATGCCAAAGTTGCCGACGGCGACACCCTGACCCTGATGCCGGCCGTCGCAGGAGGAGCCTTGTGATGGCCCGCTATGAGAGCGTACTGGACCTTATCGGCAATACGCCGATGGTCGACATAAGTTCTTTGAGTCCTAACCCGAGGGTTGCGATAGTCGCCAAGCTCGAAGGGTGGAACCCGGGTGGCTCGGTCAAAGATCGGGCGGCGCTGTCCATGATCCAAGACGCCGAGAAGGACGGGTCGCTCACGCCGGGCCAGCAGATCCTTGAGTCGTCGTCGGGGAACACAGGAATAGCCCTCGCTATGATCGCCCGGGTCAAGGGCTATCCGATCAAGATCGTGCTGCCCGAGAACGTATCCATCGAGCGTCGCCAGCTCTTAGAGACCTGGGGCGCGGAGATAATCGACTCGCCGGGTTCGGAGGGATCGAACGGCGCTATGCGCCGAGCTCAAGCGTTGGCCGCCGAGCACCCGGATTGGTGGTTCCCATACCAGTACGCCAACCCGGCGAACCCTAAGGCCCACTACGAGGGCACAGGCCCGGAGATCTGGCGTGACTGCCCAGAGGTAACCCACTTCATCGCGGGGCTGGGAACGGCCGGGACGCTGATGGGAGTTGCCCGTTTCTTGAAGGAACGCAACCCAGCCGTACAGGTGTGGGCGGTGCAACCTCCAGCCGGCGAGATGGTCGACGGCCTGAAGAACTTAGACGAAGGATTCATACCGCCGGTGTTCTTGGACAACGACGGCTACGACCTGCTCGACAGGAGCAAGGTGGTAGGTCCCCGGGAGAGCATCGAGTGGACCAGGCGTCTGGCTGACGTGGGGATCTTCGCCGGCATCTCCTCCGGTGCGATCATGGCGGCAGCAGTCAAGTGCGCCGCCGAGATCGACGAAGGGGTGATCGTCACGATCGTCTGCGACGGCGGGTGGAAGTACCTTTCCACCGGCGCTTGGACCGACGACATCGACACCGTTACCGAGCGGGCCAAGAGGGTCATCTACTTCTGATCCCATCGCCTAGACGGCTGGGCTCTCCAGCGGGCCAGGTCTGTCCAGATGTGTCGCCACCGCTCACAGGCGCTGCTGTAGCGTTATGTCGTGAGATATTCCGCCGCCCCGGTGGTCCGTAAAGGAATGCGCTTGTGATAGACGGCACCCTAAGGCTTGACGGCCGTGGCTGCGACGATCTGCGGCCCGTCGAGTTCGTGAGGGACTTCACAGCTTTCTCGGCTGGGTCGGTGTTGGTGAGAATGGGCCGCACCGTCGTGCTGTGTACCGCGTCGGTGGCGCAAGACGTCCCCCGGTGGATGAGAAACACCGGAAGAGGTTGGGTAACCGCCGAATACTCGATGCTTCCGGGTTCCTCCCCCGAGCGTGTCGACCGGGAGGCAGCCAGGGGCAAACAGTCCGGCCGCACGCAGGAGATCCAGCGCTTGATAGGCCGCTCGCTTCGGGCCGTGACCGACCTGGAAGCGCTCCCCGAGACGCAGATCATCCTGGACTGCGACGTTCTCCAAGCTGACGGGGGGACCCGGACGGCCAGCATCTGCGGCGCGTACCTCGCACTCCACGACGCGTGCAGCCGCCTTGTGTCTGCGAAGAAGTTGGAGAGGCATCCTCTGAGGGAAGCTTGCGCAGCGGTGTCCGTCGGCAGGGTGGGCGGAGAGGCGATGCTCGACTTGGCCTACAGCGAGGACAGTCGGGCTGAGGTGGACATGAACGTAGTGATGACCTCATCCGGCCGTTTCGTCGAGGTGCAGGGCACAGCGGAAGGCGCTCCCTACAGCCGTTCTGAGCTCGACGAGCTACTGTCGCTCGCGCAGTCGGGGATCTCCTCGCTGCTTGACGCGCAGTCGGCCCTGCTAGCGGACCCACCCCCAGACCGAACAGTGTGACCCGACCGGCCTTCGTCCTGGCGACAGCGAACAAGGACAAAGCGGCAGAGATCGAAGCGATCCTGGGGTCGCAGGTGGATCTGCTTCCCCGACCGGGCGACGTCGGCGAGGTCGACGAGACCGGCGCCACGCTTGAAGACAACGCCCGCTTGAAGGCTAGGTCCCTGGTAGACGCGACCGGGCTGCCCGCTATCGCCGACGACACGGGACTAGAAGTCGACGCCCTTGCCGGGCGTCCCGGCGTTCGTTCGGCGCGCTACGCCGGTGACAACGCCACATACGCAGACAACGTCGCCAAGCTCTTATTGGAGATAGGATCGACCCCACAGCGCGCTGCTCGCTTCCGGACCGTGGTAGTGGCCTTGTGGCCCGACGGCCGAGAGATCGTCGCCGAAGGCGTGGCATCGGGATCTATAGCCACTGAGATCAGAGGCTCGCAGGGGTTCGGCTACGACTGCGTTTTCGTGCCCGACGACGGCGACGGGCGGACTTTCGCAGAGATGGGTGGCCCAGAGAAGAACGCCCTGTCCCACCGGGGTAGGGCTCTGAGGGCGCTGCAAGCCCATATGAGCGCAGAGGCGATTTTTACAGCCGACTCCTCCGACGCAGCCGGGTCATCTCCTGGCGTGGAGGTGACACCGACGTTGAAGCGCAAGGGGCGGGGTATCAGCCACATATTGCCGAGGCCGGTGTGGCAGGTCGGGCGGCTGCTGATAGTCGCACTTCTGATCGAGTACCTAGTCGTGCCCCAGCTTGCCGGACCGCGCAAGGTGATCCACCTCATCTCCGAGGTCAACCCGTTGCTGCTGTTGGCAGGCGTGGGTCTGGAGGCTGCAGCGATCCTCGCTTACGGACGCCTCACCGCCTCGATCCTGCCTTCCGCCAGCCGCCTAAGGTTCTGGACGATCGTGCGTATCGAGGTGACCACCCTTTCGGTCAGCCACTGCACACCTGGGGGTTCTGCCGCTGGGACAGCCCTCGGCTACCGGCTCATGACACAGTCGGGGGTGCAGCCAGGCGACGCCGGCTTCGTGCTCGGAGCTCAAGGGATCGGCTCAGCCGTGGTGCTGAACGTCATCTTGTGGGTGGCACTAATTGTTTCCATCCCGGTCTGGGGTTTCTCGGCGTTATACCTGCTCGCTGCCGGCGTCGGCGTAGTGCTCCTAGGGCTGTCCGCTGCTTTGGTGTACGCCCTTACGAAAGGCGAGCAAAGAGTCGGGGAGTTGATCGAACGGCTCGCTCTAAAAGCGCCTTTCATCAACGCTGTTGCGTTACGCAGGGCGTTCGGGAACTTGGCACGCCGGCTGGCTGTCTTTGGGGAGCACCGCGACGTTATGGGCAGGGCCTTGATGTGGGCTTCGCTCAACTGGCTCTTGGACGCAGGCTCGCTCTTCGTGTTCGTAGGAGCTTTCGGGCACTGGGTCAACCCTGACGGCCTGCTCGTAGCGTACGGCCTTGCCAACGTCTTAGCGGTGGTCCCGATAACGCCGGGTGGTCTCGGGGTTATAGAGGCAACACTGACTACCCTGCTGGTGGGTTTCGGCACCCAACGAGGGGTGGCCACGCTGGGGGTTCTCGTCTACCGCCTGTTCAACTTCTGGGCACCGATACCCCTCGGCGGGATTACCTACCTGTCACTCCAAGTCGACAAGCCTGGTCCGGACGGATCCAAGCCGTGGCCGATCCGTACTTTCAGACGCCTCGTCAGGGCGCCGCACCAATCCGACGGGGACGGAGAGTTCAGGCGCGAAGTCGCCAACGCCAAGCGACCCGAAAGCGGAGCGGTAGATCCACTAACCTGACATTCGTCTTAGAGGCAGGGCGTTCGTGGTGTGAGCGCACTACAAGATGGAGTGGGTCTATTAATAAGCTTCGAAAAAAAGCTGGTTTCTTGACGGCTTTATACGCGGTTGTGTCAAGCCTTGTCGTGGTGGTTGCGTTGTGCGCCCAACCGTTAGCTGCCCAGGCGGCCGGCACCACCACTCCGACCACAACCACCACCCCGCCGACAACAAGCACCCCACCGCCTTCGCCAGCCCCAACAGCCTCCGGCTACTGGCTAATCGGATCGGACGGGTCGGTCTACCAGCGCAGCGCTACCAACTTCGGTGGTCTGGGAGGCGTGGCACTCAACGCTCCCATAGTTGGTGGGGCCTCGACCAGGAGCGGTCTCGGTTACTGGATGGTTGGATCGGACGGCGGGGTGTTTAGCTTCGGCGACGCCCAGTTCTACGGCTCGACAGGAGGAATCAAGTTAAACCAGCCGATCGTGGGCATGGCTGAGGATCCTGCTACGGGGGGCTACTGGCTGGTCGCTGCGGACGGCGGAGTCTTTGCTTTTAACGCCCCTTTCTACGGTTCTATGGGGGGCGTCAAGCTGAACCAGCCTGTAGTGGGCATGGCTGCCACACCTGACGGCGGGGGATACTGGCTAGTGGCGGCCGACGGGGGAATTTTCAGCTTCGGGGACGCCCAGTTCTACGGTTCTACGGGTGGAATGAAGTTGAGTCAGCCTATCGTCGGAATGGCCGCGGACGCTGCAACTGGGGGCTACTGGCTGGTCGCTGCGGACGGCGGCATCTTTTCTTTCAACGCCCCTTTCTACGGGTCCACTGGCGGCATGACCCTCAACTCTCCGGTCGTGGGTATGGTCGCCTCTCATCAAGGTACGGGGTACTGGTTGGCTGCCCAGGACGGCGGCGTGTTCACGTTCGGATCGTTGCCGTTCCTGGGAGCGGCCAACGAGCCCGCAGGTGCAGCCCCGATAGTAGCGATGGTCGGAACCGACAGTGGCCTGCCGTTTCCCCCCGGAGCGACCGGTTTCGACGTATCGCAGTATCAGTGCCCGGCGTACCCCCAAAGTGTCTCCGGCTTGCCAACGGCGTCTAGCGAATTGGCGATCGTGCAGGTAAGCGGAGGAGCCATAAACCAAGCGCAACCTCCGTCGTGCTACCCCCTCGAAGCGCAGTGGGCCGGACCGAACATGTCCGTCTACATCTTCATGAACCCGCTGCCGTCGCCGGCTCCGCCCGAGTCGATGAGCGGGCCCGCTGGAACCTGCGCAGTCGGCGACACCAACTGTGAAAGCTACAACTTCGGCTTCTACTGGGCGGAGCACTGGGTGACCTACGCCAGGTCCGCTGGGACGAACCCGAGCCTGTGGTGGCTTGACGTCGAAAGCGGGGGCGGCTGGAGTGCCCAGAGCCCTCAGAGCAACTCCCAGGTGATCTCGGGTGCCGTAGCCGCCCTGAGGGCTATGGACGTGGAACCGGGCATCTACTCCGACTACTACCAGTGGTCAGCGATAACCGACAATCTGGTGACGTTCCCGGGCATCGTCTTGTGGTCCCCCGGTGGGGGCAACACCGCCGGGGGAACCTACAGCGCCCAGAGTATCTGCGATGGGACTGCAGGCCCCGACTACGCTCCCTTCGCGGGCGGCAACATAGTCGTAGTCCAGTACGGGCTTGCGGGCAACGGGTATACGGGGCCTCCGGCCCAGTACCTGATGGACTACGCCTGCAACCCGGCCGGCGGCTGAATCACCCACAACGCCCTTAGCGCCAGGTCCAGGGTGTGGGGTCGATGTGTGCGGGCGAGAGGACTCGAACCTCCACCCCTTGTGAGGACCAGGACCTAAACCTGGCGCGTATGCCAATTTCGCCACGCCCGCAACAACCCACATTGTAGCGACTTCACGGCTAGCCCGAAGCGACACCAGTCGCCAGGGTGCGCGCGGCAGTGTGCGGGATTTTCGTGTTTGAGTGCCGCATTCCGCCGCTATTCCTGAGTTCGGACATTTCAGCACGTAGCGTACCTTTCTGGTCGCCTCAGCAACGTAGCGAGGCAGTCGACAAACTCCATGACCTAAAAGTGGGACACAGGCTCAGGAGACAGTTTTGTCGCAGAGGACCAGACTTAAAATTCGAGCGGCGGCCGTGGCAGGACTTTTGCTGGCCGCCACCGTCGGGGCCATCCCCGGGGCGAGAACACCAGATGCCGAAGCCCTGCCTTCACAACTGACGATAGTTGGGCACGGGTGGGGTCACGGCCGTGGAATGGGACAGTACGGTGCTGAGGGTTACGCTCTGGACGGTTGGAGCTACCAGCAGATCCTTGCGCACTACTACGGGGGCACGGTGTTGGCGACTTACAGCCCGGTGGACATTTCCGTCAACCTCTACGAACTCTACGGCGCGTCAAGCGTGACGGTCTCGGCGTCCAGCGGGTCGACCCTTGTGGTCGACGGCGCAGCTACCAACCTCAGTTCTACGACAATTGACAGGGCCGGCACGGACCAGACGGTCTACGCCAGCGGGGGTGGCGACGTCATCGTAGAAGGTCCCTGGTCGAGCGGTTCGACACGGACCTTTGCCGGTTCGATAGTCCTGAAAGCCGGCAGCCCCGACGTGTTGAACGTCGTACCCCTAGAGCAGTACGTCGCTGGGGTTGTCCCCTACGAGTCTCCAGCCAGCTGGTCGCTAGCGGCGCTGCAGGCTCAGGCTGTAGCGGCGCGGTCGTACGCTCTTTCCTATACGGCTGGCGGTAGTGTCCCTATCTGCGACACTACCGCCTGCCAGGTCTACGGCGGTATCTATACGGGATGGGCGAGCGCAAACAGCGACCAGGCGGTTTCCTCCACGGCGTACCAGGTGCTTGACTGTGGATCAGACGCTGCGTGCGGGTCTCCTGGTCAGGTGGCTTTCACCGAGTTCTCATCTTCCACGGGGGGTTACACTGCCGGTGGGGCCTTCCCGGCCGTAGTCGACGCAGGCGACGCGACACCGTCCAATCCCAACCACGACTGGTCGGTGACGGTAACGACGTCTCAGGTAGAGCAGGCTTTTCCCTCGGTCGGCGTTCTTGAAGCGATCAACGTGACGCAGCGCAACGGTCTCGGCGACCTGGGCGGGAGGGTTCTTCAGATGCAGCTCACCGGCACCGGGGGGACATTGACGATAACGGGCGACCAGTTCGAATGGGGTCTGGGGTTGAAGTCAAACTGGTTTGCGATAACCGACTCATCACCAACTCCGACGGCATCGCCGGATGTAGCTCAGACTCCCGCGACCGACAGCGGCTACTGGGCCGTCGACTCTGGCGGGTCCGTGATGCCGTTCGGCTCGGCTCCCTACTACGGTTCCATGGCGGGTGTCAGCCTCAATGCCCCGGTCATTGCGATGGCGCCCACCTCCGATGGGCACGGCTATTGGCTGCTGGGTTCGGATGGGGGAGTGTTCACGTTCGGCGACGCCAGGTTCTACGGGTCTACGGGAGCGATGGTGTTGAACAAGCCGGTGGTTGGAATGGCCCCGACGGCGGACGGCAACGGGTACTGGCTGGTGGCTTCCGACGGCGGGATCTTCAGTTTCGGTGACGCCGTCTTTCACGGCTCTACCGGCGCCAACCCTCCTCGGTATCCGGTGGTGGGAATTGTTCGCACTCCAGATGGAGGTGGCTACTGGCTGGTCGACTCGATGGGCCAGGTGTTCAACTTCGGTGATGCCGGGTTCTACGGTTCGCTGCCATCGATTGGGGTGGTGCCGGATTACCCGATTGTAGGGATGGTCCCCACTTCGGACGGCAAAGGCTATTGGCTGGTGGGTGCAGACGGCGGGATCTTTAGCTTCGGTGACGCTGGTTTTGTCGGCTCTCTGGGCGGTCGAGGAGTTCTAAACGTGGTGTCGGTCACCGCGACACCCGACGATGGCGGCTACATGGTCATAACCAGTACGGGGGTCATATACCCCTTCGGGGACGCTACCTCCTACGGAGATCCCGCTCTGAACGTGCCCGGGTGGTCGGGTCGAGCCATCGGCGTGTTCGACGACGCCGCTTGAGCGGGCAGCGCCTTGTATATCAGGTGCCGACCGGTGCCTGAGACGCGAAAGCGTGGCGAACGGTGATTCGTGCCGGCACGAAGATCAAACCCGTCTGGCTGTTGCGAGTTATAACGCTCAAGGTGTGCTGCTGCTCTTGCCAATCGTAGACCGTGTACTCGTCGTAACTGGTGACACCGACCGTGACCGGGTAGTCCCCGTCAAGGAGCGGCATAGAGTCGAAACTGAAAACGAACTCTCCGCTGCCGGGAGTCACTTCTATTTCGGTGGGTGACAGCTTCGTGCTCGCTGTGAAAAGCACCACGCCCTTGTTGTCGTAAACAGTGACAGTTGGCACGACGTCTGTAAAGGTTCCAGTGGAGCTGTAGCCGATGACCACTTCCATCGCCGCACCTGTCTCCACGTAGGACTTTCCTGAGCTGTGACCCGGCTCGAAGTGTACGTAGCTGATGGTCAACGTGCTCTCACCGACCGGCGTGCTGCGAGCGCCGTCTCGGGGATCTGAGTCGTGGACTGCTGTGTCGGGGTCTGAGCGGGCTGCCCCTTCTACAGCAGAGGTGTCTGATGCTCGTCCGGCTTGCAGGCTGGGTACCTCCGCAGCGGGGGAAGCGTCGGACTGGGCGAGCGTGAGCATCTCTGTCATCTCCCCTGCGTCGAGATAAGCCTGGCGGCGCAGGAGGTGTTCGCGGTAGGAGCGCACAGCTTCGGCGGGGCTTCCCAATCCGACAAGGGAACCGTGGTCTAAGACGGCAGCCCTATCGCATACCTGGCGTACCAGGTCGGGGGAGTGGGTGACCACTACTATCGTGCGGCCCTCGCGCTGGAACTGTCTTACCCGGTCGAAGCACTTCCGTTGGAACAGTTCGTCACCGACGGCGAGAACCTCGTCGACGATGAGGATGTCTGGGTCCATGTGGACCGCAACAGCGAAGCCCAGCCGGACGTACATCCCTGACGAGTAGTACTTGACCTGGTTGTCTATGAACTGCTCCAACTCGGCGAAGGCGACGATGTCGTCGAAGCAGCTGTCCACGTACTTTCTCGACATGCCGAGCAGAGATGCGTTGAGGTAGATGTTCTCGCGGCCAGACATGGCCGGCTGGAAGCCTGCTCCAAGTTCGAGAAGGGCGGCGACCCGCCCTCGGGTCATGATCTCGCCTGAAGTTGGTTGTATGATCCCGGCGGTGCATTTGAGCAGGGTTGACTTGCCGCTGCCGTTGTGGCCGAGCAGACCGAAAGTCTGGCCCTCTTGGATTTCAAGCTCGACATCTTTGAGGGCCCAGAAGTCCTCGTAGGGGACTTTGCCCCAGTGCAACATGCGTTCCTTGAGAGATGTGAACTGTTCGTGGTAGAGCCGGAAGTGCTTGGATACGCCCCGGACTTCGATAGCTGTTGCCACGTCTTCGATCCTACCGGCCGGGCGTCACAAGCAGCGGTCAGAGCTGTTCGGCGAAGTTCCCCTCACGGTTGGCGAACACCGTGAGAGCAAAGATGAGCAGGGCGCTGGCGAAGCCGATCACCGCGAGGAGCTGCCACCCATACCACCAAAGTCCGGCGTGGTCGGGGAGGATGTGCACCGCAACTCCGCCGGCGCCTTTCGGCGACGTCACCGAGTAGATCGCCCGTTGGAAGGTAAGCACTATCGGAGTGACCGGGTTGAGCCTGTACAGTACGAAAAGCCATAGATAGTGCGAATGGCCGAACTGGATAGGGTCGCGGATCTGGGCGTAGGTGTAGACGATCGGTGTTCCCCAGAACCATACCTGCAGCCCGATACCGAGCAGGTATCCGACGTCGCGTAGCTTGACGTTCAAAGCGGCGAAGAGAATTCCGATGGCGGTCGCTAGCAGGACTAGAGCCAGCATCGCAGGTACCAGAAGGGGTAGGTAGGCGACGGCCGGTCCCGATCGGAAGGCAACAAGGAATATCACCAACACGATGGTCTGGAAGCCCATTTGGGTGAGGGCTGAGCCGATCTGCGCAAGAGCAGGGATCTCTCTAGGAAACGCCACCTTCTTGATGATCGGAGAGTTCCCCACGATCGACCCGCACGCCCCCGACACCCCCATAGAGAAGAAGTTCCATACCAATGTCCCGCACATCAGGTAGATGGCAAATCGTGGTATGCCATTCTTCAGAATTAGCTGGAATACTACGAAATATACAACAAGGTTGATAGCGGGGTTTAACATAGACCACAAGAAGCCGAGTATCGAGTTCTTGTACTGGACGGTCAGCTCTTTGCGGGTCATCTCGCCGAGTAGCTCCCGGTACTCCCATACCGCTTGAGCCCTTTTGCGGAGACTGATCTTGGGCGCTACGACTCTGAGGGGTCGATCTCCACTGCGGGGCGTCACCGCGGCGTCGGTGCCGCGGGCGGGCAGCTCAGTTGGGGCAACCATATCCCGCAATGATAGGAGGACCTGTGCGCCTGGCGTTGCGGGTAGGCTGCCAGCGATGGATTTTACACCTATGACCAGCGCCGCAACGTCCTTGAGCGGAGACGCGTCCGGGGACGTCTACCAGCGTCTCCTTAAGGAACGCATCGTCTTTTTGGGAACCCAGGTGGATGACACCTCAGCGAACTTGATCTGCGCCCAGTTGCTGCTCTTAGCAGCCGAAGACCCAGAGCGCGACATCAGTCTCTATATAAACTCGCCCGGAGGATCGGTGACTGCCGGGTTGGCGATATACGACACGATGCAGCTCGTGCCTTGCGACGTTTCGACGGTCTGCATGGGCCTTGCTGCGTCGATGGGGCAGTTCCTCTTGTGCGCCGGAGCGAAAGGCAAGCGTCTCTCCCTGCCGCATTCGAGGATCTTGATGCACCAGCCGTCCGGCCAAGCCCAAGGCCAGGCTTCCGACATAAAGATACAAGCCGAGCAGATCATCTACCTGAAGAAGATGATGGCGGAGCGGATATCGTTCCATACCGGCCAGCCGGTTGAGCGTATAGAAGCCGACTCGGACCGTGACCGCTGGTTTACAGCCCAGCAGGCGCTTGAGTACGGGTTCATAGACAAGGTCATAGACAAGGCATCGCGGGTCAACGAACCTGCGAAGGCCTGAGCTGTCTGGGTGAAGGGACCTATAGCAGTCGTTTCGGCAACTGCTGGCAGTAACGTCGGCGGCGCCGAGGCCATGTTGCGCGACGTGGCAACCGGGCTGGCGGAACGCGACTGGCAGGTCGAGATGCTCACAACTGCGGCCGAGGACATCTACACCTGGGACAACGTGGCCGAGCTCGGCTCGCGAGACGAAGGGCTTCTGAAAATCCGCAGGTTCGAGGCGGTCGGACTCACTCAACCTTTGCGAGACAGGCTTTCGAATCGTATTCTCGCTGGTGACAAGCTGACGATGGCCGAGCAGTACCGCTGGGTAAACGCCGGTATGCGCGTGCCGGGACTCTACGACTTCCTCGTCGAGCACGGACAGGACTACCAGGCGATCGTGTGCGGTCCTTACATGTTCTGGGCCGGTCTAGTCCTCGCGGACGTTGCCCCAGAGCGCACCGTGCTGTTTCCGTGTCTGCACGACGAGCCTTTTGCTCGTCTCGGCATCTACAAGTTCATGATGCGCGCCGTTCGGGGACTGTGGTTCCAGACAGAACCGGAGTTCCAACTAGCGAGCAGGCTTGGTCTGGTAGGAGACCGGTACGCCTTCGTCGGCTCAGCGGTCACTAACCCGGGGAGCACAGACGTGGGCTCGTTCCGCAGCCGCTACGAGGTGGACGGGGACTATATCTTCTTCGCTGGTAGGCGCGAATGGGGCAAAGGTTGGCCCCAGCTGATGGAGGATCTCGCCTTCGCCCGTGAGGTGCTGGGGGACTGCCTCCCGCTTGTGACGTGTGGGGTCGGGGAAATCGGCAGTCTCGGCGAGCGACTGGGGGTCAGGGATATCGGCGTGGTCCCAGATGAGGACAGGGCTTCAGGCCAGGCTGGTGCACTGGCCTACATCCAACCGTCTGCTATGGAGAGTTTCTCGCGGACGGTTCTCGAAGCTTTGCTGCTCGGCACTCCCGTAGTCGCCAACTGGCATAGCGCCGTAGTAAGGTGGCATTGCGAGCGTTCAGGTGCCGGCCTCACCTACTCGAACCGCTACGAGTTCGCAGAATGTATGAGGCTTCTAAAGGAGCGTCCTCAAGACGTAAGGAGTCTGGCACAAGGCGGCCCGTCCTACGTGCGAAATGAGTTCACTTGGCCGGCGGTCATAGATAGGGTGGAAGCAAGCCTGGGGGAGTGGACGTGAGGACGCTCCTCGTTAGCCCGTTCCCCCCCACACGGGACGGGCTTGCAACCTATGCTTCTCAGCTGTACGCCACATGGACTCGCGAGGGCCGCAGCGTCGAGGTCCTGTCACCCGAGCCGAGCGCCGCACGGTTCAACGCTGAGCTGAAGACTCCGGCAGGCATTCTGCGGACACTTAGGCTGGCGCGCCGCTTCGACCAAATGGTCGTGCAGTTTCACCCTGAGACTTTTTTCTACGGCATGGACCTTCTCCACTTCCTCCAGGGCTGGGTCGGGTTGATGGCGTTGTTCACCTTCGCTCCACACGTCGAGGTGGTGGTCCACGAGACTCCCCACAAAGGAGCAGGCCGTCTGGACGGCCTGAGGTCTGTCTTGTGGGGAGTTCTGTGGCGGCGGCCGGAGACCGTGAGCGTCCATACCGAAGCCGAGCGCAAAGCCATGGCCGACGAGTACTCGCTGGACCCCGAAAGTCTGACCGTCATAGATCACGGGGCGGGCTTCACCCGCCACAGTAATGCGACGCGTTCGGAGGCGCGTGCGAGCCTCGGAGTCGAACCTGATGAGTTCCTGTTTCTGTGCGCCGGCTTCATCCAGCCACACAAAGGCTTTGACCGGGCCGCAAGGGCCCTTGGCTGCCTCAAAGGGGATGACCTTCGCTTGGCCATAGTGGGGGAGATGCGAGTGTGGACCCCCGAGCACCAGGCCTACCTCGACCTGCTCCGCAAGCTTGCCGAGTCAGATCCCAGGGTCACGCTCCACGACGGGTACGTGAGCGACGAAACCTTCGACCGTTGGATTATCGCCAGCGACGTAGTTGTACTTCCCTATCGCCATATCTGGTCCTCTGGAGTGGCAGAGCGTGCAGACTTGTATGGGCGCCCAGTTATAGCGACCGATGTAGGTGGCCTTGCCGAGCAGGTCAGCTCTTCGAGTCGAGTGGTTTCAGACCGAGAAGAGCTCATCCGCGCGATGGCCCAAGTTTGTGGGGCAGTCGTGGACAGCGTTGACGTTGCCTCCGACTCCGTTCCCCGTGGCAGGACCCGTGCTGCCGGCAGTTCGGGAGCGTCTCGGGCGGACCTGCAAAGGCTGGTATCGGAACGGGCCGCCGTCCTCCACGAATGGTACGACCCACTGGAACGATCTGAGCGACCGATCCTCGGCGTCGCTGTGAGCGACCCGCTCGACGGTCCGCTCGCCCTGCCCGCAGGTCGAGGCGGTATGGGCCCGAAGGCTGTAGCCCAGCGTGTCGTCAGCCGCCTTATCGACTGGAGGGTTGTGCCCATAGCGCTGTATGTCAACGCTATGCGTGAGCAATTGCTCGGAGATCCTTCGCTCAAGTCTGAGCTACCAGGAGTCCCAACGGGCGCCGACACTTCTCCCCGAACTTCTTCGCGCCGGCGAACTGAAGGGTTTCCTGACGCCCTATCTACGGAAGAAGCGACCAGCGAAGCGGGGAACGGCACGGATGCCGGTGTTCCTTTCAGGAAGACTTCAAAGCAGCCAGGTCGGCGTCGACCATCATCCGGATCAACTCCTCAAAGGTAACTTCCGGTTCCCACCCAAGCGAGGCCTTGGCTTTGGAAGGGTCGCCTATGAGAAGGTCGACCTCGGCGGGCCGCATAAAGCGCTCGTCGATGACAACATGGTCTTGCCAGTCGAGACCCACCTGGTCGAAAGCGATCCGGCATAGTTCGCTGACGGGGTTGGTGACCCCGGTGGCGATCACATAGTCTCCCGGTTCGTCTTGTTGGAGCATGAGCCACATGGCTTTGACATAGTCCGCAGCGAAACCCCAATCCCGCTGAGCGTCGAGGTTGCCGAGCGAGACGTTCGTCTGGATCCCGAGCTTGATGGCGGCAGCGCTGAAGCTCACCTTTCGGGTGACGAACTCCAGTCCCCGGCGGGGGCTTTCGTGATTGAACAGAATACCCGAGCTGGCATGTATACCATAGCTTTCCCTGTAATTAACAGTCATCCAGTGGCCATAGACCTTGGCGACACCGTAAGGGCTTCGGGGGTAGAAAGGAGTGGCCTCGCTCTGCGGTACCTCGAGCACCTTGCCGAACATCTCCGACGAGCTAGCCTGGTAGAAGCGGATGGAGGGGTCCACAAGCAGTATCGCGTCCAGAAGGCGTGTCACGCCGAGGGCGGTCACCTCCCCGGTCAGGGTTGGCTGGGCGAACGAGGTCTGCACGAACGACTGGGCGGCGAGGTTGTACACCTCGCTCGGCTTGTGATCACGAAGAACCCGGATCATCGACGCTTCGTCTAAGAGGTCGCCCGCAACGAGGGTCAGGCGGTCCGCTAAGTGCGAGATCCGTTCGAAGGTGACTGTGCTTGAGCGACGATGCAGCCCGATCACCTCGTATCCCTTCCCGAGGAGCAATTCCGCCAGGTAGGAGCCGTCCTGGCCTGTGATGCCAGTGATGAGAGCTGTCTTGGTCATGTTCTCATTGTGGCCGATCGGGGGCTACCGGCGAAGCCCGGCGTGTGGCCGCCGTGACGGTGGGATGTCTTTCCGTGTCGGGTTCGCCATGTCCCTCTCGGACAGGACCGGGTTGACAACTCCCCAGTGGGCTCCTATGTCAGGGTCGTCCCAGGCGACGCCCAACTCGTCGTGGGGGTTGTAGTAGCTGTCGACCAGATACGTGAGGGTGAGATCCGTGATCGAGGCGAAGCCGTGAGCCACGCCCGGCGGGATGAAGACACCCCTGGCGTTTTCGGCGCTCAGCTCAAAGATCTCCGTGTTCCCGTCGGTGGGGGAGCCTTCCCTCAGGTCGTGGAGGACCACGCGGGCGGTACCGTTCGGGCATAGCCAGTAGTCGGCTTGGTGCAGGTGGTAGTGCAGGCCGACAACGGCGCCGGCCGTTTTGTCCGAGCGGTTGGATTGCACCATCTCACGCCCTAAAGGGAACCAGGATCGCCGGTAGGTTTCGTAGAAGCGACCACGGTCGTCTCCGTGAGCGTCGGGTTCTACGGTCCATACGTCGGCTATTACCGTGGACTGCTCGATACGGGGCACCTCGCCAGGTTAGCGTTGCTCGCCGAACCTGCGCCTCGCGCGGATAATCCGGCAACAGGGGCGTCCGCTATGACAGGATTGGTGGGTGCCCTCGGGTTTAGTTTCGATCAGCGCCGTCACGTTCTTGGTGGCGGACATGGAAGCATCCGTCGGGTTCTACTCGTCTCTGGGCTTCGAGTTGCTCTTTGGCGGGGCCGAGACGGCCTTCTCGAGCTTCGCAGTCGGACCGGGCTACCTGAACCTTCAAGCGGACGAAGGAACACCAGCTGAGGCGAGGTTGTGGGGTCGGGTCGTCATATGGGTGAGCGACGTCGACGAGATGTACCGAAGCGCACTCCAGGCTGGCTGGAGAACCGAGACCGAGCCCGCTGACGCGCCATGGGGAGAGCGGTACTTCCACATGCGCGACCCCGACGGGAACGAGCTGAGCTTTGCGAGGCCGATCGCCTGACGAATGTTGTGCGCTATCCCCTCAGCGGATAACAGCTGTCGGTGCGATGCCGGTGCGGTCCTGGCGCATCAAGATGATCACCTCGGAGCGGTTGCGTATGCGCACCTCCACCAAGGGGACTCCAACGGCCCTAGCGACGCTGGACACCAAGTCACCCGATGGGTCCGGGCCCACCTCCGCTTGTTCATAGAAATCGGTGCTCCTGTCGGGGGAGTTGGCCGTCGCTTCTCCGACTTCCGGCGTACTATCCGCCCACGTCTCGACGATTCGGCGTAGCTCGTCTAGGGATGAGGACCGAGAACTCTGCCAGCGTTCGGGTGAGACAAGACCGGCCAGGGAAGCTCTGAAGTCGCCGTTGCGCTCTCGCTTTGCCATCTCAAGGATACTTAGGGGCGACTCGAGCTTCGAGGTTACCGCCACCATCCCAGGAGGAGGGTTCACGCTTACACTTTCAGCGTCGTCTCCTGCGTCACGCGGACGGACCTTCCACACTACGGCTATGACTACTGCCACTAGGACGGTAGCGAGGAGCGCAAACTCTACCATCGCGAACTCCACGCACCAGCCCAGCCTGCTGCCACCCCGTGGTAGGCGGCCGGGCCGGCGCTGACGAACTTCACCAGAACTTTCTCGGCTCATCTGAGGGCCGAGTTGAGAACTTGGAGGGAACGCGCCTTTGGTCTCACTCGGCACACTCGCCCTAAGCTCGGCTACGAGATGCCTTTTCCGACGTCGAGAACCGCCGAGCCCCGGCTGCGCTATTCGGGGAGCCCCTGTTGACCACAGGGTCGACCTTCCGTAAACGGCTTGCCGGGCTAAGGCGCGACCCGCAGCCTCCGAAGGTCCTTTATGTGAGCCACGAATCGAGCCGTACGGGAGCGGTCATCGCCCTGCAAAGGCAGGTCAGTTGGCTGGTCGAGCAGGGCGCTGTCCGCCCCTGCTTCGTGGTGAGAACCCCGGGTGAGCTCTTCGACCGGGACATCCTTGAGGCCTTCGAGGCTCTCGGACCGACCCGGCTCGTATCTGCGAGGGCCGAGCGGATAAGGCGGATCGCGACCAACAGGCTGCCAGGCTGGACCTCACGGGGCTTGGATCTGCTCTGCTGCGTTGGCTACTGGGTCCGCTACCGCAGCGTGAGCGCCGTATGGTTCAACACGGTTATGAATGGTCCCGTCCACTACGACCTGACCCTTCTGGAAGCTCCACGCGTTTGCCATATCCACGAGCTCGCTCGGTTCCTGAGGGCCTATCTGCCCGCGGAGTGGATGACAGCCGCCATCGACGACGTGGACGTTTGGGCCGCCGTGAGCGACCCAGTAGCGGACATGCTCAACTTCCGGTACGCCGTCGAGCCAGGGCGGATAGAGATACTGCCGGGAATAGCCAACCTCGGAACGTCGCCGTTGCGCAGAGTCTCCCAGCCCGCCGATGGGACGCCGTTGGGCGGCGACGGTGACGTCACGGCACTCGAGGCGTCCAAGTTCAGAGTCGCCGCCATAGGCCCGCCTGTACCCAGGAAGGGAAGCGACGTGTTCCTTGCTGTCGCCGTAGAACTGGCAAGGCGCGGCTACCGTGACCAGGTCGAGATGACCTGGCTGGGCGGGGCGGAGAGGACCTCGGACTTCGACGACCTGGTGAGCGACGTCGAAGCCGCCGGCCTGGCAGGAATGGTGAGGGTCCATCCAGCGCGCACGGACGTCGAGTCCCTCTACGCCGACCTCGACGTCTTGCTCATCCCGTCGAGACAGGAGTCATTTCCTCTCGTAATGTTAGAAGCAGGAGCCTTCGGTGTTCCTATCGTCACCTTCGAGCATTCAGGCGGATCAGCCGTGTTCGCGTCGTGGGGCGCAGGTGTGACAGTTCCCTACCTGGACTCGCGTGGTATGGCGGATGCAGTGATATCGCTCATGGGCAACCCGCAGGAACGCCGCCGCCTGGGAGCGGCGTCGCGGGCGATAGTAGAGCAGCGTTTCACTCCCGACGCGATCGGGGCGCGCTGCGACTCGATCCTAAAGCGGGTTTTAGCCTTGCCGCGCCGGCCTTTTCGGGCTAGGTTACGACGCGCGCTCAGCTCGAGACGGCCGAGCTAGCGCTACCTCGCGTAGCGGCCTGCTAACAGCTTCCACGCTAACCCTGGCCAGAACCTCCCTGTCGGTCAGCACGGCGTCCCTGGTCGCTTGACGACGTGCTCGTAGGACGCGAGGTAGTCTCCCAAGGGCGGAAACGAAACCCCTGACCGTACCCTGATCCCGGCGGATCACGGCGACGGCGAGTCGGATCGGGAGGAAGAACAGATGTTCAAAGAGCATCCAGGGGTCAGTTACGTCCTTCCATACTGTAAGTATCTCGTTCTGACGGACAAAAGATCTGAGCTGGACCTTGGTAAACACCTTGCCGCTCGTGTGGCCACCCAGGTGGTGGCACACCGACTCAGGGGCATAAGCCACCCGGTAGCCCGCCTTCCACGCTCGGTAAGACAACTCGATGTCCTCGTGGTACATGGGCCACAGGAGCTCGTCGATGGAGCCGAGCGCGACGAGAAGATCCCTGCGGAAAAACGCCTGCCCCCCGACAGCGAAGAAGCAAGCTGTGGGGACCTCGCTGTGTGCCAACGGCTCGTAGAACAAAAGGCCATGTTTCCAGACGCCCGCGGTGCGTGTTCCCTGCTCCCGGCCGCGGCGGTCTATGACCCTGGCGCACACAGCAAAAACGTCGGGTTCGTCGAAGAGCGCCAGAGCGGCCTCGACGAACGCGGCCTCCACGAGCATGTCGTTGTTGCAGAAAGCGACATACCTGCCTCTCGCCACAGCCAGTCCGTCATTTAGACCGAAGATATATCGGTTTTGGGGCAGGCGAACCAGGCGGACCTGTGGGAACGTTGCCGCGACAGCGTCGGCGCTGCCGTCAGAGGATCCGTTGTCCACGACGATGATCTCGTCTTGGTCCGACACGGCCGCGCAGAGGCTCTTGACGCAGTCGAGGAGGACCTCGCGCTCATTGAAGTTGACCACGATGACCGAGCACCGGATATCGCTAGTAATGTCGGCATCCCCATGGCGGCTCTTCATAGCTGTGTCTCCGTTTACGAATTGGATGTTGTCGGGCATCGTCTCTTTGTCCGGGGGCCTGGATTGGGACTTAGTAGGCGCCGTCGTGGCGGAGCACCCTGGACGGTGTATGCCAGAGAATCGACAAGTCCCACCACAGTGACCACGAGGCCACGTAGAGGTAGTCAAGGCGGCGGAGCTCCTCGAATGGAAGATCGTTTCGACCGGACGTCTGCCAAAGTCCGGTCATCCCCGGCCGAACGTCGAAGCGGCGGGCGGCCCAACCCTCGATTTGACCTGACTCGTTCATCACGAACGGGCGTGGGCCTACGAGACTCATTTCCCCTGCGATGACGTTGAGGAGTTGAGGTATCTCGTCGAGGCTCGACTTACGCAGCAGCCTTCCTACCGACGTAACCCGCGGGTCCTCACGTACCTTGAACAAGGGACCGTCGACTTCGCTTGCCAGCTCAGCCTTGCGCTGTTCGGCGTCGAGGTACATGGTCCGGAACTTGTGGATCCGGAACGGCTTCCCGCCACGTCCGGCCCTGGTCTGGGAGAACAGCACCGGACCGGGGGAGGACAGTTTTATGGCAACGGCTATAGCTATCAACACAGGGGAGAGCACTATCAGACCAGCCCCCGCTCCTATCAGGTCGATCGCCCGCTTCACGAAGCGGTCCACGAAGCCGAGTGCAGCAGGAGCCACGTCTATGACAGGAAGGCCGCGCAGGTCGTCAACGTTGGAGCGGATGGTGAGCAGATCGAACATCCTCGGCACCACCGAGATCCTCACTCGGTCGGGCAGGTCTCTCAGATGTGCTGCCATTCCCGCTTCGTTGGAGGCACTGAACGCTACCACGACGTGGTCGACGTTGAACCTGTCTACTATCGCAGCCAAGTTGCTGAGAGTCCCGAGCCATGGAGATGATTCAGGCCGTTGATAGCGATCGTCGGGGGAGTCGTCAACGCAGCCCACGACGTGAAGTTCGTCGACGTGGGCGAGTCGGGATATAACCATGTCGGCGACCTGTCCGCTGCCCACGACGAGCACGTTCGAATCCGACGAGGACGCGTTCACGATCACAGAAACCGCGCGGCGGAATATCGGGATCGCAATCACTCCAGCCACCACGGTGAGCGCGGCCGCCGTTCGATCGACAGACGGTCCTTGAAGCCAACGGTGGAGGCCACCGCTCGCAAACAGCGTGATCAGACTCCCGACGGCCATGCCGTGCACGATCCTGCCTATGTCAGGGAACGAGGAACTGACCAACCTCCGCTGCGCTCTGTGATAGAGGCCATACACCCCGAGGACCAGGACGAACACCGGCGCGTAGCACACCGAAGCGAACGCAGCGGCCAAGTTGTGTACCGACCTGAGCTCTTGGTCAGCGATCTGCCCCAAGACCAACGACAGGGCGGCACCGGCTGCGTCGGCGGCCATGAGCAATGAGACAGCCGACGTTCTCGTCGTCGACGGATTCGACTTTGACAACCCCGAGGATTGCGAGGGCTTGCGTACAGGTTGCGTGTGACTGATGTTGGCCGGCCGCAGTCGCTGCCTTGGCTTCTCGCGAATCGGAGTGACCGTAGCCGAAGTCGCAGCCGGGACGAGGTCTACGCCGGGCAATGTCTCGATCCAGCGGCGAGATGTCACCTCGGGCCCATCTTGATGTAGTCCTCTGGTGTTAGCGACAACACAACAGCCTTCCCTGGTCTTACGTTCCCACATGTCAAGGCATCACGCTTGACAGTTCAGTGGACTGTCCGAATGTTACGGACTACATCGATCGATTGGGAAGCCCTACTGAGCTAACTTCCGCTATTTCCTTGATTACTCTTGATTAGCTCGATTTTCTGCGCGGCGACTGATCTGTCGAGTGCTTTCTCCGAGCAGCGGCCCGTATAAGACGACTGCGTAGTGGGTGCCTCGCCGATACTGCGCCTGAGTAAAGCTTTCGGTACTCAAACGTCAGGGTCGGCCACTCGAAATCACGAAAACGCACCTTGCCAGCCAGCGCTATCCGCTGTCTCAGTTCATCGTCGTCGAGCAACCGGGCGAGGGCATCCGCAAGTTGTCTGGTGTCGTGGGGGTCGACTAGTAAGCCGTCAGCTCCGTCGGAGACGAACTCCGGGGGGCCCCCAATAGAGGTGGCGATGACGGCTGTCCCTGCTCTCCACGCCTCGAGGACGACGATCCCGAACGGTTCGAGCCGGCTGGGCATCACGAACACCGTCGCGCTCGTCAGAACTTGGGCGACTTCGTAGCGTGACAGGCGCCCGGGAAAATGGACTCGGTCGGACAGCCCGAGACGGCCTGCAAGGCGGCGAAGGTCTTCCAGCTTGGAGCCGGATCCGCCGACCACCAGGTGAACGCCGGGGTGATCAGAGCGGATCAGGTTGAAAGCGTCGAGAAGTAGGTCGAAACCTTTGTTGTCGACCACCCTTCCTAGGCAGGCGACGTACCGGGTGCCGGCGAGGAACTCAAGACAATCTGGGAGGCCCATCTCCTCGCGGGTTCCTATCAAGTCGGGATTGGCGTCGTTGAAGATGACCTGGCCCGCTCCCGGTGCAAGGCCAAAGCGCGCTTCGGCGTCGCGAAGCGTGAACGCTGAGCAGCCTGTGACGCGTTTGGCTTGGCCGATCCCTGCTCGCAATGAGGCACGCATCGTCGCGGAGATCGTGTATATGTCAGAGTCGTCCATCAAGGTCTCGCCTTGCAGGGACACGACCAGCGGCAGGCCAGTAAGCATGCTTAAGGCTGTTGCGTAAACCCCGTTCGGTCCGAAGCACTGCACGTTGATGACGTCCGGCTGGAAGTCGACGACTGCGCGTAGCATCGCACCGAGTGTGGGGAGACCCTCGACCAAGAGGGGGGCTAGCGACGCGGGGTCGGCTCTGGGTAGGGCATACCTGAAACGGCGGACTCGTATCCCGTCGAGATGTTCCGTCCCAGTAGGGGTGTCGGTCTCGATCTCAGGTGCGGGTGCCCACACCTCCACCTCGTCGCCCGATTTCGAAAGGTTGGCAGCTAGGTTCCGAGTGAGCTCCTCGACTCCGCCGAGACTCGGGAAGTACTGGCTCGGAAGGAGAGCGATCCTCACTGGGCTCTCCGCAGCAGTTCGCGATAAAGGTCTACCGTCCTACCTGCTTGCACTTCGATACTGAGAAGTGCCTTCTGTATCTCCGCCAACTCGGCTCCGTAGTTGTCGCGCTCGAGTGGGTCGAGTGCGAGCCTGCGCAGGAGAAGTCCAGCCGCGGTTGTATCTTCTGGCGGGTATAAAGCTGCTGTCGGGTGCAGACCGAGGCTCTCGCGATGCCCGCCGCCGTCGGCGGCTACCACTGGTGTGCCGGCCGCCATCGCCTCGATGACCGACAGGCCGAGAGGTTCGTCGGGGCGAGGTGCCAAGAAGATGCCGGCTTGTCGAATCAAATCGGCTATGTCTGATCTGAAGCCGAGGAAATCGCAGGAATCTGCTACTCCGAGGCGTTCCGCTAGTCGAAGGAGCGATCCACGTTGTGATCCGTCGCCGGCGATGAGCAGCGACCAGCCAGCCTCGGCGAGACCTGAAGCAGCCCAGGCTGATACTCCCAGATCAGTTCGCTTTTCCTCTTCGAGGCGCTGCGCCATCAAGACCTGACGGTGGCGCTGTGAGGAGTCGACGATGGTTCCGCAGTTCGGGACCCCGGGGACTATCACAGTCGAGGGTCCGTCGATCCGCTCGGCTACGAACTGCGAAATCGAGACTTGCTCGGAGATCTTCCGGGCGAAGAGGTGGCTGACCGCCCGGCGAATCGTAGAGGAGCCCCGGTCGGAAGCGAAGTGCCGTGTGCAGACGACCGGAGTCCTCGTGCGTACGGCTGCCAGGACGGAGGCGACCTCCGCCTGGGTCATGTGGGCGTGCACTAAATCGACGGGAAACTGCTCCCGTAGGCGCCGCACCGCAGTAGCCACCGTCGGTGCCGGAACCCACCGCACGCCCGCTTCTTCGAGAGTCGGCCGCATAGATTCCTCCCGGCCTCCGAGCACCACCACGTCCCATGTCTGGCCTGCTAGCGCCACCGAAAGGGTGCTGACGTAGCGTTCAACCCCGGCGAAATCCTCGGTGCACACGACGTGAGCGACCCTCGGCCGGGTTCGTTCTACTGGAGGCGGTAGATTCCCGCCGGTTCGCTCAGCTAGCACGGCTTGACCCCATCTCCGCTCGAACCCGGACGGGGCCCGCCCGGAAAAGGTGGTACCTCTCGATCGCCTCGGCCCGTTGGCTTCCGGTCCTGACGATGGCCCGTAGCGCCGACCCGGCCAGCTTGGCTGCACGGTAGGATATCCAGCCAAAACCCCCGTAGTGCTTTCGAACCAGTAGTTCTTCGGAGGCGTGAAAGTGGCGGAGCCGGACTGAACGGTCTCCTCCTGTTCCGGCACCCACATGGAAAGCTTGCACGTCGGGGACGAGCGCCACTGACCAGCCTTTGGCGAGTGCGCGTATCTGCCAGTCGGTCTCCTCGGCGTAGAGGAAGAAGCGCTCGTCGAGCAGGCCCACGTCGGCGAGGGCCTCGGCCTTTACTAGTAGGATGGATCCGATCAGAAAGACGGGTTTGGAGTGCAGGGCACCCACCCCGAATGCCTCGAGCCACGCTCCCCAAGGAGACGGCACCGGCCAGGCTACCCGCTCCGACCCGCTCGGACCTTCCTGGGCCGGAGCAACGCATGCGAGGCTAGGATCGGCGTGAAGCCTCTCGCTGAGGGTCTCGACGCCAGCTGAGTCGATGACAGCGTCAGGGTTGAGCAGCAGCACGTCCTCTGAAATGCCTGCTCTTAGCTGTAAAGCTCTGTTTACTCCTGCTGCAAATCCCAGGTTCTGTCCCGGGTCGTGATAGTCAAAGCCGAAGCTTTCGACTAGGAGCTTTGTGTCCGCACTACTCGAGTTATCTATAACGGTCATCTTGTAGGACCCGCGGAGAGCTTCGAGACAGGGTTTTAGGGTAGCGCTATCACCGTAGGCGACCACCACGACATGCGTTCCCCCCCCAGTTTGTGCCGGTCGTTCTTCGGTCATCTGAGAGGATCTCCGACGAAGGCGGGTGTGAAACCAGGATCACCTGGCAGGCGCATACGAGTCAAGTAGTCGGCGCCGAGACACATGCCTGCCAGCAGCCATGGTATCGACCCTTGGGCGGTCACCCAGAACACGTCCAACTGACCCTGCACTAGCCGAGCGACCACTATGGCGAGCGCCAGAGTCCCGTAACGGCTTGGCACTCGTCGTAGGACCACGACAGCGCCTATGACCAAGACGAGAAAGCCGACCAGACCGACCAGCCCGGCCGAGGTCAGCACCTCGGCTTCCCCGTTGGGAGGTTGGAACGAGAACGGCACGCGGTTCGTGTACCACCAGCGAAGCCCGATACCGAACCACGGCGACATGTGCCAGATCTGAAGCGACTGGCGTAGCCAGGTCTCACGCTGGTGAACGCTGTTGAACTTGTTCGACGAGCGTAGCTTCTTGTCCACAACTACCGCGGCGATGACGATCATAGGTATACACGCAGTTATGATTGCCTTCGCGTGACGGCGCAGGTTGCGGTCACGGAAAGTCAGTATGCCGGCTCCGACTACGGCGCTTATCATGGCCTGCTTTGACTGACTGGCAAGCATGCCGGCAGCGCAGATCGCCCATATCTTCGTAGAGTTCTCAGCGACTCGCTGGCTCATCCAGTCCGGACGGGCGTATGCCAACAGAAACGCGAAGCACAACATGTCCCCTATGTAGTTCTTCTGCATTCCGAGGGGCAGGTAAGCCGGGGCGAGGTGATGGGCAACGCTCCAAGCCACAGCCCAAAGGGCGATGATCGATGATCCGACTAGGTACGCCGTGGTTGCAGTGCCGGCCCGATGGCGACTTGCGACGAGCCAACCGATGACCAAGCTACCGCCAACTAGGAAAGCCTCGTGTACCCACTCGACGATATTGGCCCGGTAGGGGTTGTATACGACGTTAAGGAGAGTCGTGGCCTCGTAGAATGCCAGTAGCAGCAGAAGCTTTCGGACGTAGGCGTCGCTTCGCAGCCGGAACATCGGAACGGCGCACAGAGTTGCAACTCCGAGCACAAGGTCGGAGAAGCTAAGGTTGGAACTGGTGGCGCTCACCCTGAACACGAGAAGCGTCGCAGGCACAGCGAGTACGGGCAGGATCATCACGTCCCAGGCCACGGCGCCGACAGCCAGGAGGGCGCCACCAGCGGCGATGGTGTATCGGGACCCTCCCTTGGTAAGGTAGGCAGCGACAGGGACCAGGACGACCAGCGACAACACCAGGACGCTCTGCGCTCGCATGAAAGGCTGAAGTCGCCAGGCGCGGAACCTGGTGAGCGCCGCTGGGGTCATCGTCGGGCTTTGACGTCTCGAACCGAGAGGTGACCGTCGGTGTCGGGGTGCGAAGCGCGAGAGTGCCGTCTGTAGGGGTCGTAAGCAGTTCCGTAATAGGAGGACACGTCGCTGCGGGAGGCCATGTTGGCGACGACTCCCAGGATCGGAGCGGGGCTGCTTTCAAGTAATTGGATAGCCCTCTGGGCTGCAGAACGCGACGTACGTCCTTCGGCCACAACGAACACGACCCCGTCGGCCTGCTCGGTCAGGACCATAGCGTCAGTGACGGTGAGAACCGGTGGGCTGTCGAGGATCACGACGTCTGCGATGGCAGCGATCGATGCGGCCAGATCCTCGAAGGCGCTGGAGCCGAGCAACTCCGCCGGGTTCGGAGGTACAGGCCCAGCGGGGCAAAGCCACAGATCCTTCACGCCGCTCCACACGAGCAGGTCGAGCAAATCGGTCGGGGTGGCGAAGCTAGCCCCGGTAGGCATAGAGACAGTGCTCGGGTTGCCCACACCTCCATTAGCGCCGTGCCCATTAGCGCCGTGCCCATTAGCGCCGTGCCCATTAGCGCCGTGCCCGTTAGAGGGGGCTTGGACGAGCATGTTGCTGGAGTCGCCCTCGCGCGACGAGGCGCCAACTTTACCCAAGGACTGTATCTCGAACGGTGATGACGAGGGCAGAGCATTACGCTTCGCCGTCGCCTCGGCGGAACGCGAAGTGGTTAGCCGGGCGGTGGCATCTGCGACCATGGTAGATATTCCACGATCGCTCGGCGCTATGCCCAAGAGTTGCTCGGCGGTTGGCGCTCGCAGGTCAGAGGATACGAGCACGGTGAGCATCCCAGACATCGCCCAGGCCGCAGCGAGGTTAGCCGCTACGAATGACTTGCCTTCACCCGGCACTGAACTTGTGACAAGGATCGTCTTGACCTCTCGCTCTACGGCTACGAATCGCAGGGCGGTGCGTAGCTCGCGAACCGCCTCAGCTAGTTCATCGTTTGGGTTGCTGGCGATGGTACCAGCGACGTTCGATACACTTCGCAGTGGGATGCGCGACAGCAAGCTATGGGAGCTAAGTGTCTCGATCTCGGCCGCCGAGCGGAGCCTGTCGTCGAGGCGGTGTCTGAGCAGAGCTATACCCAACCCGGCCAGAAGGCCAGCTACCACAGCAAGTTCGATCACCTTGTGCGAGCTGCCGGTGGCCGTAGCTGCCCCGGGTGTGGCAGCACTGTAGATTTGGACGCCGGAAGCGTCCAGCGACAACGTTTGCTGCTGTTGGAACAGTGACTGGTAGTCGGCTATCGCAACAGCTAACTGCTCGTCGGCAGCCAGGTTGGCTCCGCTTGTCTGGGTTCCGGGAACGGAGCCGGGACTGACGGCTCCTTGGGCTTGGAGAGCGTGGATCTGGCCGGCTATAACCGCCAACTGACCGTCGAGGGATGCCGCCGACGTAGCTAGGGCCTTACCCCTTACCGCAATGTAGGCGTCCGCAGCCGCGTTAGCGGCCGCAGACGCCTGGCTTGGGGTATCCGCAACCGCTGTGACGTCCAGTAGCGTCGGATTGGTAGTGTCCAAGCTGAAAGACAAGCCTACACTGCCATCAGGGGCACCGGCCGCCCTCGCCGCTGCTTGCTCGATCGAGGAGTCGTGTGTCTGCACTAGCGGGTCTGGTCCGCTCGGTGCAGCCGACGATTGAGAGGACGACGTCGACGAAGCCGTCGGATTGGCGATCACGGAGGCGGCCGCCTGGTAGGTGACTTTGTGTCTCTTAGTGTATAGAACCGATGCGCTCGCAGCGAGGAGGACGCACACGAGAACGACCCACCACTGCCGGCGAGCGAATAAGGACCACGATGTGGAACCCGAGGAGCTTGGTGATGTCCCGGAAGTTGGCGATTGCACTGCACGCACTTTCTGTACGGGGTTTAACAAACCAATCCTACTTCTGCTCTGCGGTAAGTTCTGCGCGGCCAGTGGCAGACTGTGGCTGGGCAGCGTTCGGCCAAAGATCGCTCGCGGCATCGACATGTTCATGTGAGTCGGCCCCACGGGGCGCTTACTTGACCGAACGCCTGACTGGAAGTCAACGGCATCTAAGGACTTTCCCCTATTGTCTGCATCTGATCGGCAACGATGCTGCGCATCCTGCGAATGAACCGCTCGATGGAGAAGTTGTCAGCCCATGCACGTATTTCCGAGTCGTCCCAATTCCGCCGGCTGAGCTGGAGAACCGCTTGCGAAATTCGAGAAGGGTCTGACGCATCGAAGAATAAGCCTGTCACCTCCGGCAGCACCGTCTCCAAGAAGCCACCCCAGCTCAGGGCCACCGTCGGCTTACCGAAGGCCGCTCCTTCGAGTGGGGTTAGCCCGAAGTCCTCGTAAGAGGCTGCGATCACGCCCCGGCAGTTGCTGTAAGCCCAGCGCAAGGTTGAGTCATCTACTCTTCTGAGCATGATGACGTTCGCTGGGGCCGCTGAACGCAGGGCTGCTTCGAGGGGACCGTCGCCTATGAGGACGAGCTGCTCCCTAGGAAGATGCCTGAAGGCCTCTATTACAGCGTCCACATTCTTGTATGACAGAAGTCGAGACACGCAAAGGAAGAAACCACTGTCGACTCCGGCAATAGGTGAAGTCGGTGCTGCAGTGTCCAGAGTGAATGGAGGATGAACTACCTCCGCTTCGATGCCATACGCGTCCAAGATCCTTTCCCGAACGACGGCTGAATTGGCAATGTAGAGGTCGGCGCTTCGAGCTGCCTTCTTGTCCCAGCGCACCAAGCCGGGTTGCATTGCTGCCAGAGCCGGTCGTGTCATCTTCCCGAACCCTCTAAGGTAAGTGGCGCTTTGGTAGAGCCACCGCGGGGGATTATGACAGTAGACAACCTTGCGCCCGGCTGCGTGTACCCCGTGTGCCCATCCACTTGAGGAGCACACAGTAACTGGGGTGTCTATGCGGGCAGACGAGAAGGTCGCAGCCAGAAACGGGAGAGCGAGACGGTGATTGTGCCGGAGAGGACTTAGGCGGTTTATAGGCAGTGTGCGTACGGTCAAGTTGGCGAATTCGGGAAAAGTCGCAGGAGGATCGAACAGGGAGGTGACAACCGGCGCATCAGGGAAAGCCGCGCAGATAGCGAGTACGACCCTTTCGGCCCCGCCTCGTTGCGTCAGATAGTCGTGGACGATAGTGACGTCTGTCATCGTGCACCGCGCCGGACCTGCGCCGACCGCTCGAAGGTCGCGGCGAGCGAGTCGACTATTGCGTCGTCCGAGAAGCTCTGCTCGACACGTTCTCTGGCAAGCCTTCCGGCGTCACAGAGCTCGGTGCGTTCGGAGTGTAGACGCCGTAGGATGCCTGCGAACTGTTGTGCGTCGGTCTCTCCTGCGATCCAACCGGCGCCGATCTGCTTGACGAGAAATGGGAGTTCTCCGGAGCTGCTGACGATGGCTGGTACTCCGGCGGCGGCGGCCTCGATGACGACCCTGCCGAACTGCTCGCTCCAACTGGATGTCGGTCTTGAGGGAACGACAATCACGTCCATCCCCTGATAGCTGCGCGCCACATCGCTACGCTCGAGGGCTCCCCGCCAGGTGACTCGGTCAGCTACGCCGACTTCGGTTGCAAGGGTTCGGAGGCGTGCTTCGTCGGGTCCGGAGCCGATCACTTCGAGCTTGGCCTCGTCCGCGTCGGTCATCGCCAAGGCGTGGATCGCCGTATCTAATCCCTTTTCAGGCACGAGCCGGCCTACAAAACCGACACGGAGGGCGTTACTTGGCTCGCCGCAGTGGCGCTCAGCGGGGGTGAAGGTTGACAAATCGACTGGCATTGGTATGACGTCGATGGGCTTGCTGTAGCCTTTGCGCCGCAAAACGCAGGCTACATTCTCCGAGACGGCGATTGCGAAATCGGAGTGGCGGTATACGTATCTCTCGGTCTGACGAAATGGTGCCGGATAGCGCTTGACGAGGTTCTGGGCGCTTCGGACCCCGACTGGTGCTTTCGAGACGGCCCTTGCAGCCTTCAGCATCTGAAATGTCGCTGCCGCGTACGGTTCGTGGTAGATGTAGATCAAGTCGGGGTCGAATGCCGCTATATGCCGGCGGAGCCGTCCGACGAAGAAGTGAAGCGGGATGTTGCCGCTCAGTGCGACAGGGACGGCCACGAGATCTGATCCGGGCTGCGGTACGGCTGAGGCTGTGATTCGCTTTCCGTACTCGTCTTTCCACACCGAAGTGGTCAAGAGCCTCACCGACCATCCCGTAGCGACGCCGAGCTTGCTGTATAGGGACCGGCGTGCGGGCAAGCCGGCCCAGGGGTGCATTATCAGAACTCTCATCTCGGCGTGTATGCTCGGCGAGGTGAAAGGCTCCGCTTCCTGGAGTGTCGAAGGGCGGTGGTGTAGGCGTCGAGCATCGTCAACCCGAACTTCTCCGGGGAAGCCACTTCGAGAGCATCGCCTGATGCGGCATCGCCGATCGCCGACCTCGAATCCGGGTCGTGTGCCAAGGTCGCCAGACGCTGGCGGAGGGCGGGTATGTCGCCGGATTGGACCAAGTACCCTGTTCTCCCGTCCTCGACGACCTCTCGGAGTGCCCCGACGTCGGTCGCCACGACTGGCAGGCCGGCAGCCATCGCCTCGAGGACTACGGTCGGGATGCCTTCGGAGCGCGGTCGGGACGTCAGCGCAAAAATGTCCGCCGCCAGGAGGAGTTTGTCCACGTTAAGGTCCGGTTCGAACTCGCAGACCGCGGACTTGCCGAACCCGTAGGCCTCAGCGATTCTCGCTAGGTTCTCAGCGTGGGCTTCGTGGCCCGCTTGGACAGATCCACGGATGCGTAAGGCTGGCCGTGCGGGAACATCCTTCGAAGGTACAGGCCAAGCCGAGGCCTCTATCAGGTCGCAGAAGCCCTTCTGCGGGTTGAGGTTGCCGACGGCTGCCACGAGTACCTCGTCGGCGGTCAGGCCGAGCTTCTCTCGCACGGCTTGGCGCCCTGTCGACCCCGAACGTGTCGTAAGCACGGGAGGGACGAACGTCCGAAGACGAGCCGGTCGCAGGCGGGTGCCGGGGTAGGATTTCGCCACTGCAAACCCGGTGGTCATGATAACGTCGGACAGTGCGACCACTGCTGGCATCAGCAGGTAGCGCAAGGCCATGGGGGGACGGGTGTCTATCAGCTGCCACACGACGGCTCGGTCGCTCAGTCTCGCTGCGATAGGGCCGTCGACGTTCGTCAGGCCATGAGCCTCAACGACGTCCACGTCGTGGCGCCGTATGAGGTCCACTAGGGAAGCGACCTGAGCCGGGTAGTGTCGCGCCAAGTTGCCCAGCGGCTGGTTTCGCAGTGAAGCTCGTGGCCGCCGCAGGTCCAATTTGACCACCTGGATACCGGCGTCGCTGAGGCGGGAGCCGGCGTCGCCCGGCTCGTCGGGCACCACTACGACCAGCTCGACGTCCGGGACCGTGCTTGCCACTGCGAGCGCTTGGTTGTGCGGTCCGCCGAAGGTGGCGCTGTGAATGACAGACAGGACTCTTATCGGCTTGCCATGGTGTCCTGTGCTCATCACCTAACTCATCGGCGCTTCGAGGAGGTGTCTTCAGATGCTCTCCGCTCGAAGGGCGCTTGCCCTAGAGTCTTGTCTCAAATGCCCGTTTCAACCGCTGCCAACCATGGCCTCGATTGTCGAGGGCGATGACCGACGACCAAGCCACCCCCAAGGAGCCTTCAGCGTACGGTGATCCCGAGGTGACCCTAGGGTCGAACGCGAGCGGCTCGCAGATGTTCAAGAACTTCGTCGCGAACTACCTCTCTTTCGGCGCGGCGGTGTTGCTCTCGGTCGTCCTCACTCCGGTAGTCCTCCATCACGCCGGGGTGGTCGCCTACGGGTTGTGGGTGGCGCTGTCGGCTATTGGAGCTTACGTAGGTCTGCTCGACGCCGGGGTATCAACCGCGGCGGTTCGTGAGGTCGCTTCAGCTATAGCGTTGCGCGATGAGGACCGACTGAACTCGATCTTTGACGCGGTCAACGTGTTCTTCGTGCTGACCGGGTTGCTGGCATGCCTGGTCACGCTGGCGATCGTGCCCTTCGTGGGGAATTTTGTGACTTTGCCGCCGGGAACGCTCGACGCTGCGCGTGTTGCCCTGGTGGTAAAAGGGGCTACCACCACGATCGGCTTTACCAGGATGATCCCGAGCATCGGTCTGTACGGGAGTGGTCGCGCCGATCTGAACGCGTACATCGGGACGGCATTAGTGACTTTGACACAGGGCTCCCAGATCGTAGTCACGCGCCTCGGAGGAGGACTCGTCGGGCTCTTCGCGACGTCGCTGGCTTGCGAAGCATTGGCTCTTGGCGCTTCTTGGGTGATCGCCCACCGCCTCGGAGTTCGCAGGCGTATGCAGCTACGCCTCAAGAAGTCTGTGATGAGGGAGCTCATTTCGCAGGGCTGGCATAACACCCTGATGAGCATCAGCGGAATTGTCTCCTACCAACTCGACGCTTTGGTTATCGCGGTGGTGCTACCTATAACCCAAGTGGCTCCCTACGACATAGCCCTCTCAACGGCCAACCTGGCCGGAAACCTCTCCACGACGGGAACGTCACTGCTCGTGCCGACCTACGCCCACTCGAGCGCTCTTGACAACAAGGAACGGCAGTTCAAGCTGTTCACTCGCGCCGTCCTGGCTAGCACTGCGATAGCCCTGTCCGTTTCGGCTGCTCTGGTCGCCTTCGGCCAAGATCTGATGTCGCTCTGGTTGGGAAGAGTTCCCGCTTACACCTACGAGATCCTCGTGGTGATGAACTTGGCTTTCCTGGTTCGTATGCCTGGCCGCCAAGCAGCGGTGTTCCTCACCGGGATCGGGAAGGTCCGTATCGTGTCGCGCCTAGCGTTGGTCTTCGCTGTCACGAACCTCGGGTTGACCGTGGGCGCAACGATGTGGCTCGGAGTGATTGGACCGATCGTAGGATCTCTTCCTCAAGTCGTGATATTCGAGTTCGTTATACTGCCCACGCTTTGCTGCCGTGAGTTGGGCGTCGGGGTCAAGTCGTACGCGAGGGCGGCGATCGCTCCTCTCGGGGCCCCTCTCCTCGCGGCTGTCACAACTAGCCTCGCCATGAAGGCTTGGCTGCCCAACTCAAAGCTGTGGGCCCCGGTGGGGTCGGTGATAGTAGTCGTGGTGTCAGTGTCGGCGCTCGGAGCCTACTTGTGGTCACATGATCTCGAGGTCAGAGTGATCCTTAGGCGCTACGCTCGTTGGGTGCGAAGGCATGGCTGAGTCGGCAGACGCTTCGTGAGCTTGGTCCAGCGACGCCTGGGTTCACGCTGGATCGTCGGCGATCCTCGCGAGCGTGTCGCGTATCGAGGCTATCGACGAGAATGTGTCCTTGCTGAGCACTTCGTCAGGGAACTGGACCCCAAGTTCGTCCTCGAGGCCTAGCATGACGGCTACCAGACCCTGAGAGGACAGTCCCAGGCGGTGCAAGTCGTCGTCGTCGGCGATGTCCTCAGCGGCGATCACTAGCCTGGCGTTCTGTGCTATCACTTCGCGAATTACGTCGCTGAGAGTCTCTGCCACAGGGATTTCTTCGGCATGGCCTGCAAATACTTTACCGGGCGAGTCTTGAAGGCCGCGACTGCGATAACTTCGTAGAGTGAGCGGCACTTTCGGCGACGGAGATTTCGACGTGGTCTGCTGTTCCCTAGAAGATTGGGACGACGTTTGGAGGCGAAACCAGTTCTTGGTGCGCGAGATCCTGAAGCTCCGGCCTGGCCTTCGTATCCTTTTCGTGGAGCCACCGGTGGATGTGTTGTGGTCGGGCCTCCACGAGAAGCGGATCCCGCCGAGCGGCACCCGGACGATCGTGGGCTTCGAAGGGGTTGCGGCGTATCGGCCGAGGAAGTGGCTTCCCCGGCGCCTAGCCCCCGGGGTTGACAGGCGCCTGAGTCGCAGAGTGGAGGTTCGAGCGGAGCGGCTCGGACTTCGTCGCCCGGTTTTATGGTTGAACGACAACAGCTACGCAGAGTTGGCTGAGAGGACCGGATGGCCTGTGCTCTATGACATCACAGACGATTGGACGCTGGCGCTTCGCTCACATAGAGAGACCGAGAGGCAACGGACCAACGATCGGCGGGTCATGCGACTCGCCGATGAGGTAATAGTCTGCTCGCCCGCTCTTGCTGCTACGCGCGGCGCCAGTCGTCCGGTCAGGTTGATACCCAATGGGGTGGACGTCGAGCACTTCCAGACGGCGAGGGAAAGGCCCTGTGACCTCCCAGTTGGAAAGGTCGTCCTCTACACCGGTACCTTGGCTCTCGACCGTCTCGACGTCGACCTTTGCGAGGATCTCGCCCGGAGTCTCCCAGGTGACGCCACATTGGTTTTCGTAGGCCCGAACGCCTGCCCCCCCCAGGTGACGAAGCGTCTCGTCGAGTCCGGAGCGCTGTTCCTGGGGGCCCGCCCCTACGCGGACATCCCCGGTTATATGCAGCACGCTGGGGTAATCGTCGTTCCGCACGCCGTCACCCCTTTCACCGAGAGCCTAGACCCGATCAAGGCCCGGGAAGTCCTCGCCGCGGGGAGGCCGTGCGTAGCCACCCCGGTAGCTGGTTTTCGTGATCTGGGGGAACCAGTGATCGTGGCCAAAAGGCAGGCCTTCGTCGCGACGGTGATCGAAGCTTTGAAGTCGGACTCGGAGGGCCGCTCCCGGAGGGTTGAGCTAGCCCAAGCCGACGTCTCGTGGGGGGCGAGAGCAGCTGAGTTTATAGCGGCTTTGGACAGGGCGGCGCTCCGGAGGCCTTAGGCCTCGCTGGGGCGCCTCTTCTTGCGTGTGGCGAGGACAATCGCACCGCCCGCACCGACTGCTCCGGCGCCCACTGCCGTGATCAGGGCAGCATCGATTCCCGTAAACGCCAAGCCCGACGGAGGCGCCGGGGGTGACACCGGAGGCGGCGCTACGGCGGGTGCGGTGGTAGGAGGCGTCGTAGTGGTAGGGGCGGTCGTCGGCGGTGTGGTCGTTGGCGGTGTGGTCGTTGGCGTCGTAGTAGGCGGAGTGGTGGTCGGCGGTGTGGTCGTTGGCGTCGTGGTAGGCGGTACAGGGCCGTACGCGAAGGCCGTCGAGCCTGCCGGAGCGACGAAGACGCTAGCTGCCAAAGCAGACAGCGAGAAGGCACCTATTCCGACAGCGCTGAGAACTCTGTGTGTATGCGATTTCACTTTCTTCCTGCTCCTCTCGACGAGGACCTCATGTCGTGGACCTTTTGTGCCGATACGCATTTACCGTAACCGAGGGCGGTCGCCTCCACCAGGTCGTCTTATAGGATCGCGCCGGTTAGTGTATAAACCGGAAAGTACGGAAGAGGTTCAGCCCGGCGGGCACATCCCAGGTGTAGGAAGCCGCAGACGATGGTTTTCCCGAAGCGGTCACGGAAACCGTCATATGGTCCGGTATCGCCGTGGGCTGGTCGTGCAGGGCGAGCCTATAGGCGCCTGCGGCTACCGTGCCATGAAGGTCCACGACCACTTTGGACGTGGACCCAGACGGAACGTCGACGTAGCCGCTGTAGGTGTTGACCCCAAGGTCTGGGGTCGACGTCAAAGTCACTAGCGAACCATTGACCCTCGCCGATGTGAGCGACAGTGGACTGTAGACGGAGAACCACAAAAGGTCACTCCCCGGCGGTAGGCCGCTGCCTGCGTAACTGCCGATCACCAGCGGGGACAAGCCGTGACTGGGAGCCGAGTTGTGCAGCACCGCGGTGACCGTGGACTGAACCTGACCGGTGGCGGGATCGTAAGAGACTCGGTAGGCGATGCTGCGCTCAAGGTATGCGTCGACTTTGTTGTTGGCGGCGTTCTGAGTAATGAACGAGAAGAGATCGCCCCCTTGCGCTCGGGGGAAAGTCCCGGCGAGTCCGGTTTGATACAGAAGCTCCTGATCGTGGGGATGAACACTCCAAAAAAGGAGATCCCCCGTATGAACGTCGGGCGCCAGGTCACGCACTAGGGCCTGGGCGCTGGGCAGCGAACCACCGGTAAGGCGTTTCGCTGCAAGGCCGAGGGCAGCGTCGAGGGCCTCCTTCCTCGCCGCCTGATCGGCTACGTTCGGGTAGAGTTCGTACTGCTTCTTTTGGAGTATCTCGGCCGTATTCGAACCGGTCAGCTCGCCGAGACCCGGCACGTGCAAAGGGCCTGTGGCGGAGATTATCGAAGCTATCGAATGAGCGTCCAAAACGAGCATACCGTCGATGGGCTTGTGACCCACCTGCTGATAGAGTTGTGAAACCACGTCGGTGACAGTTGGAAGGTCGGGCGAGTACGGGACGTCGATGAACGTGTCCTGCGGATTGAACTGTCCGTAGCGGGCGAGGTATGAGGGCGGTCCGCTAAGGTGCCCCCCGCCTTTGGCTGCCAACTCGTTCGCGATCGTTCCGGCATCACCGAAGTTGCTGAGGCTTAGATGGCCGTCAGTGGCTGTCAGCTCGCCATACCAGACAAGGAGGCCCCCGAGCCCTCTGCTCTCGGCGGTGTCGAGGAACCCGACGAAGTAGCGTCGGGTCCCGTTAGCCCCCAAGAGTGACGGGGCGTCCCTGGCTGCCATGGACGCCAAGGTGAGTGAGTGTTGCACGCTGGCGATGTCGGATTGGAGTTTTGCAATGTTGGAGGCGATCGGTGGCAGCTGCCATGGCGACGACACCGAAGCCAGCCGCGCCGATCCGGCGCCTAGCGCCGCGGTGATACGGCCCAGAGGTGCGCTCAAGGCTGTCACGGCGCGGAGGTCTACTGTGCCGTGCGTAACATGCAGCGCCGAGAAGTCAATAGCTGAGGCGTTAGAAGCCGCGGTAGCGGTGATATCCCGGGCCACCGACGTCGCTGCGACCAGAGCACGGCGCTGTTGCGCAACGATCGGAACCACCACGGTCCCGTCGGTCCACCAAGAGCTCAGACGGGTCTCCGCTGAGGTCAGTTCAGCCGCGGCTGAGCGGAGCTCGCTGGTTGCCTGTGTCACGTTGCCGGACTTGACGCTCTCTAGGGCTGAGCGCGCAGTGGCAGACCCCTGCTGTAACTGTCTTCTAGCCATCAGAGCCGATACTGCTGCAGCCACGCTGAGAGCTGCAGCCGCGCCAGCGAAGGCAGCGATCGTCCACGAGATCTGCCTTCGGCGGCGGTCGGGAAATGACCTGAGAGTAGAAATGAGGAGCGGGGCCACCGCCACGACCGCGAGCAGGGCGGTGGTCCCTTGGAATCCAACACGAGGCCACCTCAAGACGACCTGCAGTGACAATGCAGCTGTCAGAGCACCGACGGCTGGGACCTTCGTCCTCATCAACGTTCCCGTGAAGCCGAGGATAAGAGCACTGGCCGCCGGTAGCAGTAGATAACCGCGACTGAGGGCGCATGCGACGACCGTCAGCCATAGCAGACTACCTTTAGCCGCTCGCGCTCCAGCGAACGCCACGAGCGCCGAAAGCACAGCAGGGTAGAAGTGGTCCAAGAAGGCGCTGCCGGTCGGGTGAACATTAACGACTGAGCCAGCAAGATAGGAGGTGACACCCACGAAGGTTGCTATGGGGCCCTGCCGCTCCCACATGTCGACAGCTGTAATGGCGGCTCTGCGGAGCAGACGGGATCGCCGCCAACTGAGGAGATCATGTGTGGCCATAACCACCAGTATTCTCCGCGGTCACCGCTAAGGTATCGGCACGTCGAAGCCGAGACCGAAGAGGGAGAAAGGCTCAACCATCGGGGTTTTCATTCGAGGCGAAGGGCGACGGATATCTACCGACGATCAGATCGAAGCAGAACTGAGCCTGGTCGCTCCGCTGCGAATCACGAACGGCAGACGGTGACGCCTTGCTGAGCGAACCTTTTTGGATCGGCGGGCAAGGTCCGCTGGCAGCATGGTCCCATCTACCCGACGACTCGACGGTACGAGCGACGGTAGTTGCCTGTGGTCCAGCGCTCGGGGAGGATGCCACCAAGGCGAGGATGGCCTTTCTGGGACTCGCTGAGGCTCTCGTAGAGGCTGGGATCGGCCTTATACGCTTCGACTACCCCGGAAGGGGCAACTCGGCGGATCTCCCGCCGGGCGCTCAAGAGGTCGACACGTGGAGGTCCGGCATCAGCCGGGCTGTCGCTTTGGCGTGTGCAACGAGCGAAGCGCCCTGCATCCTAGTGGGGATGCGCTTGGGGGCTACCTTGGCGTGGGAGACCGCTCGCAGCGACCCCCGCATTCAAGCGGTCGTTCTGTGGGACCCGGTCTTCGACGGTCATCGCTACCTGCGCGCGCAGCAAGCCTTCGTCGCGTCCATTTTTGGGGTGAAGCAGCCCGCCGATGGCGAGTTCGTGGGCCCGGGGTATGTGCTCGACGGGGATGCGATCGCCTCGCTCACGTCTCTGCGCCTCGAACCCCACGAAGTGCAAGGCAAAACCGTGAAAACCCCTACGCTCATAGCAACCCAACGTGGAGAGAAGACCGCGCAAAGGCAGCTACCGGCCTTCTTGGCTGCAGGATGCGAAGTGGTAGCGCTGGACGGTCAATCGACGTTGATGGAGCTACCCCCCCACGAGGTCCGGCTCCATCGAGGTGACTTGGAGAAGCTCGCTGCGTGGATATCCACGCAGGTCCCGTCCCGCCGCTTCGGGGTCAAGGCGCGGCCCGAAGGCGCCGCTGTGGTGGGGACGGTCGCAAGCCGACCAGTAGAGGAACGCTTCTTGCTCATCGGACCGACACCGCTTTTCGGCGTCGAAACCTCACCGACGTTCGCAACACTCCCGAAGCCGACGGTTGTGTTCCTCAGCGCCGGAGCGCTGGAGAACTTCGGTCCCGGCAGACTGTGGGCTGAGGCCGCAAGGACCCTCGCATCGCACGGGTTCCGATCGATCCGCGTCGACAACAGTGGTGTTGGCGACACGCCGGCTAGGAGTAAAACCAGACGCGGGGAGATGCTACATCCAGACGCACTGAGCGATCTCGAAGATGTCGCAGAAGCGCTCGGCACGCGCGATGGGCGCGGTCTGATCTTCGTAGGTCTTTGCTCGGGCGCCTACCATGCTGCGGAGGCAGGGCTTACCATGCGGCCAGAAGGGGTTTGCCTAATCAACGGTTCTGTCGTTGCGAAACCGTCTGAGCTTCGCTCCAGCGCCGCCGTCGACATCCGCCGCAGGGCTTATAGGCCGATGCCCGCTGCGTTAAAGCGCCTAGCCCGTTCGCACAAGCGGACCTCGGAGATCTTGTGGAAAGCCGCCACCAACTTGGTGCCTTCGCGGGCGCCGGAGGGTGTACCAGGCCAGATCGCGGCGAGAGGAACTCGGGTCCTGTGGATAGCCACCGAGGCCGATAGGCGCGCGTTTACGGGAAATCTCTACTGGCGGGTCCGTGAGGTCGCTCTCAGCCGGCGCGGCCTCTACTGCCGCTACAGATTCCACTTCGACGACCATCCGCTCTACACACCCGATACCCGCCGGCTGGTCAAGCGGATCCTCGTCGATTTCGTGTTAGACACCAGAGGTTGACCTGGATCACGCTCCAACCGGCCCGGGGTTCAGTGCCGTACGGTTCGTTCCGATACCGATAGACGTGACGGCGAAGTACTTGTGCGGTGGCTGCAGTGCACGACCCGGTGCCAGACCAGGTAAGAGGCGCTAGTCCCGATGCGCAGAGTGGCTGTTATCGGTCTGGGCCCCTGGGGCTTGGCGTTTCTCGAACGGCTGGTCGCAACTGCCAAGAAGAACTCGCCCAGTCTGTTGGTGGAGGTCATACAACCTGGAGCACCCGGAAATGGCGTGTATGACATCGACCAACCGGACTACCTGATCTTGAACAACCCGTGTGGCCAGCTGTCCCTGTATACCGTAGAGGAGGACGAGAAGGTCCTCTATGGGCTGAGCTTCTACGAGTGGGCGACACAAGAAGGCTACCGCTGGGTGGGAGAACGTTGCGTGCGCGAACCTGCGGGGCGGACTATCGAGCCGAGCGACTACCTGCCGAGGAGGCTGATGGGTAAATACCTTCAGTGGTTCTACAGGACCCTCGTATCTTGCCTGCCAACGGGTATAGAGGTGCGCCACCACGACACCCGGGCGCTTGATGTCGAACCAACTCCCGACGGCCGGGAGAAAGTCGTGCTGAGCGACGGACGCCACCTGGTGGTGGACCATGTGGTGCTCACAACAGGTCACACGGACAACGTCGAAGCCGGCGACTGCGACTCGCAGCCCAGGCACCTTAGGCCCTATCCGGTCCGGTACCTAGACGAGACGGTCCGACCAGGGGAAGTCGTGGCCGTCTCTGGTATGGGGCTCGTCGCTTTTGACGTCATCGCGGCACTTACGACGGGGCGGGGCGGCAGCTTCGCAAGCGCTTCCCGTCCCGGGAGGCTCACCTACACGCCAAGCGGACGCGAGCCGGTCATCTATCTGTACTCGCGCTCGGGTGCGCCTTATGCGGCTAAGGCCGTGCACGGCACCGACCCAACTGGGAGCTACAGGCCCGTGATATTCACGGAGGAGACGCTGTCACGGGTCGTCTACGCGGACGACGGGCATCGCAGGAAACTAGACTTCAGGGGGGAGCTTTTACCGCTGATCTTCGCCGAGATGCAGGTGCGGTTCCACTGCCAACATGCTCGGAGGCTAGCCGGGGACGGGGCGAGCGAGGCGTTGGCGGCAGAGTTCGAAGTGGCCTGGCACAGCGGGACATTCCCGAAGATGGTGGACGCACTCGAGAGGGTCCATGGCAGTTTCGTACCCGAGGATCACCTCTTTCCGGGTATCGGGAAGAGCTTCCCCGACTCGAAAGCCTACGAGGCTTGGGTGGCCAGGATGATCTCCGATGACCTAGACGAGGCGCTGGACCCGGGAGGTAGCGCTATCAAGGCCGCTCAAGAGATCACGCGAATTCTGCGCAACGACATGAGAGATCTCATAGAGTTCGGCGGGCTTCGTGCGGACTCCTACGCCGATTTCCAGTCGTCGATCCGAGGGAAGATGAACAGGATCGAGGCTGGTCCGCCGGCCCTGCGTTCCCAGCAGATACTGGCTCTCATGCAAGCCGGGGTTGTCTCGGTCCCGTTCGGACCGAACCCACAGATCGAGCGGGTGAGTGGGCAAATAGAGATGTCTTCGACACATCTCGACGAGCCGTTCGTCGTGAAAGTCGGAAAGCTCATACGCGGTCACCTTGATATGCCTTCCCTGGCTTACAGCCAGGATCCTCTCCTTCAAAGGCTTCGAGATGGTGGACGGTTGTGCCAGATGCGTTACGGCAGCACGCAGGTGGGAAGCGTAGACCTCGACCTCGACTTCCATCCGTTGAACGAGAGGGGTAGCGCTGAGCAGCACCTCTGGGTCCTTGGAGTACTAAGCGAAGGAACGCGCTACTTCACTCATTATCTTCCGTCACCTCAAAGTAGGATGAGGGCGGTACTGGACGCCGAGCGCTGCGCAACGATGATCTTGGACTGAACCGCAACCTTGCGTTGTGACAGTTTCGGGCCTGGCTCAGGCCGGGTTGGGCCTGCTCGCAACTTCCAAGGCCTGGTCGAGGTCCGCTAGAAGGTCGTCGATGTGCTCAAGGCCTACCGATAGCCTTACGGCCTCCGGGAGAATTCCTGCGGCAGCGAGCTCGTGTGGTCGCAGCTGGCGGTGGGTGGTCGACGCTGGGTGACTGACGAGGGATTTGGCGTCTCCCAGGTTTACGAGCCGCTTGAATAGTTTCACCGAGTCGAAGAACGAAATTGCAGCCTCGTATCCTCCGGTCGGTCCGAACGTGACGATCGAAGGGACCCTTCCGGCTAGATATCGCTGGTTTAGCTCGTAGTAGGGGTGATCTGCGAAGCCTGCGTATCCAACCCATGCCACGCGCCGGTCGGCGGACAGGAACTCGGCGACCCGGCGCGCGTTCGCCTCGTGGCGTTCTAGGCGAACTGCGAGCGTCTCAAGTCCTTGAAGGAGGTGAAACGCTGAGGTAGGCGAGAGTGTTGCTCCGGTGTTGCGAAGTGTGACGCTTCGCGCTCTGACAGCAAACGCCCGCCCCGGGAAATCGCGGGCGAACACGACGTCATGAAACGCCGGTTCGGGCTCATTGAACATAGGGAAGCGTCGCGGGCTGCGCTCCCAGGCGAAGCTGCCGGCGTCGACAATCACTCCTCCCAGGGCGATTCCGTGTCCACCGACGAACTTGGTCAGTGAATGTACTACGACGTCAGCGCCGAAGCGTATCGGCTTTAGCATGAGAGGCGTCGGGACGGTGTTGTCGACGATTACCGGCACGCCTCGGGCATGAGCGACCGAGGTGACAGCTTCGATGTCGACAACGTTCCCGGCTGGATTGCCCACCGTCTCGAAGAACACGGCGCAGGTGTAATCGTCGATCAGCCCAGCGACCGAGGCTGCACTGTCGTCAGCGGTGAAGCGGGTATCAACTCCAAAGGTGGGCAGCACATGTGATAGATACGTGTAGGTGGCGCCGTAGAGTTGGGGCATTGCCACGATATTGGATCCTGCCCTGGCTACGGTGAGCAGGGCATAGCTCACTGCGGCCATCCCCGAAGCGACGCTGAGAGCGGCAGTTCCGCCCTCGAGCTCAGACATCCTGCGTTCTAGTACGTCGTTGGTGGGGTTGTTGATCCGGTTGTAGTGGAAGCCGGGTATCTCGATATCGAAGATCGCACCGGCGTGGGAGGCGTCGACGAAATCATGGGACACGGTCTGGTAGATAGGAACAGCGACCGCCCTCGTCGAGTCTCCGCTGTAGCCACCGTGGATGGCTATCGTCTCGTCATGCAACGTTGAATGCCTCCTTGCGGCCAGCAGAACGCATCCAGTTGTAGTAAATCCGGCGAGAATGTTGCATCCAAGGTGTGGGAGCCCGCCGTGCCATTGCGTCTAGGTCGGGGACGTCGAGCTTCTCCCCTCGCAGCATCGAGGTGTGGTAGTGGTGAAGCCGAGCCATGTCGGCGGGCGCGGCGCAACGTGGTGGTAGCACCGGAGGCCCAAGAGCGTCGCCTTCGAGCCACCTGTGCAGGTCCCTGCGGTACTCGAGGATCAAGCTGGCGCCGTCGTACTCTGGGTGCCCCTGCATGAGGACCACGTCGCACTTGGCGACCCTCTTGGAGGCCACGGTCCATCCGGAGCGTTTCGAGGCGAGCAGCACCTGGTAGCCGGCGGCTTCGGCGAACTCTTCAGGGACGTCTCCGTATCGTGACTGGGGAAGCCGGACTGTCGCCGGTAGGCCTTCGGCCATGGGGTGCCGTGAGCGTACCAGCTGCCTGAGCACCCCAGCTCTTTTAACCGGGAGCTGTCGCCGCTCGACGCCGTCGAAGGCAGCGAGAGCGCAGTGAGCGGCAAGGCAAGAAGCGATCAGGGACGACGTGTGGTGCACTGACCACTCAAGTAGCCGGGCAAGCTCCGGCCATGCCGGTTCGTCTGTCACACGACCCCGTTGCGGGACCCCACCGGTCACTATCAGCGCGTCGGGGGTCGATTCGTACAGGAGCTCGACAGGGCGGTAGCCGTCCGGTGGCGCTGTTGGGCCTGCGAAGCCCGGCCGGTAACGGTGGAACTCGATTGGCCCCGTCGCAGCGTGCTGCAAGAGATCGAGGAACTGTCGCTCCGTTGCCCGGAAGGCAGCTGTGGGCATGTTGTTGACGAAAGCGACCTGGAAGGCCCGTCGATGTTTGCGGGGGGGTGCGACGCTCCTCGTTTGGGGACGGTCCACTCTGGCGTATTCGGCGTGCTTCGGACCGCCCTGAAGGGCATTTGGACCGGAGGAGGCCACGGTAGCCGATTTTTCTCCGGGTTACGGGTCGGCTCTTGGCGGTGTGGCCGCCCCCGTCGAGGGTTGGGCCCAAGGTGACATGCCGGCATGGGCAAGGAGGCGAGATTCGTCGACTTTGCTAGAGGTGGTCAGTGGGAGTTCTTCTACGAGAAGCAAGCGGTCGGGGAGCATCGCCGCTGGCAGCAGGTCCGCTGCACGGTCGCGGATCTGCAACGGGGATGCGCCGGGTTCTGCGACGATGAATGCTGCAACGCCCAGGCTTCCGTCGTCGTCGAAGGTCGAGGCGGTCGCTGCGAGCACGCCCTCGATCCTGCTTAGCTGTTCGGAGATCTCTACGAGCGAGACGCGGACACCCCGGTGCTTTACGACGTTATCCGCTCTGCCGACGAACACGTAGCGCCCGTGGCGGTCGAGGCGGACCAGGTCGCCTGTCTTGTAGAGCACCTGGCCGGCGACGACGTCGGAGCGCAGCACTGACGACGTCAACTCCGGAGCTCCCAGATAGCCGGTCATCAACTGGCTGCCGCCCACGTAGAGGGCTGCTGGCTCGTCGACGTCGGAGACTAGGCAGCCGTCGCCTGAGACGAGATGGAAGCTGCTACCGGGATGCGGTGGGCCGATAGGCACGTAACCGTCCGCAAGCATGTCCGGTGCCAACTCCAGGTCCGACACGCTGATCGTCGTCTCCGTTGGGCCGTAGCGATTGAACACCCTGATCGACGGCTTAGCCTCCCAGATGCTCCTAACTTCGCTGCTCGACAGAGCCTCGCCCCCCAAGGCGAGCACTTCCACGTTTGTGTCCCCCAAAGATTTCAAGCTTCCGGCGGTCATCAACAGTCGCAGGAAACTCGGTGAGAAGCTGACCGTGTTGATCTCGTGACGGCGAAGTGCGTTGAAGTAGGAGCGAGGGAAGCTGATCGACTCGCGATCGGGGATGACGAGGTATCCGCCGAAGTACAACGTGGGGAAGATAAGCGAGAAGGAGCCGTCGAAGTGCACCGGGGACACGCACAGCGCTCGGCTGGTTTCGTCGTTTTTCTGGGTCGTCCCGATAGCGGCCACCGAGGTCGAGAACGCTGACCTCGAGATCATGACTCCTTTGGGAGCGCCGGTCGTCCCAGAGGTGTAAATGCAGTACGCCACCAAGCCAGGGTCGCTGGCAACCGGAGGCGGTTCGCCGGCCCAGGTTGCCAGCACGCCGAGGTTGACGACCGGAGCCGGGAGGGCTGCCTCAGGGGACCGACCGGCTCTAACGACGACGACGGGATCGCAATCTGCGACTATCGAAGATCGCCGCTCCGGAGGATCCGACAGCGATATAGGAACGAAAGCAGCGCCGATCCACATGCACGCAAGCGCAGCCACCACGAAATCCACCGAGTTCCCCACGAACAGGGCGACCCTGGAGCCCTGGCTGGCTCCCAGATCGCTCAGGCCGCCAGCCACGCGGCCGGCTTCGCCGACTAGGTCGCCGTAGGACAACTCCCTTTCGAGATCAGCCACACAACTCCGAGAAGGCCACCGCTCGGCGTGGGTGATGATCGTAAAAAGAACATCCGGTGGATCCACGCTCGACTCACTCAGATAGCCGGTCGGAGCTGTCATGTTGTGCGCCCCCTGGGATTCGAACCCAGAACCTGCGGATTAAGAGTCCGTTGCTCTGCCATTGAGCTAGAGGCGCCTGCGACGCGTTGCGATTGGGGTGACCGAGGGGACTTGAACCCCCGACCTCCAGGGCCACAACCTGGCGCTCTAACCAACTGAGCTACGGCCACCAAGACCAACTATTCTTTCACATCCTGAGCCTTGGGATAGGCGCCGGCTCGGAGGGTGCTTCCGAGGCTGGGCCCGGGCTGCGGCGGAGGGGGTGAGACCCTCAGATCGGGGCTGAGCTCGAGGACAGCAAGGGATTCGGCTGGCGTCGACTTGTCGTGAGCGAGGCCCTCTACGCGCCAGCCTTCTCTCAAAGACGTATAACGGACGTGCAGGTGGCCGTGCGCTACCAGTGTGGGAGCGGTCCGCCTGATCGCTTCGTCGACTTTGGCCCGGGCCAGTTGGTCATCGGCGAGTACAGCGTCGGGGAACGGGAAGCGCCGAGAGGGAGGTTCGCGCGGAGTCGGAGGGGTGTGGGTGACGAGAACGTCCAGGCCGGCGTTGCCTAGACGCTCCAGGTCTTCGGAGGATATGGACTCTTGGGGCCACCAGGAGCTACCTTCTCGTCTCAGGAACCGGTCCAGGCTCACGGCGCCTCCGAGAGCACCGAAGCGGATCCCCTCCCATACCCACCGGGAGCCCCTCGTAGCCCAGGTCACGTGATCTCTCATGCGAACCATACCCCGCTCGTCGGAATGGGATCGCCAAGCGTCGAGGGCGTCGTGATTCTCGTGGTTTCCGTCGATCCACACAACCTCCAACCCGGCGTTGCGGGCACAGGAGTCCACGTGATCGATCCAGGCGTCCTCGCGGCCCGGCCAAAGGCCGAAATCGCCTAGTTGAACCACGGCGAAGCATCCACTTTGGGCGGCGGCCTCGCAGGAGACTTTCGCCCAGGAACGGTTGCCGTGCCAGTCGCCAGCAAGCATCACCTTCGGGGGTCGAACGTCAGCTCGGTCGGTCTGTGCTCGGCTCGCCGCTATGTCGCTGTAGGGCACGGCTACATCATCGCAAAGTTAAACGTGTCTCCTATCTCAGTCTCCCGGAGCGTGCTTGCTGTATCGTCTAGGGGCCACGCCCCTGTAGCTCAGCTGGATAGAGCGGCTGCCTTCTAAGCAGCGGGCCGCAGGTTCGAGTCCTGCCGGGGGCGCACTGCCGGGGGCGCAAGACGACGCCACATTTTCGGAGCGAGCTACTAGGCAAAGTCGCCTGCTTTTATGATTTGTAAAAAAAATGCTTGATGGAAAGTCAAGCTCATGGCATCCTTGACGGGAGGCAGCGAGCCGGATCCCCTGGAGAGGACTTTGACGATGACGACCCCAAGCGCGTTGTATCTCCAAGACGCCCACGGCATCAGGGAAGGCATGGACTTCGTTCGGTATGCCGAGCAGCGAGGGTTTGAGGCTGTGTGGCAGGCCGAAAGCCGTCTTGTGAGAGAAGCCACCGTTCCTCTTGCCGCCTACGGTGCGGTGACAGAGCGTATCTGCCTCGGATCGGGCGTCTCCGATTGCTGGTCGAGGAACCCGGCGCGCCTCGCAGCTACTTTTTCTACTCTCGACGATCTAGCTCCGGGGAGGGTGATCCTAGGTCTCGGAGCCTGGTGGGATCCGCTTGCAGCGAAGGTAGGGATCACCAGAGCTCGCCCTCTCACTGTCATGAGGGAGGTGGTGACCGCCGTCAGAGCCTTGCTCAACAACGAGACTGTCACCTTCCACGGAGAGTGGGTTCACCTTGACGGTGTCGAGCTCGACTACGTCTACCAGGAGCGCAAAGCGAAAGACGTCCCGATCTATATAGGCGCGACCGGAATGAAGATGATGGAACTGGCCGGCGAGATAGCCGACGGGGTCGTGCTGAACTACCTGGTCTCTCCCGACTACAACCAGCGGGCTATGGAGCACCTGCAGATCGGTCTGAGCTCTTCCGGCCGGCGGATGCAAGACATCGACCGTCCGCAGCTTGTCGTGTGCTCCGTTCACGAGGACGAAGCTGTCGCCTTGGACATGGCCCGCATGATGGTGACGCAGTATCTGGGCCAGCAGCCCCACATCATGGCAGCTTCGGGGGTTCCTCAGTCTCTTCTCGACGCGGTAGGCGAGATCCTCACCTGGCCGGCTACCCACGAGCAGGTCGAGGCAGCTTCGCGCCTTGTTCCCGACGACGTAGTGAGGATGCTTACGGCCTCCGGCACCCCTGAGCAGGCCCGCAAGCGGGTGGAGGACTACGTGAGCGCAGGTTGCACCTGCCCGATCCTCTACCCGCTCGGCGACGTGAAGGCCATGATCGACGCTTTTTCGGGATGGACAGCGTGAGGACTCAGCCGGAGCTGGTAGCAAACCCCGCCCGGCGCTTCGCGTCCATGAGACAAGGGGAGCCCGCTCCCAGCGTCCGCGCTGGGATGAAGCAGTCGTCGGCGGGATCTCCCGTTAGCCTCTCTCCACGCGACTTCCACCGGAGGATTCCCGGCTACAGCAGCACTCCTCTGCTTTCAATACCTGCTCTAGCCGAGCAGTTGGGCTTGGAGGAGTTGCTGGTCAAGTGCGAGTCGGACCGGTTCGGGTTGCCCTCCTTCAAGATGCTGGGAGCTTCCTGGGCCACTTACAGGGCTCTGAGCGCCCACTTAGGCTCAGAACCCGGTCCGTGGACTGACGTCGGCGAGCTTGCTGGCGCCCTAGCCGCTGCCCGACCCCTTACTCTCGTCGCCGCGACCGACGGTAACCACGGCCGGGCCGTCGCGCGCATGGCGCGCCTTTTGGGCTTGAGGGCCCGGATTTTCGTCCCGTCGGGAACGGCACAAGCCCGGATGAACGCCATCCGCAGCGAAGGAGCGGAGCTGATAGAGGTCGACGGTGACTACGACGACGCCGTCGCCCGATCGGCGGAGGAAGCGGGTCCAAAGTGCCTGGTCGTGTCCGACACGAGCTGGCCCGGCTACACAGACGTGCCCGAGTGGGTCATTGAGGGCTATTCGACGATGTTCCAAGAGATAGCCGAAGCGCTGTCGGATGGTGGTGTAGCTGTTCCCGACACCGTCGTAGTCCCGGTCGGTGTCGGAGCTCTCGCTTCGGCAGCGGTGAAGCACTTCCGTTCCGGAGTTGCGGACGGGTACTCGGATGCGGAGCCGACGATAATAGGTGTGGAACCTTCAGACGCAGCATGCGTTGCGGCGTCCCTGCGTGCCGGGTCACCTGTGAGCGTTCCCGGCCCCCACAGGTCGATCATGGCAGGGCTGAACTGTGGAACGCCGTCGGTCGTTGCTTGGCCGGCAGTGTCGGCCGGTCTCGACGCAGTGGTCGTGATAGGAGACGACTGGGCCCGCGACGCGGTCCGGGACCTCGCCGTGGCAGGGGTGTGCGCAGGTGAGACAGGAGCCGCAGCGCTTGGCGGTCTCAGGGCGATCCGGTCGGCCTGTCGCTTGGAGGAGTTGCCGGCCCCGCTTGGGACAACAGCGCTCGTGCTGGTAACGGAGAGTGTCACAGACCCGCAAGAGTGGCGGCGGATCTTGGGTGTCGAGGTCGTCGGTCCGGCTGACGGGCGTCTGCAGCCGGCGTGACACCCATCTCTCCTTGCGACAGGGGCACGGTACCAGGAACGCTTTTGACAGAATGTAAAGTTGGGTTCAGGATGGATCTACAAGGCGCTCTGCTTCGATGGGAGGTTCGGCACTGATGAGGGTTGCTCGTCCGAGAACGATCAGCGAGGCATTGTCCGCCCTCGACGACAACCCAGGGTCGCAGCTGTTGGCAGGAGGGACCGACTTCTGTGTCGAAGTCAACTACGGTCACCGTCGACCCGAAGGGGTGGTCTGCCTGCGCAGAGTCGCCGAACTGAGAGACTTCGAGGTAGGGGAGGGGAAGGTCCGCATAGGCGCCGGGACGACCTACACCGAAATGGTCAAGCGACTCTCGGGCGTGCTGCCAGCCCTGGCTGCCGCTGCCCGAACGGTCGGCTCACCCCAAATAAGAAACGCCGGAACTTTGGGCGGAAACGTCGCTACTGCCAGTCCTGCGGGCGACACCCTCCCACTACTGGCGGCTCTAGACGCCGAAGTCGTGCTCGTCAGCAGCAAAGCCCGCCGGGTGGTACCCCTCAACGAGTTGATAACGGGGGTGAAAACCACGACGATAGGTCCGGGCGAAATGGTGGCAGAGGTAGTCGTACCTAGAATCTCAGGGCCCCAACACTTCCTCAAGGTGGGGACCCGCAACGCCATGGTGATCTCTATAGCTTCGGCGGCGGTCGTTGTGGACCTCCAAGCTCAGGTTGTCCGCTGCGGCCTGGGTTCGGTGGGCCCTGTTCCGATACGGGCTAGTAGGGCTGAGGAGATGATCTCCGAGGCGATCGACTGGGACGACTTGAGCGCACCGAGGGCTGCCCTCGAGCGTTTCGGGGACCTCGCCGCCGAAGCGGCCCGGCCGATCACCGACCATCGCAGTACCGCAGACTACAGAAAGCGTGCCGTGGCGGTCATCGCGGCACGGGCTATGAGGAGGAGCTTGACCCGTGTTACGTGAAGCAGTGTCATCGGAGGCCGGCGCAGGGGCGGGTGCGTTCGAGCCGGTGGATCCCTACTCGATAATCCTCAACGGCACTGAGCGGGTGGTGGAGGGCTCCTGGATCGGCGAGAGCCTTCTCTACGTGCTTCGAGAGAGAATGGGACTTCCCGGGTCTAAGAATGCCTGCGAACAGGGAGAGTGCGGGTCGTGCTCAGTCATGCTCGACGGAGAGGTCGTGTGCGCCTGCTGTGTCCTTGCCGTCGACGCCGCCGACTCCGAGGTGACCACAGTCGAGGGCCTCAACGCGTCGGGCTTGGTGGACGACATCCAAAGCTGCTTCGTCGAGGCAGGAGCCGTGCAATGTGGGTTCTGCACCCCAGGCCTTGTAGTAGCAGTCCACGATCTTCTGGGCCGAAGACCTGACGCTGGCAGCTTGGAGGTGCGCGAAGCCCTTTCGGGCAACCTTTGCCGCTGCACCGGCTACGGGAGGATCCTAGAGGCGGTGCGCCTAGTTCAGGAGAAGCGAGAAGATGGTTAGTCCTTCGGTGATGCGCCGCCGAGGCTCGCATCTCGGCGCGAGCGTCCTTCGGCCAGATGGCGGACCCAAAGCGAAAGGCGAGTTCGCCTTCTCGTCCGACATGTGGATGGACGGGATGCTGTGGGGCCGGACTTTGCGCAGTCCGTACCCGGCGGCGCTGATCAAAGGAATCGACGTGTCTCCAGCGTTGGCCATTCCCGGTGTGAGGGCGGTGATCAGCGCCCAGGACGTACCGGGTCGTAAGACGTTCGGTCTGGAGAGAGCGGACCAGCCTGTGTTCGCCTCGGACGTGGTTCGCTACCACGGAGAGCCGGTCGCGGCTGTAGCGGCGGACCATCCCGACACTGCTCGTCGGGCTGCCGCGGCCATCCGCGTCGACTACGAACCTCTTGAGCCTCTGGTCGTTGCTGAGGCGGCGATAAATGCGCCGGCGATACATCCCGACGGCAACGTGTTCCGTCACATAGTCATACGCACGGGGGATCCAACGGCGGTGGGCGACGTCGTCGTAGAAGGCACCTATGAGGTGGGGATGCAGGACCAGGCGTTCATGGGTCCGGAGTCGGGTCTGGCGGTCCCCTCCTTGGACGGTGGCGTCGACCTCTACGTCGCAACGCAATGGCTGCACGCCGACAGGGACCAGATCGCCGAGAGCCTCGCCATGGACCCCCGGATGGTACGGGTGAGCCTCGCAGGGGTGGGCGGAGCGTTCGGTGGACGCGAGGACGTGAGCCTGCAGATCCACGCATGCCTCCTCGCGCTGAGATCCGGGCGCCCGGTGAAGATGGTCTACGGGCGCGACGAGTCCTTCTTCGGTCACGTGCATCGCCACCCGGCCAAGATGTGGTACCGCCACCACGCCAATCGCGACGGCGAACTGGTCAACGTGGAGGCGCGCATCGTCTTGGACGGAGGTGCCTACCTTTCGTCGAGCAACGCTGTCATATCAAACGCAGTCTGCTTCGCTGCGGGACCCTACCGACTGGCGAATGCGAAGGTGGAGGGATGGGCTGCGCGAACTAACAACCCGCCCTGCGGCGCGATGCGCGGTTTCGGGGCGGTGCAAGTCTGCTACGGGCACGAAGCTCAGATGGACAAACTCGCAGCTGAGCTAGGCATGGACCCGGTGCAGTTCCGCCTGAAGAACGTGCTGAGGAGAAACGACAAGATGATCACCGGCCAAGTGATCAAAGGGACGGCGCCCGTAGAAGAGGTGATCCGAGCGGCCGTGTCACATCCCCTGCCAGTCCCTCTGGACTCCTCAGCGGAGATGATGTCACTCCCAGGAGGCGCCGGCATGACAGCCGATATCAGCGACGTCCGCCGGGGAGTCGGCGTGGCCGTCGGCTTCAAGAACCTAGCCTACTCCGAAGGCTACGACGACTTCACCACGGCTCGGATACGACTCGACTTGAGCCCCCAGGGAGAACCCGTCGCGACCGTCGTCATTGCCACGGCCGAAGTCGGTCAGGGCTTTGTCACTCTTGCATCGCAGATCGTCCGGGACCTACTCGGCGTAGACCAAGTCGTCTTGGCGCCAGCCGGAACGGAGGACATCGGCTCGGCCGGTTCGTCCAGCGCGTCTCGCCAGACTTGGATGAGCGGAGGGGCTATCGAGCACGTTTGTATGATGCTCAGGGATTCTCTGCTCGAACGTGCTGCCGGGGAGTTGGACTGCCCATCTTCCGATCTGATCATGCGCGACGGGGAGGTCAGCCGTGAGTCGACCGCTCAGAGGGTGTCGATGACGTCGCTGCTGGCGGCCGGACCCCTTCAGGCTGAGCACGAGTTCCATCACGCAAAAACCCAACCTTTAGGAGTCGACGGCCAGGGCGACGCGATGCTCTCCTTAATGTTCGCGGCGCACCGAGCGGTCGTAGACGTAGATCCCGACCTCGGCCTCGTGAGAGTGGTCCAGGTGACCACCGGTCAAGACGTCGGGAAGGCTCTGAACCCGGTCCAGGTGACGGGTCAGATCGAAGGCGGCATCGCTCAAGGTATAGGACTGGCCGTGATGGAGGAGATCGTCCTAGACGAGGGTCGGGTCCGTAACCCCTCGTTCACTGACTACCTGATTCCGACGGCATTGGACGTGCCCGAGGTCGCAGCAACCCTGATCGAGGAACCCGAGCCGGGTGCGCCTTTCGGGGCGAAAGGCGTCGGTGAGCCCCCCACGATCTCGTCGGGCCCGGCCGTAGCGGCCGCGATCCGAGCAGCCACCGGCCTTGACGTCACCAGAGTCCCAGTGCGCCCTCAGGACCTTGCATTGCGCCGCTGACCGCATCCGGTGGCGGAGCCCCGACGGCCCCTTGGCCGTCCAGGTTACCTCGCCCAGTAAGGTTTGCGCTTATCCTTGAAAGCGGCGATGCCTTCCGCTGCCGCCGGGGACGAGAAAAGCTCTTCCGATATCTCCTGTGCCCAGGACAACCCCTCGTGGACACCCCGTGACGGCACTTCCCTCAGCAGGGAGCGGGTGATCGCAAGGGCGCCGGGCTCGCACAGCGACAGCTGGTCGAGATGTGCGTCGACAGCACCTAGGAGGTCTTCGTCGGCGACTACCGAGTTGACCAGACCTGCCTGTCGGGCCTCGTCGGGGGAGAAGACCTCGCCGGTCAGCATGTAGCGGGCTGCGTATGAGGGGGTCATCTTGCGAAGGCAGAGAACCGAGATCATCGCCGGCGCGACGCCGATGCGCACCTCGCTGAACGCGAAGGTGGCGCTGTTAGCGGACACCACGATGTCGCCGCAGCCGACCAACCCCAGGCCGCCAGCGCGTACATGGCCGTTGATCGCGACGATGACAGGCTTAGGGTAGGACCACAGCAACTCGAGGACTCCGGAGAAGCTACCCGAACCGGACCGTACCGGGGGGTCTCTCAGGTCGGCGCCCGCGCAGAATGTGTTTCCCCGCCCGCTCAGAACGATCGCACGGACGGCGGGGTCTGACCGAGCCGCCTCCAGGTGGCGCCCAAGGTCGGCGACCAGGGCAGAGGATAGTGCGTTGCGGTTGGAGGGGGAATCGAGGGTCAGGATCGCTCCTCCGCCTCGGTCCGTGCGTCCTACCAGCTCGGTCATTTGACCCCCTGCGTCTATGCGAGAGCGGGCGACGGGAGTCGAACCCGCGTAACCAGCTTGGAAGGCTGACACTCTACCGTTGAGTTACGCCCGCGATACCCGGTACTTTAGCGCGCCGAGCAACCAGCGGTTGCCGCCGCATCTCCAAGGCTCCCCGTCCGAACCGACCTGACCTGTAGCAGTCGGGGAGGGGGGTCTCGAACCCCCGACCTCCTGCTCCCAAAGCAGGCGCGCTACCACTGCGCTACTCCCCGGTCGTTGCTAACACGCTAGGCGATGCGGAACCTACTCGCATGCGAGACCGGGAAGCCGATATTTTTCGGTCGGTTCGGTTATCCGCTCCTCGCAGTGGGGCACAAGGTCCGTTCTGGCTCCTAGACTGTGACACCTATATGAAAGCAGTGGTCGAAACCCTAGAGGACAACAAGGTCAAGTTGTCGGTCGAGCTCGATGAGGAGGAGTTCGAGAGAGACATCGACGCCGCCTTCCGCAAGATCGCCAGGGAGGTTCGTATACCTGGGTTCCGGCCGGGTAAGGCACCGCGCAGGATCCTCGAAGCGCGATTAGGCAAGGAGTCCGGGCGTGCCGAGGCAATCCGGGACGCCCTTCCGGACTATTACGCAAAAGCGGTCTACGAGAATGAGATAGACGTCATCGCTCCTCCTGACTTGGAGGTGACCTCAGGCGAGGGGTCGGGTCCGGTGGCCTTCCAGGCTGTCGTGGAGGTCCGACCCCGTATCGCCATCGCCGGCTACGAAGGGCTCCGTGTCGAGATCCCGAGCCCAGTGGTTAGCGACTCCGACGTCGAAGCCCAGATCGACCGGATGCGGGCACGCTTTGGCGAGCTCGAACCGGCCGGCCGGCCCGCACAGAAGGGTGACTTCGTCACCGTGGACGTGGCCGCCGAGCGTGACGGGTCGCCGGTGTCGGCGCTGTCGGCGGACGACTTCCTCTACGAGGTTGGCTCAGCGTCAGTCCTGGTCGAGTTCGACGAGCATCTCGACGGTGCCAGCGAGGGGGACGAGCTTGAGTTCCCCGCCGAGGTGCCTGGCGAAGGACCTGTGACCGTCAGGCTCGTCGTCAAGGAGGTCAAGTCCAGGCGTCTGCCGGACCTCACCGACGAATGGGCGTCGGAGGCTTCGGAGTTCGACACAGTCGACGAGCTGCGTGCAGACCTGGCGCAGCGGATGGCGATGGTCAAGCGGGCTCAGTCGTCGGTAGCGTTGAGGAATGCTGTTCTCGAAGCCCTGATCGAGCTGGTGACCGACGAGGTGCCCCAAGCTATGGTCGACTCGGAGGTTCAGCGTCAGATCCACGATCTGGGGCATCGCCTAGAGGCTCAGAAAGCGACGATCGACGATTACCTTGAGGCGACCGGCCAGACCCCGGAGGAGCTCGTAGCCACCTACGCCGGCCAGGCGGTTCCGTCGGTCAAAGCAGATCTGGCTTTGCGTGCCGTTGCTGAGAGCCTGGGCTTAGAGCCCTCCGACCAGGATATGGAGTCGGAGCTGGAACGTCTGGCGAGAGTGTACGGCATGGAGCCGAGCCGGGTCCGCGCCGATCTTGAAGCGGGTGGCCAGCTTCCTGCCGTTCGGGCCGACTGGAAGAAGACGCACGCTTTGGACTGGCTAATTGAACACGTGGAGATCGTCGACAAGGACGGCAACCCCATCGACCGGTCGCTGCTGGAGTCCAACTCAGCGTCGGGATCAACGGCTGACCCCGACAGTGGCGTAAGCTCCGGGGATGACCACGGAGGCGCAACGCCGGAAGCTTCGATAGCTGGGGCGCCAGGAGTGGCCACGGCGGGAGCGTCTGCCTCTGGTGGCATGGGACGGCCGGCGCCTGCCGGTGACGAAGACGAGGAGAACGTGCAGTGACGATCCGACCCGTAGCGCAGTATCACATTCCGGGCGTCTTCGAGCAGACGAACCGTGGCGAGAAGAGCTACGACCTGTTCTCGCGGATGCTCGAAGAGAACATCGTCTTCTTGGGGACCCCGATCGATGATTACGTGGCCAACGCCGTGTGCGCGCAGATGCTCTACCTCGAGTACAAAAATGCCGACAAGGACATCAGCCTCTACATAAATTCCCCCGGAGGCGACATAACTGCGCTCTTCGCAATCTATGACACTATGAAGTTCGTCAAGAATGACATTTCCACCTTCTGTTACGGCCAGGCTGCTTCCGCTGCAGCGGTGATACTCGCCGGGGGCACGAAGGGTAAGCGTTACGCGTTGCCCCACGCCCGGATTCTCATACACCAGCCCTACGGTGGCGCGGCGGGTCAAGCGGCGGACATCGAGATCCAAGCCAAGGAGATCCTGCGAATGCGGGACCTGCTCAACGAAATGCTCGCTGGCGACACCGGCCAGCAGGTGGAGAGGATCGCCTCTGACACGGACCGAGATTTCATCATGAGCGCTGACGAGGCGCAGGCTTACGGAGTGATCGACGAGGTAATCACCACCAGGGACCTGGCGCTGCTCCCGCAAGCCGCTGGCGTGGCCTGAGAGGGAACGGGGGAGATGGCCAAGTTCGGAGATTCCAGCGACCTAGTCAAGTGCTCTTTCTGTGGGAAGTCGCAGAAGCAGGTGAAGAAGCTCATCGCTGGCCCGGGGGTGTATATCTGCGACGAGTGCATCGAACTGTGCAACGACATCATCGAGGAGGAGTTGACCGAGACCAGTGAGGTCCGGTTCGACGACCTGCCTAAGCCGGCTGAGATATTCGAGTTTCTAAACGACTATGTCATCGGGCAGGAACGGGCAAAGAAGATCCTGTCGGTTGCCGTGTACAACCATTACAAGCGGGTCCAGTCGGGTGGTTATGGCGACTCCGAGGTCGAACTGGCCAAGTCCAACATTCTGCTGCTGGGCCCCACAGGTTGCGGCAAGACTTTCCTCGCTCAGACCCTGGCAAGGATGCTCAACGTGCCGTTCGCCATCGCCGACGCCACTGCCCTCACCGAAGCCGGCTATGTCGGCGAGGACGTCGAGAACATACTGTTGAAGTTGATCCAAGCTGCGGACTACGACGTGAAGAAGGCCGAAACCGGGATCATCTACATAGACGAGATAGACAAAATCGCGCGCAAGAGCGAAAACCCTTCCATCACCCGCGACGTTTCCGGCGAGGGAGTCCAGCAGGCGCTCTTGAAGATCCTCGAGGGCACCACCGCCTCCGTGCCTCCCCAAGGTGGGCGGAAACATCCCCACCAGGAGTTCATCCAGATCGACACCACGAATATCCTTTTCGTTTGTGGCGGGGCGTTCGCGGGTCTGGATAGGATCATCGAGTCCCGTCTCGGACATCAGGGGATCGGTTTCCGAGCTGACATCCGTAGCTATGAGAGCCGTTCGGAGAGCGAACTGCTTGAGAAGGTGCTCCCAGAGGACCTTCTCAAGTTCGGGTTGATACCTGAGTTCGTCGGGAGGCTCCCCGTCATCGGGGCGGTTTCGAGTCTGGACGGCTCCGCTCTCGTGCGGATACTGGAGGAGCCGAAGAACGCACTTGTAAAGCAGTACAGGCGTGTCTTCGAGTTGGACGGCGTCGACCTCGTGTTCACCCCTGACGCGCTCGACGCGATAGCCGAGCAGGCTTTGTTGCGCGGTACTGGCGCCCGTGGTCTGCGGGCGATCCTTGAGGAGGTATTGCTCGACGTGATGTACGATCTGCCCGGGCGTACAGACATCAGCAAGTGCTTGATTGATCGGGCAGTGGTTCTAGAGAGGGTCGCTCCTACCCTGGTACCTCGCAGCGAGAGCCTCCCCAGGGTCGCTGCGAGAGGGCGTAGAGAGGCATCCTGATAACCGCTTCGGGTCTGGGCGGGCTATGACCTTCTCCAGCCTGGGTGATGCCCTCGAATGGTTGGACAGCCACCAGAACCTTGAGAGGATGCTGGCCGTCGCACCCGAGCGGCGCAAGGCGCCGGACTTGGACCGGATGCGCCGCTTGATGGAAGCTCTCGGCAACCCGCAGGAATCGTGCCCGGTCGTGCATGTGACAGGAACGAACGGCAAGACCTCCACCGCACGGTGCATCGCAACGATGTTCACCAAGATGGGATTGCGCGTAGGGCTCTTTACGAGTCCGCATCTGGAGTCGATCAACGAGCGCATAGAGGCGGATGGTTCTGCCATCGACGACGCGGCGTTATTTTCGGCGTTGTCCACTCTCGCCGGCATCGAAGCGCTAGTCGCGCCCGCTGAGGGCTTCACGTGGTTCGAGTTGATCACCGCCGCAGCATTTGTCTACTTCGCTGACAGACCGGTCGACGTGATGGTCCTAGAGGTGGGGATGGGCGGACGCTGGGACGCCACGAACGTCGCCGACGCTGTCGTAGCAGTGGTCACCAACGTAGGTTTAGATCACCTTGAGTTCCTCGGG
>JAJZNG010000080.1:54306-57529 GCA_021847945.1 Actinomycetes bacterium | reverse complement strand
TGAGCACGTGGCGCGCGAGAAGGCGGGAGTTGTCAAAGCCGGGTCGACTCTCGTGCTAGGTGAGGTCGAGGCGAACTTAGTGGAGATTTTCGAGGGCCAATCCCCCGACGCTGTCTGGCTGGCGGGCAAGGACTGGGAATGCGAAACGAACGACCCGACGCCAGAAGGCAGAACCTTGGATCTGCGGACTCCGAGCGCTTCTTACAAGCAGGTACGCCTGTCCCTGCATGGTCCGCATCAGGGCCGTAACTTCGCAGCGGCCCTGGCGGCCGTCGAGGCCTTCTTCGATCGGCGGATCGACGAAGACCTGGTGCGCGCGGCGGCGGCGGGCGTGTCGTCGCCTGGCCGGATGGAGATCGTCGGCTCCGAGCCGACGATCGTCTTGGACGGCGCCAAGAACCTTGAGGGCGCCACCGCTGCGGGTCACGCCCTGCTCGAGGAGTTCACCTTCCGCTCGTCGTTGATCATGGTAGTGGGGATGCTCGCAGGCAAAGACCCGGGGAGCATGCTCAGTGCTCTGGGGGCCCGTCAGGCCCGTCTGGTGGTCGCCTGCCGGGCACCATCTCCGCGCAGCCAGCCAGCCGAGGACGTAGCCCAGGCCGCTCGAGCGCTCGGCTGCGAGGCGGTCGTCGCCGGAGACGTAGCCGAGGCTCTCGAAGAGGCTCTCAGATTCGCCCGGCCAGACGACCTGATCTTCGTTACGGGCTCACTCTACGTCGTAGGAGCTGCAAGGGCTGCCCTTTCCGCGCGGCGGAGGGCTTTGTAGCAGGCTAACCTGCCAAGCTCGTGAATCGAACACTGGTCATATGTAAACCGGACGCTGTCGAACGCCGCCTGAGCGGTGAGATCATCTCACGGTTGGAGCGTAAGGGACTGAAGCTCGTCGCTGCAGAGCTTCGCCTCTTGGACCGCGAGACGGCCGAGGCGCATTACGCCGAGCACGAGGGTAAAGGTTTCTACGAGGATCTCCTTGCGTTCATCACCCGCTCGCCGGTGATCGCCTTGGTCGTCGAGGGTCCTGAGGACACTTGGCAGATCGTGCGGTCGATGATGGGGGCGACGAATCCCGCCCACGCCGTGCCGGGTTCGATCCGCGGAGACCTTGCCACTGACACCGGGGAGAATCTCGTTCACGGTTCGGACAGTGCAGAGGCCGCAGCGCGTGAGATATCCATATTCTTTCCGCACCTCGTCTGATCTTTCTCCCAGCGTGGCACGCTCGAGGCGCCGATCCACCGGAACTGGTCGAGCGGCGGCGGAACTATAGTGGGAGGCACCGTTCGAGTGGTGGATTTGTGAACGGAAAGGTCGGAGCCCTCAGCCCGCCCGTCAGCTTCGGCGTAGTCGAAGTCCCCCGAATAGTGATGGAGGCCTCTTAGGATGTCAGAGAAAATCTTGAACGGCTTCTTCGGGCGGGATATGGCGGTCGATCTTGGAACTGCCAACACTCTCGTGTACGTGCGGGGGCGGGGCATCGTCCTGAATGAGCCATCTGTGGTGGCAGTCAACACCAAAGACAACCGTCCGGTAGCTGTGGGAATGGAAGCGAAACGGATGATCGGGCGCACGCCCAGCCACATCCAGGCGATCAGGCCGCTGCGAGACGGGGTTATAGCCAACTTCGATATGTGCGAGAAGATGCTCGCCTACTTCATCAGGCGGGTAAACGGCACCCGAAGGTTCTCCCGGCCCCACATGGTTATCTGCGTCCCATCAGGTATTACAGGCGTCGAGCAGCGGGCGGTCCAAGAAGCGGCGGAGTCTGCTGGCGCGCGTAAGCCGGCCTACATAATCGAAGAGCCAATGGCGGCGGCGATTGGGGCGGGTCTGCCGGTTCACGAGCCGACTGGAAACATGGTCGTAGATATCGGAGGTGGCACGACGGAGGTGGCTGTGATCTCGTTAGGAGGTATCGTCGCGTCGCAGTCGGTGAGGATCGCTGGTGACGAACTCGACGAGGCGATCATCCAGTTCATCAAGAAGGAGTACAGCCTCGCCCTCGGTGAGCGCACGGCTGAGGAGATAAAGATCGCCCTCGGCTCCGCCTGCCCTCTTGAGGAGGAGTTGTACGCCGAGATCCGCGGGAGGGACCTGATAACAGGTTTACCGAAGACGATCGTCACGACCACCGAAGAGATCCGCGAAGCCATCGAGGAGCCAGTATCGGCAATCGTCGACGCCGTAAAAGTCACATTGGACAAGACTCCGCCCGAGTTGGCTGCTGACATCATGGAACAGGGGATCGTCCTGACCGGCGGCGGTGCCATGCTCCACGGCTTGGCGGCGCGGCTCATGGCAGAGACCGGCATGCCAATAGTGACGGCGGATGATCCTCTCAACTCGGTCGTGATGGGCAGCGGACAGTGCCTTGAGAGCTTCGACGTTCTCAAGGGCGTCCTGATGACGTCCCACACCCCGTGACCTGATGAAGGTCAGCCAATCACCAACTGCTAACCCTAAACTGAAGCTTTAGGTTTCGCCGCACCTCGTGATCTCACACAGAAAGTCGCTGCGCTCCCGGTACGTCGTTGCCATGTTGCTGCTGGTCGCAGTGACGCTGGTTGCGCTCGACACGCGATCGGGTGGTGGCGGCGTTACGGGCCAAGTGCGCAACGCGATCTCGGACGTGGTGGGTCCGGTCCAGTCGGCCACCCACGACGCCCTCGCACCGATAGGGAACTTCCTAGGGGGCGCTGTCGACTACAACTCGCTTAGCAAGGAGAATCAGCGACTGCGAAACCAGGTTTCAGCTATGTCTGTCGCTGCAGCGCAGGCGGCGGCAGCCGAGCAGGCGGCGGCGGAAGTCCTGAAAGAGCAAGGTCTCACCTTCGTGGGTTCGATCCCGACGCGTACGGTACAGGTGATCGACCGTGGCTCGTCGAACTTCTACAGCAACCTGACCGTCGACAAAGGCACCTCGCAGGGCATCGCTGTGGGTGAACCGGTCGTCGCCGCAGGCGGTCTCGTCGGGACGATCGCAACAGCTGGGGCCAAGACTTCCACGGTGAGGCTGATGAGTGACCCGAGCTTCTCGGTCGGGCTGAGCCTTCCCGGCGGGAACATCGGATCCGCATCCGGGCAGGGAGCCGGGCGGCCGCTCGGTGTGACAGTAGACACAACCTCGCTCAAAACCCCGGCCGTGAAGATTGGCGAGATCCTCTACACGAGCGGGTTGTCCCTAGAGACTTTCCCGAAGGGGATTCCCGTGGGCAGAGTGTCGAGT
>JAJZNG010000080.1:0-54296 GCA_021847945.1 Actinomycetes bacterium | reverse complement strand
CCGGCTCGCTCGAGCCGCACATCTCCCTGACGCCCCTGGTCGACGTCACGCAGTTCTCCTACCTCGAGGTGATGCTGTGGTCACCGCCGTGACATGACTTCGCCTCTGGCAGCTAAAGCTCGCCTCGCTGTTCTGATAGTGCTGATAGTGATCGCCCAGACCGGATTTGGTAACGATCTGAGGCTGTGGGGTGTCGCACCTGACCTACCAGTTTTGGTGGCTACGGCTGCCGGGATCGTGGACGGCGCTCAAAGCGGGGCTTGGGTGGGCTTCTTTTCTGGACTGGCCTTGGACTGCCTGTCCCCGGCGTCTCCGCTCGGCCTGCACGCCTTCACTTTCTGCATCGTCGGCTTCTGCGTCGGGGCGCTCTTCGAGTCGGTCCTGGAGGATCGTAAGCTTACGATGGCTCTTGTGGGGGCCCTCGCAACTGGGGCGACCGTGCTGATCTACGTCGGAGCGGGCGACCTGCTCGGACAGGCGCATCTGCTGTCGGCGGGTCGATCCTGGCTTTTGAGGGTTGTCCTTGTGGAGGCCGCATGGAGTTTCGCTCTTTGCGTTCCTTTCGAGTGGGCCTACCGGTGGGTCGCCACCTCGTTGAGGCAGCGTGGGAAGGGATCGTTCGCGGGCGGGGCGCTCCCCTCCAGGCGCCCGGGAGTGCAATGATCTTGTCGAGTGTCCGATCGAGGGAGCCGGTGAACGACGTAAGACCACGAGAGCGTGCTAGGTGGACGCGGCTCGACCCGATTCTCGGATTATCGGCCCTGGCCATAGGATCCTTCGGGTGCCTGATGGTTTACACGGCTACCAGGTACCAGTTCGCTGCTGCTCACATAAGCCCGACCTACGACCTTAAGAAGCAGGCCATTTTCATGGCTATAGGTGTGGTCGTGATGGTCGCCGTGGCCGCAGTGGACTACCGTCACTACGCCTCCCTGGCGGCAGGCTTCTACGGGCTGTCGGTATTGCTCCTCATCGCCGTGTACGTGGTCGGGCACAAAAGCAGAGGCGCTCAAGCCTGGTTCCAAGTAGCCGGATATCAGTTCGAACCTTCCGAGTTCGCGAAAGTGGCCCTCATACTAGCTCTTGCTGCTTTCTGCGCTGCTGCCAAGGGACGCCTGAGCGGGAGAGCCTTGGCGGCAGTCCTCCTTCTAGCCGCCATACCTTTTGTCCTAATCTATAAGCAGCCTGACCTCGGGACGGCGTTGGTGCTGGCGTTTGTGCTGGTGAGCGTGCTGGTCCTCGGGGGTGCCTCGACCCGCCATCTGGGTGCCTTGGCGGGAATCGGCTTGGTGATCGCAGTGGCAGTGGTGCACTTCGGTGTCCTGAAGAGCTACCAAGAAGCCCGGCTAACGTCGTTTCTGAACGCAACGAACCATCCGAGCGCAGCCGTGCTGGCGACTCCCGCGGGTGCCAACGAGTACAACGTCGCCGAAGCCAAGATCGCCGTGAGCGACGGCGGCTTGACAGGGCAGGGGATCGGGAAGGGCGTCCAGACAAACCTCGCCTATGTTCCGGAGCAGCAGACCGACTTCATCTTCAGCGCCGTGGGAGAGCAGGTCGGCTTCGTTGGGTCGGTACTTCTCCTAGGCCTATTCGCTCTGCTTTTGTGGAGGACCTGGCGAACCGCTTACATGGCCAAGGATCTCTTTGGCACCTTGGTATGCGTCGGGGTGTTCGCGATGATCGCGTTCCAGGTGTTCGAGAATGTCGGTATGGCTATTGGAATCATGCCCGTCGCTGGTATACCGCTGCCGCTTATGAGCTACGGAGGGTCTTCCGTGGTGATGACGTTTGCGGCTATCGGGCTGGTCATGAGCGTCAGGATTAACGGGGTCCGCTGAGCGCTGCCCGGCGGCCCTGGCGGTCTTAGCGTGGTTCAGTGGCGCCTAGAATGCCTAGATCAATGGTGTCCTTGTGGAGTGAAGCCGATGCAACGCAGCCCGAGCGCTTTCGCCCGACTTGTCGTTGACCGCCCTGTCGACGGTCATGGCGGCTCATCCCGCCGCAACTCCCGCGCAATGATGTGCTCTCACGCGACGCCCTCACGCGTATCGAAGGCTGTGAGAGACTTTGAATTGAATCGCTTTCCCACGGCGCTAGCTCGGAGCCGGCCGGCTCGAAGCGCGCCAGCCAGGGACACCGCGCGCCGTAGGGCGCGCGAGATCAGAAGGGACTTCTGCTATGTCGGACCCGAGCGCCGGCGGAACCGGCTCGAACCATCAGGTGGACCCCAGCTATCATGTGGATCCACAGACGAGATCATCCTCCGAAGTTGACCGGTCGGAATCGGCCCTAGCTAATCCGCCACAAGGGCCCGCCTCCCCGGCTGTCCCGGAGGGCGTTGCGGAGGGCTCACGAAAGCGTCGACGGGGCTCGCGAGGTGGTAGGCGAAAAGTGGGCTCCCGGCCTGGTAATATCAGGGATCAAGCCCTGGAATCCGACGCGGACGCCGTCGCCAACGGGTCGCTGGGGTCCCTGCCTGGGGAGCCGGGAGAACCTCGTCCAGCTGGATCCGATCGCAACCGGGCGCGTCGGCGTCCAGCGGGGGAAGAGAGCCTAGAAGGGGTTAGGCAGGTCTCCGAGCAGCGCGAGGTTGGGCCGGGAGCGGGTCGGTCCGCTTCGGCTCCAGAGGCCGCTCCGCAGGTTTGGACCATACGACCTCTCGAATCGATCCCCCCACCCCCGGGGAGGCCCAAGATAGGTGACAGCCGCTCTGCACCTCCAGCTGCTCCAGCCGGCATGTCAAAGTCGACCCGCCGCCGGGCTCCCCGGGATGCCGGGGACGCCTCGCAGGACCAAGCGCCGGCAGAGCGGAACCGGCGGAGGCGCAAGCCTGCGCGTGCGAACGGCGCCGCCTCGCAGGCCCAGGTGGCGCAGCCGGTCAGCGCAGTTCTTTCGGACGCACCAGTCGAGCTCGATGAGGATACCCTTGAGAAGCGACGGGGCCGGGAGCGTAAAGGCAGACCGGTCGGCCGTTACACCATGGTCGTGCAGTCCAAAGGCGACGTCACTCAGGTTGCCGTGCTCGAAGGAAGGTCCCTAATCGAGCATTACGTGTCGCGTCCAGCGGACGACGCGAACCAGATCGACGGAAACATCTACCTCGGCCGTGTGCAAAACGTCCTACCCGGCATGGAGGCGGCCTTCGTCGACATCGGGACCCCGAAGAACGCTGTTCTATACAGAGGTGATGTCCGCTACGACAAGGACGACGTCGAGACGGCCCAACCCGACGGACCGGACTCCTTGCCGACGAGAGGCAAGCTTGCTGGCGCAGCCAGGAACGCGCGAATAGAGCAGCTCCTGAAGAACGGCCAGACTGTCCTCTGCCAGGTAGTGAAGAATCCGATCGGAACTAAAGGGGCACGACTGTCCCAGGAGGTGTCGCTTCCCGGTCGTTTCGTTGTCCTCATACCAGGAAGCGACACCTACGGCATCTCGAAGCGCCTCGCAGACGACGAACGCAAGCGGCTCCGGCGAATCCTCGACGACATCCGTCCGGACGGTCATGGCCTGATCGTCAGAACGGCAGCGGAGGGGGCCACGGCGGACGAGTTGCGGCGCGACGTCCTGCGGCTAGCTGGTCAGTGGGAGCGCATAGAACGTCTAGCGGCGTCCTCGAGCGCACCCGCCTTGCTCTACCGGGAGCCGAGCATGGCGGTGCGGGTGATCCGTGAGGAGTTCAACAAGGACTACCGCAGTGTCGTCATCGACGACCGGGAGCTCTACGACGAAGTGAAAGAGTACGTCTCAAGCGTCAATCCCGAGCTCGCCGACCGGATCGAGTGGTCCGGATCTTCCGATGACCCGCTCCCGGTCTTCGAGCGCTATCACATCCACGAGCAGGTCCACAAGGCTCTCGACCGGAAGGTGTGGCTGCCGTCGGGTGGTTCTCTAATCATCGAGAGAACCGAGGCGCTGACTGTGATCGACGTGAACACCGGAAAGAACGTCGGAACCTCGAACCTGGAGCAGACTGTCTTCGCGAACAACCTCGAAGCGGCCGAGGAGATTGCCCGGCAGCTCCGACTCCGTGACATCGGTGGGATTATCGTCATCGACTTCATCGACATGGAGATCGCCCCCAACAGGGCTGAGGTAATGCGGACCTTCCGCGCGGCGCTCGCGAGGGACAAGACCAGGACGCAGGTGTTCGACATTTCCGAGCTCGGCCTCGTCGAGATGACAAGGAAGCGTATCTCCGAAGGCTTGATCGAGGCATTCTCCGACACGTGTCCCACCTGTGGCGGTCGGGGTATCGTCTTCGACCAGTCCCTGCTGTGAGGCGACCGTCGCCTGGCTGGTATACTTTCACTCTTGTGTATGCGGTGATCGACAGTGGTGGCAAACAAGCGACGGTCCGTCAGGGCGAAACTCTGGCTGTGGAGCGACTAGATGCAAGCCCGGGTGACCAGGTGTCGCTGAGGCCGGTGCTCGTCGTGGACGGAGTCAACGTCATTTCGGCGCCTCAGGAGCTGCGGAAGGTCAGCGTCACCGCTCGAGTTGTCGGCGAGGCAAAAGGGCCGAAGATCAAAGGGTTCACCTACAAGCCCAAGACCCGGGGTCGCAAAGCATGGGGTCACCGCCAGCACTACAGCACCGTTGAGATAACCGCTATCGACCTGGGCGGCTACGCAGCAGCCTCAGTTTCGGAGGATTGAAAGAATGTCCAAGACGAAAGGTGGCGGCTCGACCCGGAACGGCAGAGACTCGGCCGCCAAACGACTAGGTGTTAAGGTCTACGACGGTACCGCTGTAACAGCCGGGTCGATAATCGTTCGCCAGCGCGGCACTCACTTCCATCCCGGCGACAACGTCGGCAGGGGTGGAGACGACACGCTGTTCGCTCTCAGCGACGGGACAGTGAAGTTCGCGAGCCGCAAAGGACGCAAGCTGGTTGACGTCCTCACAACCTGACAAACCGTCCGACGGTAACGGTCGAAGGGCGCTAACAACGCCAGGTCTGCCGAACCCTAGTGATATCTGATGTCCTCGTCTTCGTTCGTAGACGAGGCTCAAGTTCACGTAAAGGGCGGCGACGGCGGCGCAGGTTCAGTCTCTTTCCGCCGTGAGGCCCACGTAGCCAAAGGTGGCCCTGACGGCGGTGACGGCGGCGACGGCGGTCATGTGTGGCTCGTCGCTGACCGAAACGTGGCGTCGCTCTACTCGTTTCGAGACCACCCCCACCGGCGCGCAGGCAACGGAACTCACGGCATGGGTAAGGGTCGTCACGGTAAAGGTGGGGAAGAGCTAGTAGTCGCGGTTCCCGAAGGCACCGTGGTAAAAGACAGTGGCGGGTCGGTCATAGCCGACTTGGCACGCCACGGAGACCAGTGGATGGCGGCGCGAGGAGGGTCCGGGGGCCGGGGCAACGCAAGGTTCCTGTCCAACCGTCGCCGGGCTCCGGCCTTCGCCGAGCAGGCTGAGCTCGGCGAGGAGAGATGGCTCGACCTAGAGTTGAAGTTGATGGCGGACGTCGCCATAGTCGGCTTCCCCAACGCCGGCAAGAGCACGCTCATATCCAAGGTGTCGTCGGCGAGACCGAAGATCGCGGACTACCCCTTCACTACGCTCGAACCGCACCTCGGCGTCGTGAGATTTGACGAGCACGAACTGGTGGTAGCGGACATACCAGGTCTGATCGAGGGAGCCAGCGAAGGAAAAGGCCTGGGTCACAGGTTTCTCCGCCACATAGAAAGAGCGCGAGCTCTGCTGGTGCTGATAGACCTTTCGCACTCTGCCGATCGGTCCCCAGTCGAGCAGCAAGAAGTGCTGCTCGAAGAACTAAGACGTTACGAGCCTGCCCTGCTGGAGCGGCCTCGGATAGCTGTCGGCTCCAAAGCCGATGCTCCTGACGCCGCCGAATGGAGCGGTCCGAGGATATCTGCGCTTACGGGAGAGGGGCTACGTCCGCTGCTTGGAACGCTCGCCGGCTTAGTGGAGAGGGCCCGCTCCGAGGGGGCGCCCGAAGGGCGCTTCGTGTTGCACCGCCCCGAGCAGGCTGGGGTCGTCGTTTCGCGCGGGGACGACGGCGGGTGGGTCGTCCGTGGGCGCGCCGCTGAGCGGGCGGTGGCATTGTCCGACCTGACGGTACCCGACGCGCTCGAGTACGCCCAAGCGCGACTCAAACGTCTGGGAGTCGACCGCGCACTGCAGAGGGCTGGAGCTCGGACCGGTGACGTTGTCAGCATCGGCTCGTTCCAGTTCGACTTCGAGGCGGATACGGCTTGAGCTTCGACGCTTCGGCGCGTGAAGGTAGCGGTGGCACGCCGCTGGACACGACGGCAGGTCTGGATGTCAATCCCGGGGTTCCCCGAAGGCTGGTCGTCGTCAAGATCGGCACGTCGTCGCTGACCGACGAGACAGGAGCGATCCAACCGGAGAGCATAGAAAAACTCTGCGCAGAGGTAGCGGACGCTTGGGCGGGAGGAGACCGGGTGGTGGTGGTGACCAGCGGAGCGATCGCCGCCGGACTGCCGATTCTAGGGATGGGAGGTGCCCGACCGACCGACATGGGTCTCTTGCAGGCCGTCGCAGCGGTTGGGCAGGCACACCTGGTCGGCTTCTACAACGAGGCGCTGGCCGCTCACGGCCTGGTCTCAGGCCAGGCCCTTCTGACTCCAGGTGATTTCGTAAGTCGCCAGCAGTATCTCCACGCACGCCAGACGCTGCGGATACTCCTCGAACTTGGAGTCGTGCCGATCGTGAACGAGAACGACGCGATAGCTGACGACGAGATCCGCTTCGGGGACAACGATCGCCTGGCGGCTATCGTGTCGCACCTCGTCGGAGCACACCTTCTCGTCATACTGACAGACACCCCCGGACTGCTCACGGCCGACCCCCGCCTTGACCGCGAGGCGTCTCTCATAGAAGAGGTCGAGGCGGTCGACCATGACCTAGAGAGCATCGCCGGTAGCGCCGGAACGAGCCGGGGTAGCGGTGGGATGGCCTCGAAGCTTGCGGCGGCGAGGATGGCAGCGTGGTCAGGTGTGCGCACAGTGATAGCAGCGGCGGCGCGTCCGAATGTCCTGGCCGACGCGATAGCCGGGGTAGCCGGTGTAGGCACTACTTTCGTTGCGCGCAGCTCCCGTCTTCCTGCTCGCAAGCTGTGGATAGCCTTCGCAGTGGGAGCTGCGGGTGCCGTGAAGGTGGACGACGGCGCCAGGGAAGCCCTCGTGGCCAGGGGAGGGTCGCTTCTGCTGGCCGGCGTACGTGAGGTCGTCGGCGACTTCGGTGAGGGTGACGCTGTCGATGTCGCAGGACTCGACGGGGTTACGTTCGCGAAGGGCCTTGTTCGTCACCCTGCTTGGCGTGTCCGCGCCTTAGCTGGACGGCGTAGCTCGGAACTGCCGTCTGAGGTGCCCGCTGAGGTAGTGCACCGCGACGACATGGTGATTCTTTAGATGCCTGCCGGGCCGGGTTGAAGTCCGGCTTGCGTGAAGTCTGGCAGGATAGCTGCGACACCTGACACGGTGGTGTCAACAAACGAACGTCTGGAGGTCCGCAAGTGCAGCTAGGGATGGTCGGCCTAGGAAGGATGGGAGCGAACCTGGTTCGCCGTCTCATGCGCGACGGGCATGAGTGCGTCGTTTTTGACGTCAACTCCCAAGCCGTAGAGGGCTTGGTCGCCGAGGGTGCAACGGGAGCCTCAAGCGTCGAGGACTTCGTCGCAAAGCTGGATTCACCACGGGCTGCGTGGGTCATGGTCCCCGCCGCTTACACGGGTGACACGGTCGAGAGGCTCGCTGCGTGCATGGCTAAAGGGGACGTGATTATTGACGGCGGCAACTCCTATTACCGCGACGATATCCACCGGGCCGCTTCGCTGGCAGGTCGGGGAATCCACTACGTGGACGTCGGCACGAGCGGCGGGGTTTTCGGCCTGGAACGCGGTTACTGCCTAATGATAGGTGGAGAGGACGAAGTCGTCGCACGGCTTGACCCGATCTGGCGCACTGTCGCCCCGGGAGTCGAAGCCGCCCCCCGCACCGAGGGTATGAGCGGCGACCCCACTCAGGCCGAACGGGGCTACCTGCACTGCGGACCCAACGGAGCGGGTCACTTCGTGAAGATGGTCCACAACGGGATCGAGTACGGAGTGATGGCAGCCTACGCCGAAGGCCTCAACGTCTTGCACAAAGCCAACCTCGGCAAGCGCGCACCGGCCGAGGCGGACGCGGAGACGACCCCGCTCGCCAACCCCGAGTACTACATGTACGACATCGACACGGCTGCTGTCGCCGAAGTCTGGAGGCGCGGCAGCGTGATCTCCTCCTGGCTTTTGGACTTGACAGCACACGCCTTGTCGGTCGACCCCGGGCTTTCCAGTTTCGCGGGGCGGGTGTCGGACTCGGGCGAGGGACGCTGGACACTGATGGCGGCGATCGACGAGGCGGTACCGGCTCATGTGCTTTCCTCGGCCGTTTTCGAGAGGTTCTCGTCTCGCGGTGAGGCCGATTATGCAGACAGGCTGCTGTCAGCCATGCGAAAGGAGTTCGGCGGGCACGACGAAAAGGCCAGCTGATTGGCGGGGCTCAAGCCGGCGGGGGGGAGTCGACGTTGGGAGTCTCAAGCTGTGCCAGCGTCTGGGTGGCCGGAGTGATCTCGGCGTCTGCGGGCTCGGGAGATCCTGTCCCCAGCGCAGCCGCGCCGGGCTGGCTTGAGAGCTCTCCGGTCGCCGGCTGGGCCGTGCCGAGCATCTGGGCTCGGATGGCGTCGAGGCGGCTTCTCGCTTCCGAACCGAGAGCGGCCTGCTGAACTTCGAGCATTCTCGACTCGACGGTCTGACCGCTCAACTCCGAGGTCCCGAGTGCCTTAGCGTACCTCGCCTCGATCTTGCTCCTAACCTGTTCAAGGGACGGGGCGCTCTGATCGACCGTGTCGCTCAGGGAGCTCATGGCCTTGTTGAGCTGCTCCTGCATCTTCGCTTGGTCCAGCTGGGACATCAGCTTCTGGCGTTCTGCAAGCTTCTGCTGGAGAGCCAATGCGTTCTGCTGAACCGCTGTGCGTGCCTGGTCGGCTGCTTGGGCTGATTGCAAGCTCAGCGTCTTGAGCTCGTTGACTTGGTTCTCTGTTGCCACCAGCCGGTTTGCGAAAGCCTCCGCTGTCTGGTTGTACTCGTTGGCTTTAGCCATGTCGCCGGCCTGCTCGGCCTGCTGGGCCATCGTCAGGGCCTGCCTGACGGAGAGGTTCGTCTTTTCTAGCTCCTCCAAGGCCCGGTTGAGTTGAAGCTCGTGCTGCTTGTGGTTGGCCACGACGTTGGCAGCTTGCTCGACAAGGCGACGGTGCTGGTCTTGCACCTCGGTTATCGCCTGTTCTAGCTGAATCTTCGGGTCGGCTCTCTCCTCGAAGCGGCTGTTGGTCTTGGCGGTGAAGTACCGGAGACGCTTGCGAAAAAGGTCGAGCACGTTCATGGACGACATGCTACGACGTCGGGCGGACCACCGTAGGTCCGGCCGACTCCAAAGCGGTGCTCAACGAGGCGATCTCGTCGCATACCTCGTCTAGGTTGCCGGCGAGCTGGCTCGACAAGGTCTCGCCGAGGGACGATTCCACGGCGAGCGCCACCACCTCACCAGCAGCCTGCTCGACAAGCTCGACCGCCGAGCGGACGGCGTCCACCAGGCGTTGGGACACCGCTTCGGCCTCTCTCGCCGCTCGAAGCGATGCTGCTGCCGAGGCCTCAGCGCGATCCAAAGCGGCCAAGGCCGCCGCATCGTTAGGAGCCAAGCGGGCTCGGTCAGCCTGGAGGCGCCTTATCGATGCGCTCAGCTGGGCGGCGGTCGGTCCTGGAGCGGCGGGCAGACCAGGGGAGCGCGAGGTCAAAGTGGCCGCACGCTCGATGGCGGGGACAATACCGTCCATCTGGGCGTGGAGGCGGGGCGATATCTCGCTAAGACGGTCCCGGGTGGGCCCGTCCGGCCAAGATCCGAGGGCGGAGTCGAAGCGCTCCCCGGCGTCGATAAGCCGGGTGAGGAAGCCCCGCCAGGGTTCGGGGTAACCCCACGGGTCTATCTGGGCCTTGTGTTCGGCTTCCCGCCTGGCTTTTCGGCTCGACCAGGGCACGTGCAGCTACCAGCGACTTCCCGGGCCCTGACGGACTTGCTCGGGGATCCGACGGACACGCTCAGGCGTGGAAGGGGTACCGGCCACACGAACAGGATAGGGCGCTACCGGCGGAGATGTGCGCGCTAGCTTTGGTCTATGACCGTGTGCGACCTCGTCGACTTGGGGGGCAGAGCCAAAGCTGCGGCGTCCATCGTTGCGTCAGCCCCGTCAGGTACCCGTGATCGGGGCCTCGAACGCGCCGCTGAAGAGTTGGAACGTGCACGCGACGAGATTCTCTCCGCCAACCAAGGCGACATCGCCAGCGCTAAGGAAGCGGGGGTAGCGGAAACTACGGTCGACAGGCTGGCCCTCAACCCCGGGCGGGTGGCAGGCATGGCCGCCGGGCTGCGGGCCCTCGCCGCCAGCCCGGATCTGCTAGGGGAGGTCCTCGACGGTTGGGTGCGACCTAACGGCTTGCAGATACGCCGCGTCAGAGTTCCCCTCGGGGTCGTCGCAGTGATTTACGAGAACCGCCCCAACGTTACAGCCGACGCAGCCGGGCTTTGCCTGAGAGCAGGCAACGTGGCTTTCCTTCGAGGCAGCTCTGCAGCTTTGAGGACTAACGTGGTCATAGCGGCGGCGATGAGAGCCGCCTACCGTGAGGTAGGCCTACCAGAGGACGCCCTGATACTCGTCGAGGATCCTTCCCGCGAGACGGTGAGGGACTTCCTCGCTTTGGACGGTGTCATCGACTGCCTAATACCCCGGGGAGGTCCGTCGCTCATAGCGGAGGTGAAGCAGCACTGTCGGGTTCCGTACGTAATCGACGGTGACGGAAACTGCCACGTATACGTAGACGAGTCAGCCGACCTGGAGATGGCCTGCGCCATCATCGTCAACGCCAAGACCCAGCGGCCGAGCGTATGTAACGCTGCGGAGACGCTCCTCGTACACCGCCGTGTCGCTGCGGAGTTCCTGAAGCTGGTGGGCCCCCTCCTTGGCGGCGTGGAGTTGCGGGGCGACGAGGAAACCCGGTCGATCCTCGGGGATTCCAAGGTGGCGAGCGCGACCGTCGAGGACTACGCACGAGAGTTCCTCGACCTCACGCTGGCGGTCAAGGTGGTCTCCGACATAGACGAAGCCATAGCCCACATCGGCCGGTTCGGTTCCGGTCACACCGAGGCGATCGTAACCTCAGATCTCGCCAGCGCCCGCCGGTTCCAAAGCGAGGTCGACGCGGCTGCTGTAGTGGTCAACGCCTCCACCCGCTTCACCGACGGTGAGCAGTTCGGCTTCGGCGCCGAGATAGGTATCAGCACTCAGAAGCTGCACGCTCGGGGTCCGATGGGGGCAGCCTCCCTGACCACCTACAAGTACCTAGTCGAAGGTTCCGGTCAGGTCAGACCATAGCCTCAGCCGAGGTGCTCCACGAAACGCTCCAACTGCTTGAGGTTCCGGCATTCGTAGGCGCCGTCGCAGTGGGCACTGTACTGGCCGACGATAGAGTCCCCGGTGTCCCAGTAGGAGCGCGGCTCGGGGTTCAGCCAGTACACGTGGCGGGCCTTTTTGGCTATCTCCGCCAGGACCCAGGTTTGGGAGGCATGGTAGTTGTTACGGGCATCGCCGAGCAGGAGCACCGTCGTCTTCGGGTTGACGTCCCGGCCCCAGCGGTCCCAGAAAGCCTCGAACGCGTGTCCGTAGTCGGAGTGGCCGTCCACCCAGATGACGTCGGCTTCGGTGTTGATCCGTGCGATGGCGGCAGAGATGTCCTCGGTCTGTTTGAAGTAGTCGGTCACCTCGTCGATGCCGTCTATGAAAACGAACGACCGTACCCTGGAGAATTGGGAGCTGATCGCGTAAACCATCTGCAAAGTGAAGCGAGCGAACGCTGCTACTGAACCGGAAATGTCCGCGATGACCATGATCTCCGGCTTGGAGGGCCTCGGATAGCGGAACCGCGGGTCTGCGGGAACCCCGCCATAGGACAGGGAGTGGCGGACGGTGCTTCGGAAGTCGAGGGGTCCTTTACGCCCGTGACGGCGCTTTCGCGCGAGGCGCACAGCGAGCTTGCGGGTCAGGGGTGTGATCGCCTTGCGTAGCGCGGCGAGCTCCTCCCGGCTTGCGTGCATGAAGTCGACGTCTTCGGGTAGCGGCTTGCGGACGGACTTCGCTACCGCTTCGGCACCTCGGTCCGCCACGAGCCGCCGTCGTATCTCCGCCTCGATCTCCCTGCGCAGAGCGTCGATCCGGTGCTCGAAGTCCTCCCTGGTGAGCCTCTCCTCCAGATCGGAGCGGGCAGGGTCCGTGCGACCCGCCTGTTCCATCATTTTCGCCATGATGGCTTCCAGGTCGAGCTGGCGGAGAGTTCGGTACAGGTAGTACGTGCCACCGACCGGGCGTCCGGGTTCCATGCCCGCATAACGGGATACCGCTGTCCTGGCTATCGCCCTGAGCATTGAGTCGTTCCCGTCCATCAAGGCTCGCAGGAGCATCTCGGCGAGCTGCTCCTGGGTCAGACCTTCAGCAGACCCCTGCCCGTCGCTTTGGGCCGAACCGATGAGCGAGCTCAGCAGGTCGTCGGTGTCGTCGGCCCCGTCATTGTCGCCGATACGGTACTCCCGACCCCTAAGCGAGAAATACACCTCGAAGACCGTCTCGAAGGTCTTCCAGTGGGCGTTGTTCTTGACCATCGTCGCCGCAAGGGCGTACTTAAAAGCGTCGCGATCCTCCAAGGGAACGTGCCGCAGAGCTTCTACGGCATCGAGGTTCTCTGTGAGGCTTACAGGGATCCCCGCGTTGCGGAGCTCCTTGACGAACCCCGACACCGACTCGAGGATGCCGGCCGAGCTTCCCTCTGGGAGCGCCTGCTCGCTGCCGTCCACCGTCACCTACCGCTTCGAGCTCGACGAGCCGGCCAGGTCCTTCGCCGCCTTGTCGATGTCGGTCTGGTATTTGAGCAGGATATGGAGAGTCTCCGTCGCAGTCTGGCTGTCCACAGACTGGATCCCCAGCAGCACGAGAGTTCGTGCCCAGTCAAGGGTCTCCGACACGGACGGGGCTTTCTTCAAGTCCAGTCCTCTGATAGATCTGACGATCCTCACTACCTGGTCGGCAAGTGAGTCGGTTATCCCGGGAACCCGGGTGAGGACGATCTGCTTCTCGCGTTCGACGTCTGGGTAGTCGATGTGGAGGAAGAGGCAGCGACGCTTGAGAGCTTCGGAGAGCTCCCTGGTGTTGTTCGAGGTCAAGAACACCAGAGGTATCTGAGTCGCTTCAACCGTTCCGAGCTCGGGGATCGACACCTGGTAGTCCGAGAGGATCTCCAAGAGCAGGGCTTCTGTCTCTACCTCGACGCGGTCCACTTCGTCGATGAGCAGGACGACTGGGTCTTGGGCCCGGATCGCCTCAAGTAGTGGCCGGGTCATCAAGAAAGGTTCTGAGAAGATGTCGTCTTCTATGTCGCTCCAGGTCTCGCCGTCAGCTTGGGTGATCCGCTCAGCTTGGATGCGAAGAAGCTGCTTTTTGTAGTTCCACTCGTAGAGCGCCTTGGACTCGTCAAGGCCCTCATAGCACTGCAGGCGTATGAGTCTCGAACCTGTCATCTCGGCGACCGATTTGGCGAGCTGCGTCTTGCCGGTGCCCGCCGGGCCTTCCACGAGCACTGGCTTGCCGAGGCGCTCTGCTAGGAAGACGACGCCGGCGATCCCCTCATTGGCGAGGTAGGACACCGAAGCGAGACCCTCACGGACAGCCCCTGGAGATTCGAAACGAGTAGGGGAGATTGCGGTCACAGGCACAGGTCCTTTCGGCGTGTTGAATCTGCAGGTCAGGTAAAAAGCGGTCGGGACGGTTTTACGCCCCCGCCAGTGCCGAGCTTTTGGCACGTACCGGCTGTAAGGCTGTCAGCATACCGGTAGCGGCACGGCGGACCCCAAATAGAGTTGACGGCGTGAGGCCGAAGCTGCGATCTCAGGCGTCGAAACTGGGCCGGCCGAAAAGCGAGCGCTTCGTCGCCTATCGACGCCCGGTATGAGTATCGTGTCTACCTGTCGTCGTGATGAGGCGACGAGCTGCTGTAAAGCGGTATGGCCAGAAAGCTGAAAAGCCAGACAGCCGAAAAGCCAGACAGCCGAAAAGCCAGACAGATGGAGGGTTTAGATGGCCTTGTTCGATAGGGAGTTCATCGCTGTACCCGATGACCGCAAGGGTCAGATCGTCTTCAAGTGGCCTGACGAGACGATCCGGAAGATGACCAGGGCTATCGTCAACGCCGACGAGATGGCAGTGTTCGTCAACACCGGCAAGGTTGTTGCGACGATGGGCCCCGGGCGCCATCAGATACAAGCCGACGAGCTTCCGGGCTTGGGAGCTCTGATCGACTTTGCTACCGGTGGTAACGCCTATCGGGCGGAGCTGTACTTCGTCGGTACCCGCGAGTACCCGCGGAACGCTTTTGGTGGGCGCATAGACGACGTGCAGGACCCCCAGACCGGAATGATTGTGACCCTTCGTGTCTTCGGCGACTATTCGATGAAGGTCGTAGACCCGGTGGCTTTGATCACCAACCTGGTTGGAACGGTGAACGTCGCTGACAACGACGCGGTGACAGGCTGGATGAGCGATCAGCTGCTCAAAGTCCTTCGAACTCACATGACGGTTCAGATCGTCCGTAACGGTTGGCCGATCCTCGGCCTGTCCGCGTACACGCCTGACATTGAGAAAGAGGTGGTATCGGCGGGCAACGAGCAGCTAGCCAGCTACGGCGTGCAGCTGGTGCGGATGGGGAACTTCGACATCAACCTCTCCGCCGAGGACGAAGCCCAGCTCAAGGCCCTCGCCAAGGACACCGCCTACTCGAGGCTCGCAGGTGGCTTCAACCAATATGCGGCGGGTGAGATGGCCCTCGGCGCCGGGGCCGGAATGGCGCAGGGGGGCGGTGCTGTGGGTGGAGCCTTCCTCGCTGCGGGGCTCGGTCTGGGAGGCCAGGCAGCGGCAGCTCCCCAGGCAGCTTCTCCCAATCTGCCCGCCGGCCCTGGTTTCGCCGGCGGAGGACCAGGTTACGCCGCCCAGGCAGCCGCTGCGTCGGCGAGCGCTGTCCCGGCGGCGGCGAAGTGCCCTTCGTGTGCAGCGGACAACCCACTGGGAGCCAAGTTCTGTTCTTCGTGCGGTACTGCGATGGCTCCGCCGGGTGTCGCTTGTCCCGGTTGCGCGGCAGAGAACCCGCAGGGTGCCAAGTTCTGCTCGTCGTGCGGCACGTCGCTGGCGCCCGCCGTGGCGCACTGCTCTCAGTGCGGCACCGAGCTAGCTCCGGGTGCGAGGTTCTGTCCCTCCTGCGGCACCCCCGCGGCGGGATAGGCCTGGCGGGTCTTGTGACGCTTACGCCGGTGGTGTGGGTACGGGGATGCCCGCCGCTGCCTCCCGGCGAGGGATAACCCATTTGAGCATGCTGTCATAGACGGTCATGATCGACTGGCCGTACACAAGGCTCGTCGCCCAGTGGCCAGCGAGCTGTACCCAGGTTGTGCAGCATCCGCTAAGAGGGGTGCCTCCGACCACGTTGCTGGTTCCGGGAGGCAACGGATTTTTGGTGGCGAATTGGTAGAGCAACTCGACCTGGGCCTCCACCCCGGTTTCTGCGTTCGGGAAGCTCATCCCGGTTGCGCAGCTGTCGCATGCTCCGATACCCGCGAAGTTGTTGTCGGTGCTTACGAGCTGACCCCCGGCGGGGAAAGAGAAGTAGCCAGTCTCTATTACCGACTGCGCGAAAGCGAGGTCGTCCCGTACGCCTAGCAACGAACCCCACTGGGCGTAGAAGCCGGCGAGCTGAGAAATTGGCACGGTGGTGTCAGCCTGGTGGCCAGTGCTCGTGTACCAGGCTGCGAGCTCGCTGGCCGTCAGCACGGGCGTACCGAGGATGTCCGGTGAGCGCGGCGTCGGCGGGTTGTCGACCATCTGGGAACTGGAGAGGGAAGCGCTCCTGACCGGCTGTGGCAGCGGAGCGTGGGGGACGATCGGGTTGGGAACGGTGCTCGTCGGTCCTGATGCTGGGGGTCCGCCAAGGTCGGGTAGAGGTGGGCTCGAAGCGCTCGCAGGGGTGGTCGCAGCTTTCTCTACTAGCGTCAGAGTATTGAGAGCCGAGTCAAGCAAGTCTTGGTCGCGTCCAGCGACGTTGCGAGCGCTCACGAGAACTTGATTTGCTGCGGCTACTTTCGACGCCGATGCGTTCGCTGCTTGCACGGCTTGGGTGTAGTCATCTCGGGCCTGTTCCCCTACGATCACAAGCATCTCTTGGGCGTCCATAGCGGTGATGGCACTCTGAGTCGAATCGGAGGTAGCAGTCTGGCCTCCATTCGCGCTCGTCGAGCCCGGCGACAAGGGTCCCGCCGCAGGTGCGGCGGCCCCGACATAAGCGTCGAGAGCTATCTCTCGTAGACGTTCAGCGGCGACGGCTTCGTTGGAGGCTGACTGCCTCTGGGCCTTCTGCGCCGCTTCCACGTTCGACAACGCCGAATCGACCTTTGCGTTCGCGTCGCCGAGCACGGAGCGGGCCTGTGAGACCAAGGAGAGGGCCGGTTGGAAGTCGGCGATTGCGCTCAGTTGGTACAGGTCGCCTTGGACCTGCGATAGGAGCGGGTCAAGGTTGACCGTGGGGATGGTCGTCGTCGTCGCCGCAGTCGTGGCGGGGGTGGAGGCAGCGCTGGTATCAGCCGGGGGTGTGGCGTAAGCAGCCGGCACCAGGGCGGCGAGTCCGACCGAAGCGGCGATAACGACCCCCACGACGGCGCGCCAACCCAGTCCCGCCGCTGCGGGACTGCTTCGAGTTTTCCCGTGAGCATTAGAAGCGTCCGGGCGATGAGTCTGCGTGCACGCAGCCGTCCAGGAACCCACTCTTTGCTACATCGGCCAACGCCGGCGCCGGTTTAAGGAATTAGACCTGAAAGCGAAAGCTGCGAATCAGCCGGCGGCGCATTCCCCGGAGCCGACCTCGGCTATGTAGGGACCGGTCTCGGCGAAGTCCACGTAGAAGTCAGGTCGCTCCTCCGGGGATGGCCACTCGTCAAGGTCCGCAAGGTCCTTCGACACGGCCTTGGCTCCCCCCGCAGCGCTCAGCCAGTCCGTGAACGACATCCCGGGGATGCGCTCGTCGGCGAACCTGGCGACGACGCGGACAGCTGCTTCCGCGGCCGCTTTGGCCGGCAAACGCAGAGCGCGTTGAGCGAACTCGATCTCGGTATCGCCGACGTGGCCTCCTAGCAGAAGCTGATATCCGGGAGCGGGCCGACCGTGGGACCGCCGCTCGGCCCCGTGAAAGCCGATATCGGCGATGTGATGCTGCCCGCAGCTGTTGGTGCAGCCGGAAATGTTGATGCGTACGCCGCCGACGTCGGCGAGGCCGGCCTCTTCAAGCGCACTGGAAATGTCCTGGGCGAGGCCTCTGCTTTGCGTGACGGCGAGGTTGCAGGTGTCAGCACCTGGGCACGACACGACGTCCCTGGCGAGCTCCGCTCCGGGAGCGGCCATCCCCATCGCATCCAGAGCCTGATAGAGGCTTGGAAGCTGCTCTGCGCTCAGGCCTCTTATAGCCAGGTTCTGGCGGTTAGTCGCGCGGATCTGAACGCCGAAGTCCCTGACTATCGCCGCCAGCGCCCTGAACTGCGCTGCGGTGACGTCACCGAGCGGCGCGTGGGCCACCGCGCTAACCGTCCCCTTGGCGACCCCAACGACTACGTTGGTGGACTCCCATCGCCGGTAGGGGCTGGCGGTGCGGGAAGTCCTCAGAGTTACCGGGGTCCCTACCGGAGTCACCGGGAGCGTCGAGCTCATCCCTGCGGGGCTGTCGCCAAGTTCCTCGACGATAGGCGGTATACCCCCCGGCCAGCTTGAAGAGGCCACCAGCAGCTGTCGTTCTCGCAGAACGCGCCGCCGAAGTTCGTCGATGCCGATCTCGTCTACCACCCACTTGAGGCGGGCGCGAAGCTTGTTGTACCGGTTACCGAAGTGGTCGAAAGTTCTAAGGACAGCTTCGATGGTCGGGAGGAGATCCTCTCTTGCGGTGAACTCTTCCAGGGCCTGCGCGGGGTGGGGGTTGGCTCCTAGGCCCCCGCCGATGAAGACACGGAACCCGGCTTCGACGGTCCCGTTCTCCTTAGGCCGGCCTACTGCTACGACACCCACGTCGTTGAACATGGCCTGGCCACAGTCGGTGGCGCACCCCGAGAAGTTGATCTTGAACTTTCGCGGCAGCCTCTGGGCGTAAGGGTGATGCAAGAAGTGACGGAAGGTCGCTTCGGCCCACGGGCTTATGTCGAGCACTTCGAAGGGACACGCCCCGGCGAGGTGGCATCCCATGACGTTACGCACAGTGTCTCCGCACGCCTCACGCGACGTCAGCCCCACGGCGGCAAGGTCCCTCAGCATCTCGGGAACCCTCTTGAGTTGCACGAAGTGGAACTGCACGTTCTGACGGGTCGTGATGTGCCCCCAGCCGCGGCTGTAGCGCTCCGAGACCTCCGCGAGGACCTCAAGCTGCTCTGCGGTGACGTTCCCGTAGGGAAGCTTCAGCCTCACCATCTGGTTGTGCCCGCCCTGGCGTTGACCGTACACGCCGTTGTTGAGCCGGAACACCCGGAAAGCGTCGTCGTCGATCCGGCCTGAGAGGTGGGCCTCCAGGAGCTCCTCGAACTTCGTTATGTCCGCTTCTAGCTCAGGGTTGATCGTTCTGTGCTCCACAGACCGAATCTATCAAATGTTGATCGGAATAATCAACAATTATGATCCGCGGCTGCGTTGCACCGCTCTGTGAGTCAGGTTCGGAGGAGCTCCGCTACCTGAAAGGCGAGGTCCAAAGACTGCCCGCCGTTAAGTCGGGGGTCACAGGTGGTGGTGTAGCGCAGCTCAAGTTGCTCCTCTAAGACCTCCTCCGTTCCGCCAAGGCACTCCGTGACGTCATCGCCGGTGAGCTCGATGTGGATCCCGCCTGGCCAAGCGCCCTCGCCCCGGCACACCTCGAAGAATTCGCTGATCTCACCCATTATGTGGTCGAGATGCCTGGTCTTTCGTCCCCCGGCGCCGACGAAGGTGTTGCCGTGCATGGGGTCGCAGGTCCACACTACGGGATGTCCTGACTGTCGAACCGCGCCTATCAGTCCCGGCAGGCGGCTTGCCGCCTTGCCGATACCCATCCTGGCGATCAGAACCAGCCGTCCCGGAGTGCGCTCGGGATCCAGCTTGTCGCACAGAGCCACCAATTCCGCCGGTGTGGCCGAAGGACCCACTTTCGCTCCGATCGGGTTTGAAATGCCCGAGAGGAAGTCAGCGTGAGCTCCGCCGACTTCCCTGGTGCGTTCACCGACCCAAAGCAGATGGGCCGAGGTGTCATACCAGTCACCGGTCAGCGAGTCTCGCCTGGTCATAGCCTCCTCGAAGCCGAGTATCAGGGCTTCGTGGCTTGTCCAGAACTCGACCTCGCGAAGCGTCCCAGCGGACAGGTCGACGCCACAGGCACGCATGAATCGCAGGGCCCGTTCGATCTCCGACGCGAGAGCTTCGTACTTACGCCCACCGGGGCTCTGAGCGACGAACTCCCTGTTCCAGGTGTGGACCTGAGACAAGTCGGCGAATCCCCCCTTGGTGAAGGCCCTTAGAAGGTTGAGCGTCGACGCGGACTGGTGGTAAGCGTCAAGAAGCCGGTTCGGGTCGGGGGTCCTAGCAGTTAGGGTAGGAGCGTCGTCGTTGACAAGATGACCTCTAAAACTAGGTATCTCCTTGCCGTCGACCAACTCGGTGTTGGAACTGCGGGGCTTTGCGAACTGGCCGGCGATCCGTCCAACTTTCACCACCGGCACGCCCGACCCATATGTGAGCACGGCGGCCATCTGCAGTATCACCCGCAGCTTGTCGCGGATGCTGTCGGCGGTGAAGTCGTTGAAGGACTCGGCGCAGTCACCCGCTTGCAAGAGAAAAGCCCTGCCTGCCGCGACCTCCGCAAGGCTCGAAGTCAGGCTTCTCGCCTCACCTGCGAACACAAGAGGGGGCAAAGCCGAGATGACCTTCAGAACGCGGTCCAAAGCGAACGCGTCAGGCCAGTCCGGTTGCTGGCCAGCTGGTCGGGTTCTCCAGCTGGCAGGGCTCCACGTGGATCGGTTGGGCATGCCATCCAGAGTGGCCGAAACTCGAACCCTTGGCAACGCGAACATCTCCTAGCCAGCCAGGCCAAAGTCAGGTTCTTAGAGGCGACCCCGCCGAAAAGGTAGCCTTCGATGGCCATGGCCCAACGTGTGGGAATCCTCGGCGGGACGTTCGACCCGATCCACGTCGGTCATCTCGTCGCAGCCGTCAACTGTCGCTACGCATTGGATCTCGATCTTGTCATCTTGATGGTCGCCAACGAGCCGTGGCAGAAAGTGGGCTCGAGGCCGGTGAGCCCAGCCCTTGACCGGCTGGCACTCGTCGAAGCCTGCGTGGCTGGCGTCGAGGGTCTCGAGGCGGGCCGAACGGAGATCGACCGGGGCGGGCCGTCCTACACCGTCGAAACACTGCGAGAGCTGAGGGCCGGTGTCCCACCGCCGGATCTGTACCTTATCGTCGGTTGGGACGTCGCTTCCTCGCTGCAGAGCTGGGATCGATGGGAAGAGATCCGAGACCTTGCCCGTCTCGTCGTGGTCAACCGTCCCGGGGCGGCGTCACCGGTCGGTCTCGAGGACTCGGGGTGGAGGGTCGAGACCGTCGAGGTGCCGAACCTCGAGATCTCTAGCACCGATCTACGCGAACGCGCCCGAGATGGACGCCCGCTCGACTACCTGATACCTGCTGGGGGCGTGGAGCTGTTGCGACGCAGAGGAATGTATTGTGGGGGGGAATGCTGACGGTTCGCCGTGACGTGCTATCGCAGCGGCCTCCCAGTGGCCTGCGGACGGACCCCCAGGCGCGTAGGTCTCAACCAGTCGAAACGGCCGAATTTCTGGGTGCGAGATCCAGCGTCGGCCAAACCAACATCGGTGTCCGCACGGCGCGCCGCCGTCGCCGCCGCCGCCGCTTCAGGGAGATGATGGCGGTCTTGGTGGTACTCGTCGTCTTGTTGGCAGCGACAGTCGTGATCCTCGGTCTGCAGTGGCTCGACAGCCCGTCCGGGTCGGGAGGATCCGGCCCTGCCCCTAGAAGTTCGAATCAGTCCCTTACACTGAACGTAGCGCAGCGGGCCCTACGGTAGAGAGGTGAGAGTTTTGGAAGATCCGACCGTGAGGCAGCTGTGCCTCGAAGCGGCGAAGGCGTGCTACGAGAAGGGCGGTGAATCCACCGTGGTCCTTGGGGTGGGAAAGTCTCTTGGAATAGCCGATGCGTTCGTCATAACCAGTGCTACCAGTTCCAGGCAGGTCCGCACGATAGCCGACGCGGTCGAAGATAGGGTGAAAGCGTTCGGAGGTGGTGGACCGATCAGCATCGAAGGCCTAACCGATGCCCGATGGGTTCTCATGGATTTCGGTGCGTTCGTAGTTCATGCCATGTTGGAGGAGGCTCGGGACTTCTACCAGCTGGACGGGCTGTGGTCCGACTCGGAGACATGGGATTGGGCCCCGGTTGCAGCCGCCGCGGGCGGATCCTGAGTCCTTCGGCCTCAAGGCGAGCCTCGTAGAAGCCGAAAGACCTCGCAGCGGGTAGCTCCGTTCGTTACGAGCCCCGCCCTACTACGACAGAGGCAAGAGTGATTTCGGAGACAGCCAAGTGCTTCAGCTAAGCGAGCCAAAGTCCCTAGAACCCATGGTCGAGCCTCACGGCTTCAAGCTCGTGGAAGAGGACGACGTCGCCTTCAGCCTAGGTCTGTGCCGGGAGATCCAGCGGATCTACTCTTCCTACCACGAAGGCGTCCTTACGCCGACCGAAGGGGTTCGCGACGGACTGACACTCAGCTTAGAGATGGTGGCTGTCTTGACAGCTACCGTCACGGAGGGGATGCCGGCTTTACGTCTCGAAGTGGCTTCCGCCCAAGCACGCGAGATGGTCGGAGTGCTGTTCGGAATGTCCAGGGCCGACCGGAACCTGATCGCCTCCCAGGCGCGGCGGAAGCTGAGCAGGATGGCGACCCCAGAACTGGATCATCGCGGGTACAACCCGGCTAGCCTGCGACCGGACGCGCTGACCAATGCGACGCGCAAGAAGCCCAAAGCCCGGGAATCGATCTTCGCCCGGCTGTCGTTCCACCGCCGACGGCGCCTGGCGGCTTCTTCGTACACGGGCTGAGCGTCCTGCGTGCACCGGGGGATGCCGGGTACGCGCTGACATCTTTGCCCCGTGGTAGGGGTAGCTTGGACCGCATGACGTCCAGGCCTGTAACACTGGGAGAGCTAAGGCGAAGCGGATGGCAGTCCGTCCCCGTCAAGGAGGAGATCCGCCGCAACGTCGCCGCTCGTCTCCATTCCGGCGGTCAGATCGTCGACGGCCTCGTCGGATACGAGGACACTGTCCTGCCGCAGCTCGAGAATGCCCTTCTCGCAGGCCATGACGTGATCTTCCTCGGAGAGCGCGGTCAGGCGAAGACCAGGATGATCCGGTCTCTCACGGGCCTGCTGGACGAATGGATCCCTATCGTGGCGGGTTCGGAGATCCTCGACGATCCCTACCGTCCGGTGTCTCGCTACGCCAAGGACCTCATCGCCGAGCTGGCGGACGAATGTCCGATCGCGTGGGTTCACAGAGACGAGCGGCTCGGCGAGAAGCTAGCGACGCCGGATACTTCGATATCAGACCTGATCGGCGAGGTGGATCCGATCCGAGTTGCCGAGGGCCGTTATCTTTCTGACGAGCTCACTTTGCACTACGGGCTCGTCCCTCGCACGAACCGGGGGATCTTTGCGGTCAACGAGCTGCCAGACCTTGCTGAGCGAATCCAAGTCGGGCTACTCAACGTGCTCGAGGAACGAGATATTCAGGTTCGGGGGTACAAGATAAGGTTGCCTCTCGACATCTTGCTGGTGGCCTCCGCCAACCCGGAAGACTACACGAACCGCGGAAGGATCATCACCCCGCTCAAAGACCGCTTCGGATCGCAGATCCGAACTCACTATCCACTGGACGTGGAGGCGGAGATGGCCGTCGTCGAGCAGGAGGCGACCAAGGCGAACGTACCGGGAGTCACCCTGAAGGTCCCGCAATTCATGTCAGAGGTGGTCGCAACGTTGACGCATCTCGCGCGCCAGAGTCCCCACATCAACCAGCGGTCAGGGGTCTCGGTGCGCTTGAGCGTCGCAAACTACGAGATCATGGTGGCGAGCTCGTTGCGAAGAGCCCTGCGACTCGGGGAGCTGGAGGCGGCCCCTCGAATCGCGGACCTCGAGTCGTTGGCAGCATCGACGCTCGGGAAGGTGGAGTTGGACTCCATCGACGACACCCGCGAGAGCCACGTAGTGGAAGCGCTCATAGCCCAAGCGGTGGTCGGCGTCTTCCGCTCGTCAGTACCAGCTGACAGGCTCAAAGCGGTAAGTGCCGACTTCGAAGGCGGGCGGGTGCTCCACAGCGGTGACGACGTGACGGCTTCGGACCTCGTCGAGTCCCTCGGGGACTTCCCCGGCCTTCGGGAAGCTGTTGCGGCGATAGCCGCTGTCGACGGCAGCGAGTCGCCTTCGGTCATAGCCTCGGGGGTTGAGCTCGTCTTGGAGGGGATGCACTTGACGAAGCGACTTAACAAGGACCAGTCAGGTTCCCGTTCTCTCTACAGGGCCCGGTAGCTGGCAGTGGCCGGGTTCACCTACTCCCGCTGGGACGGAACCCAGACCGGGTTCGACTTCGACGCGGACGACGTGTTCGCACAGCTCACCGACGAGCTCCTCTTTCACGGCGACTTGAACCAGGCGCTGCACAGACTTCTCCAACGCGGTTTCACCGACCGCAATGGCCGGCGGGTTGAAGGGCTGCGCGACATCCTCCAAAAGGTCCGGGAGCGTAGAACCGAGCTGCTCGAAAAGCATGACCTCGGAGAGCCGTTCTCTGAAGTGGCTGACAGGCTCAAGGAAATTGTGGACGCCGAGAGGAGGTCATTGGACGAAGCTCGCCAGCAGGCGGAAAGCTCCGGAGACCAACGCAGGGCGGGTGTGAGCGACGAGGCTATCGCCGAGCGGTCCATCGCCTTGGACCTGCTGCCGCCTGACCTTGCGGGTCAGATCCGCTCCCTGCAGGATTACGACTGGACGAGCTCCTCTGCGCAGCAGAGCTTCGAGGATCTAGTTGAAGAGCTGCGATCCCAGGTCCTGCAGAGTCAATTCAACCAGATGTCAGAGGCGATGTCGGACATGTCGCCCGAGTCTCTGCAACGGATGAGGGAGATGTTCGACCATCTCAATCAGATGATCGAGGCGCGCTCGGCGGGGCGGGACACCACTGGTGCGTTCGAGGACTTCATGGCACGCTTCGGTGACATGTTCCCGGGTAACCCGGCGACATTGGACGAACTGCTCGAAGATATGGCACGCCAGATGGCGGCCATGTCTCAGCTGCTCAACTCGATGACACCTGAGCAAAGGGCAGAGTTGCAGCGTCTCTCAGACGCACTTTTAGAGGACATGGACCTCAAGTGGCAAGTGGAAAGGCTGAGAGGAAACCTGCGGGGGGCGTTTCCTGGCGCAGGGTGGGAGGGCAGCTACACCTTCAGCGGGGGCGATCCGCTCGACTTGGTCGGGGCAGCATCGGTTCTCAACAGCCTTGGCGATCTCGACAGCCTTGAGTCCATGCTCACCACCGCATCCAATCCGGGTGCCCTCGCCGAAGTGGATATCGACAAGGCGAGGGAGCTAGTCGGTGAGGACGCAGCACGATCGCTCGAACAGCTCGCTCGGGTCGCGCGCCAGTTGGCTGAAGCCGGTCTTATGGACACCAAGGGGGGACGCCTTGAGCTGACACCGCGCGCCTTGCGCAAGATCGGTCGGAATGCGCTGTCCGAGCTTTTCTCCAAGGTCATGAAGGACCGCACTGGGGGCCATCAGGTCGAGCGACTGGGAGCCGGCCACGAGCGGACGTTCGAAACCAAGCCATACGAGTGGGGCGACCCGTTCAACCTCTCGATAGAAAGGACCGTCCGAAACGCCCTGCGACGCGGGGGTTCGGGACTTCCGGTCCGCCTTGCGCCCGATGATTTCGAGGTGGATCAGACGGAGACTTTGACGTCGTCTTCTACGGTTTTGGCGATCGACCTTTCGCTCTCGATGCCGATGAGAGGGAACTTCCTAGCGGCTAAGAAGGTGGCTATGGCGCTGCAGTCGCTGATCAGCGGCCAGTACCCGCGTGACTTCCTCGGCATGGTTGGTTTCGGCGAGCTGGCAAGGGAGTTGAAAGCTAACTCACTGCCTGAAGTCTCTTGGGACTACACCTACGGAACCAATATGCAACACGCTTTGATCCTTGCTAGGCGGATGCTTGCAGGAAAGTCAGGCACCAAGCAGGTGATCATGATCACCGACGGCGAGCCGACAGCGCACATCCTCGCTAACGGCGAACCGTTCTTCGACTATCCACCGACACCCGAGACCGTGAGGGTTACCCTCCAGGAGGTAGCGAAGCTGACCCGCGATGGAATTCGACTGAACACGTTCATGCTCGACGCTACGGGCTACCTGCGCAGCTTCGTGGAGAAGATGACCCAGATAAATGGAGGTCGGGCGTTTTACACCACGCCTGAGAGCCTCGGCAGCTACGTCCTTGTCGACTTCTTGGAGCATAAACGGGTACAGCGTCGAAGCGCCTGATCGGACGCCAGAGATAGGGCTCGACGACAAGACTCGCCGTCCGGCGACACGGGGACAGCCTAGGGTCACGGGTTCGCCGTTAAGTTGGATCTCGCTTAAGCTTGGCAGGTGCACGTCATCGTTGTCGGCTGTGGCCGGGTAGGGAGCGAGCTCGCTGGCAGGCTCCGAAGGGAGGACCACACCGTAGCGGTCCTCGACAAGAACCCCGTCGCTTTTCGACGCCTCGCCCCCGAGTGGGATTGCGAACAGGTGGTCGGCTTCGGTTTCGACCAGGACGACCTTCGCAGGGCTGGCATCGAGCGCGCCGGGGCCGTTGCCGCCGTTACAAGCGGAGACAACACGAACATCCTGACTGCGCGTATCGCCCGGGAGTGCTTCGAAGTAAGCAATGTCGTGGCCAGGATCTACGATCCCCGTAGGGCAGCCATCTACCAGCGCCTTGGCATCCCCACGGTGGCGACAGTCAGCTGGACCGTCGATCAGGTGGCCAGGAGGCTCATACCGGGTGAAGTCAGTTCCGAGTGGACCGATCCGACCGGGACAGTGAACCTGGTCGAGGTCCCGCTACCCGAAGCTCACTGCGGCAAACCGGTCGCCGAGCTGGCGGCAGGGGAGAAGTGGAGACCTGTTCTGGTCACTAGGGGCGTGCAGTCCCAACTAGTAAAGCCGGGGCTAGTCGGCCAAGAAGGAGACATCGTTCATATGGCAGTGTGCACAGAGCACATCAACGAAATGAGGGCACAGTTGATGTCGAACGTAGGCGCCAAAGGCGGGCGATGAAAGTCTCCATAGCCGGTGGGGGGGTGGTGGGCCGTTCGATCGCCCGAGATTTGTCGCGCAACGGCCACGAGGTCCTGATCGTCGAGGTCGACGACGCAGTCGTGAGCCGTCAGGCGGGCCAGACAGGCTGGAGGTGGGTTCCGGGCGACGCCTGCGAAGTCAGCGTCCTGTCTCAGGCCGAGTTCGACTCAGCGGACGTCGTCGTAGCGTGCACAGGAGATGACGAAGACAACCTGGTTGTCTCGTTGCTGTCCAAACAGGAGTTTGCCGTCCCAAGGGTGATCGCCAGGGTTAACCATCCTAAGAACATCTGGCTATTCAACGAGACCTGGGGGGTCGATGTGGCGGTTTCGACGCCACACCTAATGACCGCGCTAGTCGAAGAAGCCCTTTCGGTAGGAACATTGGTCCCCTTGATGAGCCTCGCGGACGGCCGCGCCGGCCTCGTAGAAGTAACCCTAGACGCGACCTCCCCTGCTGTCGAGCGTGCCATAGCGGATCTGGGCATGCCGCGAGATTCGAGCGTCGTCGCAGTGGTGCGTAGCCGTCGGGTGGTGGTGCCGCGCGGCGACATCGTCCTAGCCGCCGGAGATGAGGTGATAGTCCTTGTCGCCGAGGGCGCCGAGGACGCAGTGAAGTCGATTCTCACTTCCTGAGCGGACCTGCAAAGATCCCGGTTCGACGCTGACCGGAAAAAAACGGACGAAAATCTTGATATTTTCTTCGGGATCGAACAGTATTACAGTGGTGTAGTTACGTGTAAGAGATTCGTTGTTGCCTCTGGCACGCGTACAACCCTAGGGCGCCGGAAATCGAGGAGACAGTGGTCAGCAACATAGTCAAACTGATTGGCGGACCTCATCAGTCCTGGCAGCGCAAGGCGAACTGCATGGGCGTCGACCCGGACCTCTTCTTCCCGGAGAGGGGAAGCTCTACCCGAGAGGCTAAGGAGGTCTGTCGCGGTTGCGTTGTTCGTGAGGAATGTCTCGAGTACGCAGTCACCTACGGAGAGAAGTTTGGAATTTGGGGTGGCTTGAGCGAGCGGGAGCGCCGCAAGATCCGTCGGCGTCGCACTTTGGAGGCCAAGGCTGCAGTCGCTGGCTGACGCAGCGCTGTTAGCCGAGTTCGAAGCTTCCCCCATCGAGGCCCGCCTCTTCGAGGCGGGCCTCGATCGTCCTGCTGTCGGAGAGGTCCAGTTCTTTCCATCGCGAAGGCTTTTCGGCTCTCAGGACTTCCCGAGGGATCAACCCGACTAGTTCTGCGCGAGACACGGCCGCCTGAGCGGCCACCGAGTCGTAGACGAAGCCAGGTCCGCGGAGGAAAGGCCGGACGAGGTTGCAGGAGACCTGCGCCGAGTCACCAACTTGGAGCCCCAGCGCCCTTACTTCGGCTGACCTGAGCGACGCGGCGATCGCCTTGGCAGTGCCTAGGTCAGCCTCGGCCAGCCACACGTTGTAGGCGACCAGAACAGGCCGACACCCCACGGCCACAGCGCCGGCCGTGGGGTGTGGGCGGAGTGGACCTGCGTCGGGCATGATCCCACTCCAGGCGCTACGACGAACTTCTGGCAAGGGACGTTCGTCACCGTAGAGAAAGCAAGGCAGGTGCAGGGTTTTTGCCGCCCAGATAGCGAAACGGTTCCGCTCTTCGCAGGCTTTTGGGCTGGTCAGGGCTTGCGTGGCCGGTCCTGCAGAAGCCGACTTGCGGCCTCGACTCGTTGGCCCGGAGAGATCTACCACAGCCGTGAGATCAACAAAAGGGACGACGTCCAAGGCTCCTATTCGCGGGTGGACGCCGCTGTGCTTGGTGATGTCGATCCTGTCTAATGTGGCTGACGCGACACGCTGGACGGCGCCGGCAAGGAGGCTACGAGGCCCAGCCAAAGTCAGTACAGACCGGTTGTGGTGGGGATCGGAGTGCACATCGAGGGTGGACTTGCCGCCCGCCCGGCCTATGTAGTCAACCACTGCGAGGTCGCGGCCCTCGCTGACGTTGACGACGCACTCGAACAGAGTTTCGTGGTCCATCACCACCCGCCGATGCGAACGGCTCGGCGACGGCCCTCGAAATTAGCGAGCCGACAGGAGTAGAGTTGGAGCATGCTTGCAGACATTTTCGGTGGAGACGGCCTGATAGTAATCGTCGTGGCCTTGATCGTTCTTGTGGGAGGATCGCAGCTTCCCAAGATTGCCCGCAACGTGGGCTTGGCCGGACGCGAGTTCAAAAAAGCCCAGAGCGAAGCCGAAGACGAGGCGCGAGCGGCCGCAAACTCGCGGGCGACCGCAGCAGCCATAGCGTCTCCTGCGACTCCTCCTGTCGTGCAGGCTCCCCAGGCACAAGCCACGCAAGCCGCTGCAGGGGACACGGCAGTGACCTTGACGCCGGCCCAACTCGACGAACTGCTTAAAGCCCACGAGGATAGAGTCCGCAGGGAGTCCAGCGGTAACTAACGCATCGGGCTACCTTCCAAAGGCCTGTTCGCCGGTTTGGTAGTTCGCCGCCACTCGGAATCGGCGGCCGTTGCAGACACTTAAACAGTAGTCTGGGCACTAGCAATCCGTCGTCGACCAGCCGACCGTGACAGAGTTCGACTTTGAGAGAGCTCGACTTTGAGAGAGCTAGGCTCCGATGCGGTGTAGCCCACGCCTCTGACGGGCTATGCGTCGCCGCTCTCTCTCCGAAGCACCGCCCCACACGCCGTGCTCGATCCTATTGACCAAGGCGTACTCTAAGCAAGGGGACTTCACAGTGCAATCTGCACAAATCTTGCGGGCCACTTCGACGCCGACGCCGTCGCTTGGAAAGAAGGTCTCAGGAGGAAAGTCACGACATTTACCTTCGACCATCCAGTTAGTGTCCACAAGTGCCCTCCTCGTACGGGTAGTAATGATTATGGTCGCACAAGCTAAGAAACCCATGAGAAAGTAGTCACATACTCTTTGCGGCCCGAGCGAACCGAAACGTCATGTTATGCTGCGGTGATGGAGCGCATCGAGTGTCAGTGGTGCAAGTCACAGAACGAAACCGGCCGGACTACCTGTTCGACGTGCGGGGCGCCCCTAGACGCCCGGAACGTGGTCAGCGACTCCGGCTGGAAAGAAGCCCCGCGCTTGCGGGACATGACGGAGTTCCGCTTCTCCTCCAGCACGTGCCAGGTCGAAGGTGAGCTTGTGCCGGTGGCCGAGGTGAACCTTGCCAACGGAGACTCGGTCTTCTTCGAGCATCACGTACTGCTGTGGAAAGATGAGTCCACCCCCCTTTCGGCTATGAACACTGGCGGGGGGATCAAGAGGATGCTCGGCGGTATGCCCCATGTGATCTCCGTCGCCCACGGACCAGGCCGGGTCGCGTTCTCCCGGGACGCTTCCGGTGAAGTGGTAGTGCTGCCGATGCACCCAAGCATGGAGATCGACGTCCGAGAGCACGCCTTCCTCGTTGCCTCACATTCGATCAGCTACAGCTTCGTCAGGATCCAGGGGATGACCAACGTCCTCCACGGGGAGGGAATGTACATGGATCGCTTCGTCACGTCAGGTGAGCAGGGGATCCTGCTTCTTCATGGATACGGGAACGTCTTCGAACGCACCCTCCAGGCTGGCGAGAAGATCCTGGTCGAGCCGGGCGGCTTCTTGTACAAGGACTCGTCGGTAGCGATGAACACCGTCCAGCAGAAGGTCAGGACCGGCATGATGCGCCACGGGATGTACATGGCGGAGATGACAGGACCAGGTAGGGTCGGCATCCAGTCCATGTACGTCCACGCTGGGGCCGAGTAGCCTCCCGCCATGTCCAGGAGGCGCATCTGATGGCACCGTACGTTTGTCGTTTCTGCAGGACTTCTAGCGAACCTACCGGCACGAGCTGTCCAAGCTGCGGTGCTCCGCTAGACGTTCGTGACGTGACCAGCGATTCCGGATGGGAAGAGCAGCCCGCCGTTCGGGATATGGCGAAGATAAACTTCGGCGGTTCCACTTGCCAGATCGAAGGTACCACCGTCCCGGTAGCGGACTTCGGTCTGAGAGATCACGACGGGATATTTTTCTCACATCACAGCGTGTTATGGGCCGACCCAAGCGTGACGATGGACGCGATGGCGATGGCCGGCGGGTGGAACCGGGTCCGGGCAGGCCTCCCGCTCGTGATGCTCACCGCTCAGGGTCCGGGTCACGTTGCCCTCTCGGAGGACACCCCGGGGGAGGTAGTAGCGATACCTCTCAGGGCGGGTCAGGAGATCGTCGTACGGGAGCACAGGTTCTTTGCTGCTACCTCCAACGTGAACTACGGCTGGCGTCAGTCGGGCATCTGGTATACCACTCAGTCGGGTAACGACCAGGAATATCATTATCCCATCGGCTACAACGTAGACAGTTTCAGAGCGGCTTCTGGTAACGGCCTTCTGCTGTTGCACGCCCCGGGCAACGTGTTCATCAGAGATCTAGCTCCTAATCAGCCGATCTGCATCCAGCCGACATCCCTTCTTTACAAGGATGTGTCGGTGGGGATGGCACTGCATCTCGAATACCCGAACGCTGCCGGCTCCGCGTGGAGGTCTGGATACTCATACCGCCAGGTGTGGTTGCGGCTTTGGGGGCCTGGTCGGGTAGCGGTGCAGTCCGTCTACGAGCGCCCAGAGGAGTCCCTGGCGATCACAAGCAGTTCACAGGCGACGGTTACCCGCTGGTGACGGCAGCTGTTAGAATAACTGACGTGTCCAACTTGCTAAGGTCTTGCGGCAGCCGCCGACTTCTTCTCCTATAGGCGAGCTCCTATCGAAGGGCTCGCCTAAACCTCCTGTGCCGTTACGGCCAGGAGGTTTTTCAATTCTGGCAGAAGTTTCCCCAGGGTTCGTCGCGGGGAACGCTCTCGTATGACCCAGCTTTTTCGTCCACTTATACTCCAAGACAGTCCAGTGAGGTTCGACAGATGACCGCTTACAAGTACCCGACCCCCTGCGAGATGCCTTTTGCGCTCTACGAGCCTTTCAGGCCGCTCGAAGGGATCGCCGACTTTGTGCGAACCTGGCCTGGGAAGCACCTCGAAGCTGCGCCTGCGTGGTGCAGCGTCGATCTGCGCGACGGAAACCAGGCTCTGATCGACCCCATGGACCCTGCGCGCAAGCTCAAGTTCTTCGAGACGCTCGTCGGCATGGGCTTCAAGGAGATCGAGGTTGGCTTCCCTGCTGCGAGCCAGCCTGACTTCGACTTTATACGCCAGATCATCGACGAGGATCGCATACCTGACGACGTGGTCATCCAGGTTTTGGTGCAGTGCCGTCCGGAGCTCATCGAGAGGACTTTTGAAGCTATAGAGGGCGCCCGTCACGCGATCATCCATTTCTACAACTCGACGTCGGTCCTGCAACGCCGGGTTGTTTTCGGCCTGGACAAGCCGGGGATAATCGACATTGCAACCAACGCTGCTCGATTGGTCAAGAAGTTCGAGTCCTCAGTCGGTAGGACCCGAGTCAGCTACGAGTACTCTCCTGAGAGTTTTACCGGGACGGAGCCGGAGTTCGCAGTAGAGATTTGCTCGGCGGTCATGGATGTGATCGCCCCGAGCGCGGACGACAGGATCATCATCAACCTTCCCAACACGGTAGAGATGTTCGGGCCGAACACTTACGCGGACGTCATCGAATACATGGACCGCAACCTTCCCGACCGGGAGACCGTAGTGCTCAGCGTTCACCCTCACAATGACCGCGGGACCGCCGTCGCCGCCGCCGAGTTAGCGCAACTCGCCGGGGCCGACAGAGTGGAGGGCACGCTCTTTGGCAACGGGGAGCGCACCGGCAACGTGGACGTCGTCACGTTGGCTCTCAACCTCATGACGGAAGGGATCGACCCGAAGCTGGACCTTCATGACATCGACCACCTTCGCCAAGTCGCCGAGCATTGCAACCGGTTGCCAGTCCACCCTCGCCATCCCTACGCAGGTGACCTGGTGTATACCGCCTTTTCTGGTTCTCACCAAGACGCGATCAAGAAGGGGATGGACGCGCTCGCTGACCCCTACCAACGGTGGGAGGTTCCTTACCTTCCGATAGACCCCAAGCACGTGGGCAGGACCTACGAGGCAATTATCAGGGTCAACAGCCAGTCGGGTAAAGGTGGGGTTGCCTACCTGATGGACTTCGAGCACAACCTCGACCTTCCAAGAGGGCTGCAGGTGGAGTTCTCGAAGCGTGTGCAGGCTATAACCGAGGCTACAGGGACTGAGATAAAGCCGGCTGCTCTGTGGGAGGCGTTCAGCTCCGACTACCTCGCAGAGGAGGCCAATGTTCGTCTCATATCCGCCGAAGTCTCATCGGGGAACAAAGGGACGCGGGTGGTCGCCCAAGTGCTCCTCGACGGTCGCCACGAGACGGTCGTAGGAGACGGAAACGGTCCCGTCGATGCCCTCGTCAACGGGTTGCGCGACCTCCTGGGCTTGGCGTTCGAGGTCACCGACTACCACGAACACGCGCTCACCTCCGGATCGGAGGCGAGTGCTGCCGCGTACGTGTCGGCAAGAGGGCCTGACGGTGTCACCCTCTGGGGGGTTGGCATGCACTCAAGCATCCTCGATGCCACTCTTCAAGCAGTCATAAGCGCAGCTAACCGGTTGCGGGATCGCAACCGCGGGTAGGCTTGGCGCATATGTCCATGATGTCAACAGAGTCTCAGAGTGCCCCGCGGGGCCACGTCCGAGTGGTGTACCTCGGGCCCGTGGCGCCCCACTGGCGCGTCGACTCCGAGTTCGGCGACCGGCCCGTGATAGAGGAGTTCCGCCAGCGGGTTCTGGCACGACTGCTTCTGCTGCCACCCCACGATCCGCAGTTTCGCCGTAACCGTGAGCGGGTCGTCCGCGACGCGGAGAGGGAGAACTTGGTTTTGGAGTGGGATCTCGGCCTTCCCGATCAAGAGGGCGGCTCGTGATCGGATGATCTCCCCAGGGTCGCCGGCTCCCAGCCCCGCTCGCGCTGTCGAGGGCGATCACAAGGCTCTCAAGTGGAGGGGAGACCGCTTCTTCAACCGTGAGCTGTCAAACCTCGATTTCAACGATCGAGTCTTGGCGATGAGCGAGCGGGAGGACATCAAGCTTCTCGAACGCGTCAAGTTCCTTGCCATCTTCGCATCCAACATGGACGAGTTCTTTCAGGTTCGCGTCGCCGGGTTGAAAGATCAACTCGCTGCGGGTATCGGTACTGCCCCAGACGGGCTGCCTGTCGACGCGCAACTCCAAGCGATCCGGAGTGTATCCGCTGAGCTCCTCGAACGGAGAGTCGCAGTTCTAAGGCACCTTTTGGGGATGCTCGCAGAGCACGGTGTCACAATCCAGGACTGGCCTTCGCTTTCCGAGGCGGACAAAGCCTGGACCCGCGACGTGTTCGCGGAACGCATATTTCCTGTCCTCACACCCCTTGCGGTCGACCCTGGACACCCCTTTCCGTACATCTCGAATCTGTCTCTCAACCTCGCGGTGATCGTCCGCGACCCGCAGACTCAGGCCCGGCGTTTTGCAAGGGTGAAAGTCCCCCCGCTTCTTCCGGGACTGCTGGCCTTGCCGGGAGGTCAGCGCTTCGTGTGCATAGAGCAGGTGATCTCAGCAAACCTCGCAACTTTGTTCCCGAGCATGACCATCGAGAGCTTCCATGCCTTCCGCGTCACTCGTAACGCGGACCTCACTCTCGAAGAGGAGGAGGCGGACGACCTTCTGCTGGCCGTCGAGATGGAGCTGCGTCGCAGGCGTTTCGGGCGGGCCGTGCGCCTCGAGGTCGACGAGACTATGACCGACGAGGTCCGGGCCCTGCTCGTGCGTGAGCTTGACCTGCAAGACGACGACGTCTACGAAGCTTGGGGGCCCCTCAACCTTGCCTCCATGTGGCAGCTTTACGGTCTCGCCAGACCGGATCTGAAAGACGAGCAGTTCACCCCGGTGACTCCGGCTCGGTTGGTGGCGAGCAGCGGTGGTGTAGCCGACGTCTTTTCGGCGATCCGGCGGGCTGACATTCTCATCCAGCATCCCTACGACAGCTTCTCAGACTCCGTTGAGGAGTTCGTCGCCCAGGCGGCGGCAGATCCCGACGTGCTGGCGATCAAGCAGACGCTGTATCGGACATCGGGGGACTCGGCGATCGTGAGATCGCTGATACGAGCCGCCGAGCAGGGTAAGCAGGTTGCGGCGATAGTAGAGCTGAAAGCTCGCGGGGACGAAGCAGCGAACATCGGGTTCGCGAGGGCCCTCGAGCAGGCCGGTGTGCACGTCGTCTACGGGCTCGTCGGATTGAAAACCCACGCGAAGCTGTCCTTGGTGGTCCGCCAAGAAGGTGACGGCATCACCCGCTTTTGCCACATCGGGACAGGGAATTACAACGCGACGACAGCCCGGAGCTATGAGGACATAGGCCTTCTCACTGCCGACCCTGACATAGGGGCCGATCTGACTGACCTTTTCAACTATTTGACCGGCTACAGCCGTCGGGAGGAGTACCGCAAGCTTCTGGTCGCTCCGACGTCCCTCAGGCGGCGGATGGTGGAGCTGATCGAACGGGAGACCGCCCTCGGCCCTAGCGGACGGATCATCTGGAAGCTCAACAACCTGGTCGACCCGGACATCATCGACGCGTTGTACCGAGCTTCGTCGGCAGGGGTGCGAGTAGAATTGCTGGTTCGGGCTATCTGTTGCCTCCGGCCGGGACTGCCGAACCTGTCGGAAAATATCTCCGTGTCGAGCATCGTGGGGCGCTGGCTGGAGCATTCCAGGGTCTACTGGTTCTCTGCTGGCGAGGATAACGGCCGCGGCGAGTTCTACATAGGGTCAGCTGACATGATGGAGCGCAACTTGGACAGGCGCGTGGAGGCAATCGTGGGAGTGGAGTCCGCCGAGTTGAGAGCACGTCTGTGGGAGATTCTCGAAGTGGACCTGGCCGACGACGCCCGCTCGTGGTCACTGCAACCGGATGGCCGTTGGAGGCCGCCATCCCCCGAAGGTACCGTCAACGCCCAGAACAGGATGCAAGAGCTCGCTTTGGCGAGATCTGGCAGGAGAAGCCTTGACCCGGAGCCAGCGACATGAGCCCGGAATCGGAAGTTGTGCTGGCCGCTGGCGGGGTCGTGTGGCGTCGTCAAGGCGACCGCATCTATGTCGTGCTCGTCCATCGTCCCGCCTATGACGACTGGAGTCTCCCTAAGGGAAAGGTGGATCCAGGCGAGACCGACGAGGACGCTGCTCTGAGGGAAGTCGCAGAGGAGACGACGCTCGTGGCTGCGCTCGGGTCGGAACTGCCTTCTACCACGTACCTAGACCGCAGCGGACGCTTCAAACGCGTTCGCTATTGGGCTATGACAGTCGTGTCGGGTGAGGCGGGTGGAGCCAACGAGGTAGACCGGGCCGAATGGGTCGAACTCCAAGAAGCCGTCGGTCGACTGAGCTATCCCCACGACGTCGACGTCCTAGAAGCTTTCCGGGTGCTTTCGGAGGGCTGATCCGAGCGACCCTGCGTCGTGTCATCCGAAAGAGGCTCGCTCGGAGCGTAGTAGCTCAGACGCTCGGCGGCAGCAGCCTGGTCGCGTTCTCGAAGCACAACCAAAGCGGTATGGCGCACACGGCGATACCCGCGACGAGCACTCCGACACGCTTCCACCGGCGTGTGGCTGCGACCACGATACGGGTGGCCAACCAGAGCAGTAGGGCCGCCGCACCGTAAGTCAGGGCAGGGAACCACGCCTTGGAGCTGCCGCCGCCGCCGTTGAAACCTGTAACCTTGCCGGTCAGCGATTGCGATGCTGGCGCTATTGGCTTAGCCGTGGCTGCGGTTCCCGCCGGCGGAGTCGAAGTCGAGGCGCCCGAAGGGCGGCCCGATGCGAGAGTCGAGATCGAGGGAGGCTTGTCAACGGAGATGGAGGTCGCCTTGCCCGCGAGCCTTGCGAAGACGACCAGGCGGCTCGTCGCAGAGAAGATCGGGTTGCAAGTCGTAAGCGTCAGTTGGGCGAATGGAGTTGGGTCGAGGACGGCCACGTCGCTGGGGCTGACCACGACCGGTGCTTGTGAGACCTTGTAGACCCACGTGTGCCCGGAGAGGTCGGTGATGAGGATCTGATCACCGGCCTTGAGCTCTCCCAGCCTGAAGAACGGGGCGCCGTAGGTGGTCCGGTGGCCGGCTATGCCGACGTTGCCAATCTCGCCTGGTAACGCCGTCCCTTCGTAATGGCCGGGACCTTCAGAAAGGTCCCTTTCGGCTGTGCCTTCCACCACGAACTTGTTCACTCCGATCGCTGGTATCTCCAAGTGGTCGATGGCTTGACCGGTCGGAACGGACGGAAGCGTCTCAGGGGCAGGTGAACTATCTTGCGAGTTTTGGGCGGCTGTGGCTACACCGCCAGATCCGGGTGTCGAGGAAGGCTGTCGGAGTGCCGTCGCCTTGGTGCGGGCAGCGGCATTGGTGACGCTGGACGAGAACTGCTTCGAGAGCGCCGACTGGCTGCTCTGCTCGGCGATGCTGGTCCCAAAGAGCTGGTAGGCCACGAAGGCGAGGATGACCACCCCGAGAGTTATGAGGCTTATCCCTATTTCGCGGACTACTCTTCGCACCCATACACCTCAGGATTGCAAAAACGCCGACGGGACGTCGCAGCTGTCAACCGTCACCCCGACGACAGTAGCGGCTCTGCTACATGGCCAGTCAGCGCTTCTTGGATTTCCCGGCGCTCGGCGGCTGGGCTTCGCGCGTGGCTGGCCTCTTCTTAGGTCCTCCCAACCCTCTGGATGGTCGCCTGGCCGTCACCCCAGGAAGGATGTCGTCGCATTCGGGGCCCCAGGGAGCTATGAAGCTCAGCGCGCTCGAGCGACGGGCTGACTCGTCTCGGGCGGCGGCCTCAGATGCTCTTTGAGGAGACGGTGCCGTCGCTTCAGGAGTGGCGATCGGGGGAACGCTCGAAGAGGCCTTGCGGTCGGACGGTTGGGAGGAAGGCGGCGAGGTCCTGCGGGCTGGTCTACGCATCTCGATGACGGCTTGTACGTCGTCAGGTTCGAGTCCGTCAGAGCCCAGCCGACCGATTGGAGAGCTCCCGAGCCCGGAGAGTCCGCCAGTAATAACCCCTGACGGGGCTCCGCCTATCTGACCGCCCGTAGGTCTCGGAGAGTTTCCGGGTGGCACGAGGCGGCTTATGGTCGATCCCCCGCCGATCGGGCTTTGCGCGCTGCCAGTGGAGCCTGCAGGGGGGCTTACGCTGCGCATGGATCCGATCAGCGACGGCGCAGGGCGAGGCGCCTGGATTGGGTCTGCCTGATCGCGACCCCCAGCGGGCTGATCGCGACCCCCAGCGGGCCGGCCGTCGGGCGTGGCTGAGGGCGCGGGCCGCCCGGTCAATCGCGCGTCCCGCAGAGCTTCAGCCAGCGTGGCTTCCAACGCTTGACGTCGGTAGCCTTCGGCGGGCGGCCCTTCAGGCCCGGGTGGTTGAGGAAGGTCGGCCATACTGTCGCTATCGGCATCTGGCGGACCGTTCCTTTAAGGCACCTTCGTGTATTGCCCCCGGTTGTTCGCTCTGTGCTCCCGCGCCCTAATCGCTCGGGAGGTCGATCCTCGCAAGCCACAGACCTGGGGCTTTCAGTTCGGCTGGGGTGGGAAGGTTGCGCTCGGAGATCCAGAGCCGAGAAAGGCTCGCTTCGCCGGCACGCTCAAGTACGCCGTTAGTGAAGGATCTGGCCGCCTCGTAGTCCTCCTGGGCGAGTGTTATCCCGAAAAGCTGAGCCAAGACGGTCGTCCCAGGCGTCTCTTCCATGCGTCTGCGCCTGAAGGCTTCTGATACTACGGGGTAGGAGCCGACGAGCCTCCGACCGATCTTGTCCATCTGATAGTCGACGTAGCCGCTCAGCGCGCAAAGTACGGAGCGTATCTGCTCTTGTATCGACCTCTGGCGGTCGTTCTGCATTTCAGCGAGCAAGGTCGACGGGTCGGCGAAGGCTGCTTGCATTCCCGCCATGTCGCTGATGTCCAAGTCGGCGAGACGGGCTTCGATGGGATCCGCTTGGGGGCTGAAGGCGTCGACGTAGCCTTCGACTAGCCCAGCGAGCCGGTCGAGGACGAACCTCTGACCGAGAACTGCCCGGTGGAGTGTCTCGTGAAGGCACAGCCACATCCGCACGTCGTCGTCTGGGAGGCTCCACTCGGCGGCGAAGCGCTCCACCGTGGAGGTCACGATCACTACCTCCGGTCGGTAGGGTCGGGGTGCGAGAGGGTCGCACTGTCCCATGGCTCTCGTTGCGAGCTGGCCGACCATCGATCCCACTTGTAAAGCGACGAGGAACGGCCCGAGCATCTGAGGCAGACCGGAGAACAGCGACGAAAGCGGATCTCCGGACTGCTCTTCGCCCGGCGCGATCGCGGGAAAGAGGGTTCCTGCTGGACTAGGGTCCTGCCCGTCCCGGGCTGGGACAAGCCGAGCCGCGAGCGTTTCGAACAGGTCGTGCCAGTCTTCGAGGGTCCGCTTTGCCCACTCCGACCGGGTGATCGCGACGACGTTACCCAGACCTGCCGAAGGCCACTCCAAACCTGTAGCCTCCGCTACGTGCATGTCCGCGACTCGAAGAAGCTCCTCCAAGCGCACCCGCCAGACAGGGTCGGGGTTGGGCTCGGCCTGGCCTTCGGTGGCGGCCCACTGGGCCATCTGAGCGGCTACTTCCCAGTTGAGCGGCCCCTGGCTGGTGAACATGTGGGCGATGTTGCGCATCAACTCGCTGAACGGGCCTCCCTCGAAAGGGCCGCCCGGGCCAAAACCCTGTGGTGTGCTCACTCACCCTCGTTTCGCTCAGTTACCGCCTCCAAGCGTATCGGCATTGCACGCCCATGAAGGTCGTAGTCGTCACGGGAGCATCCGGATCGGTTGGATCGAGGCTAATCAGGTCGCTCGTTGAGCGCGTCGACGTGGAACGCGTAGTCGCACTTGACCAGGTCAAACCTGCGCTGGACCATCCCAAGCTCAGCGTCGCCGAGGTTGACTTGTCCGTGCTGACGCAAGCGCAGGAGTCCGCGGTTGTTGCGTTGGCGGCCGGTGCGACTGCGATCATCCACCTTGCATGGGCTGCCGGCGACGATGATGCGTCGAGCGTCGAGGAGCAAAGGGCATTGGCGCGCTCGAACGTCAACGCCGTAAAGGCCGCGCTCGGCCTGGCATCGCGTTGCGGCGTCGCAGCTTTCGTTCACGTGTCGAGCGCCACCGTCTACGGGGCCTGGTCGGACAACGACGTGCCGCTGAGCGAGCAATCGCGGATCCTGCCCAACCCCGAGCTCCCATTTGCCGTAGCGAAAGCCGAAGCCGAGAGGGTCATCGCAGAGTGGTCTGATGCCAACAGGGCTGTTTCGGTGGCTGTGCTAAGACCGGCTGTGACGGTCGGATCAGCTGACAGGCGGTTATACGGTGCATTGGATGCGACCGGGGTTCCCGGGTTCGCTCCCGAAGGTCGCCTTGTACAGTACCTTCACGTCGACGACCTGGCGACCGCTGTCGAGTTTGCGTGGGAACAGCGCCTTGACGGAGTGTTCAACGTAGCCCCCGACGCGGGAATAGCCGAGGAGGAAGCACGGCGTCTCGCCGGTGGGCTGGCCTATTTTGATGTGCCAGGTCGCCTCGGAGCCCTCCTTGCCGCGCTGGGATGGAAAGTGTGGCGCAAAGGCGTTCCACCGGAGGCGCTCGCCTATGCCACCTATCCGTGGGTCGTGTCACCCGACCGGCTTGTCGGGGCCGGTTGGCGGCCCGCTTATTCGAGCGCCGAAGCGTTCGTAGCAACGGACCCGCGTTGGCACTGGGACGACCTTCCGCCGGGGAAACGCCAGAACCTCAACTCGCTGCTGCTGCTATTAGTGTCCTCGGGCCTCTCGGCGACTGCGCTGGGGTTGCTGGCGTGGTGGCGCCGACGGCGCCGGACTGTCACTGCTGAGGCTGGACTGCCACGGTGATCGTCGTATGTATGGTATGGCCGTTGCGCAGGAGCGTGATAGGAACCGAAGTCCCCTGTGTTAGAGCGCAGACGTCCGCGAGAACCTGGCCGGCCGATGTTACGGCTGTTCCGTCGAAGCTCAAGATCACGTCACCAGGCTGCACCCCCGCTTTCTCGGCTGGGCTGTAGGGAAGCACCTGTCCGATCCTCACCCCGCCGCTAGCCTCGATTTGAGAGACCGCCTGTAGGGGCACGCCGGCCAGGTCCGTAGCCCCGGTCCACGGTTCTACGACCTTCTCTCCAGCGAGCACCTCGCGGGTCACAAGTGTTGCCGTGTCGATCGGAACAGCGAACGTAGCCTGCTGGTCGCCGGGAGAGGTAGCTGCTACCGACACTGTTATGGCGACAACCTGGCCGTACTGGTTTACGAGCGGGCTACCCCGTCCAGCTGGAGTCGTCGGCGGGCTAGATATTTCCACGAGGTCGTACATCGAGTCTCCGTCGGTGGTGTTCACCACCCGGTCGGTGCTACTCACCACCCCCAGGCTCACGGCCGACGAACCCCGGGCACCGACAGCGAGAAGCGTGGACGCCTCTTGGATGTCAGCGACGCTGCCGGTCAACGCCGGAGGCACCCCGGCGACACTGCTGAAGCTTACGACAGCAACCCCCTGGTCGGAGTCCTCTCCGACCAGTCGGGCCGGAACGATCTGACCGGTCATGGTCGTCAGGCTGATCTTCCCGATGTAGCCTGCCTGCTCCCCCGGGGCGAACAAGGCAAGATCTGTTGCGAGGTACGAGCGTCCGCCGGAAGTTGCCAATACCACGCCACTTCCCTGTTGGGGGCCGCCTGCCCCCGAAACCGTTACAGCGACGACAGACGGGATGGTCTCGTTATCCACGGCTGTCCAGTTCGGGGTGGCGGCCTGACTGGCCGAGTTCGCCTGAGCTGAAAGCGACACGATCGACGTTGCAGTCGTAGCCCCTTGCCGAACGACAGTCCGGCCGGTCCACCACCCTTCCGCCGTGGCGAGGCCGGATACGACAAGGGCCGCAACCAACCCGGCCACGACACCGGTGACCAAGAAGCGTCCCCACTCGGTGCTGCCCGGCCGTAGCCTGGTCGGGGCGCTGACCGACGCCAGAGGTGGGACGCTATTTCCGGATTCCCACCACTCGGACGGGTGGCGCCATAGGCGGTCGTCAGGCGAGAGCCAGGCGCGTTGCGGGGAAATGTCATCGTACGAAAGGCCGGAAATGTCGCCGTCGTCGAACTCCGGTTCTGGTTCCAGATTGTCGGACGGCGATCCCACGGGACGCGAGCCTAACTATCCGCAGCGCTCGGGTGGCATCGGGTCCGACGCCTTCCGTCGCTGGAGTGGGCGTTGCCGAAGGCTCCGAAATAGATGATGCCATCCGTCCAACAGGGGGTGTCCGGCGTCGTAGCATGGTTGCGTGGACACATTGGAGCTTCCACCCCACCACGACGGGGATGTGTGGCCGGCCCTGACGATGGCAGAGCTTCCGGTTGAACGCGCTTGGGCATGGGTTCGACGCCCTGACTGCGGGGCTATCGTCGTCTTTGGTGGAACGGTACGCGACCACGCGGAAGGACGTCCGGGCGTCAGCCGGCTTGAGTACGAGGCGTACGAGTCCCAGGTGATTCCTCGTTTCTTGTTAATCGCCGAGGAGGCCAAGAAGCGTTACAGCGGCCTGGGACGTATTGTCATCTGGCATCGGACCGGGCCGCTGGAGCTCGAGGAGTGTTCAGTGATCGTCGCTGTTTCGGCGCCGCACAGGGGCGACGCTTTCGATGCTGCGCGTTTTTGTATTGACACGCTCAAGCGGTCTGTTCCGATATGGAAGCGCGAGACGTGGGACGGCGGAGAGGACTGGGGCTTGGACGCCCACGAAGTTGCGGAGATCCGCGAGTGTTAGCAACGTCTTCGAACGTCCTAGCTAATGTTGTCTACCTGGTAGGAGCCGTGTTCCTAGCTGTGGTCGGTATCATCGTGGTTTGGTGGCGTCACAGGGAGCCGACCTCTGTGGACGCCAAGATGGCGTCCTTCCAGAAGGGTCTGAGTGCCCTGGCACCCGACAAGGGTGCTGTCGTTTCGGTTCGTGACCGCGGCGACCACTTCAAAGTCCGGCCTGTAGCGCCGCACAGCGCTAATGCCCGCCTCGCAGCAGAGGCCAGCGCGGATGCCGACGAGAATGGTGAGCCTGGTGGCTAGGGACCTTGCGATAGACCTCGGGACCGCCAATACCCTCGTCTACACGCGCGGCAGAGGGATCGTGCTCAACGAGCCGACGGTCATAGCCTTGAACTCCCGTAACCAGGAGGTTCTGGCCATGGGCCACGAAGCCTGGCAGATGATCGGGCGCACACCCGGCTACATTGTCGCTGTCAGGCCCCTACGAAAGGGGGCGATAACAGACTTCGACATAACCCAACGGATGATCAGGCTGCTCTTGCAGCGGACCGGAGTGTCTCGCTTCAACAGGCCGAAGGTCATCATTTGCGTGCCCTCGGCTATCACAGAGGTCGAGCGTAGAGCCGTTCAAGAAGCTGCCCGTGGGGCGGGGGCTAACGGCGCATACCTGATCGAGCAGCCGATGGCTGCGGCGATAGGAGCCGGCTTGCCGATTAACGAGCCTCTCGGGAACATGGTCGTCGACGTCGGAGGAGGGACGACAGAGACAGCGGTTATCTCCCTCGGAGGGATTGTCGCGCTCGAAGCGATCCGGGTGGGCAGCTTCGACATCGACGCGTCGATACAAGCCTACGTGCGCAGAGAGTACGGGATCGCCGTCGGAGAACGCACCGCCGAGGAGATCAAGTTGGCCATTGGATCGGCGTGGCCTTCGGAACGTGACGAAGTTAAGGCCGAGGTTCGCGGCCGTGACTTGATGTCCGGTCTTCCCAAAACGGTGATACTGGCGCCCGAAGAGGTTCGCGAAGCCATCGAGGAGCAGGTCGGGGCGATCGTGGACTCTGTCGTCAAGTGCCTCGGCAACTCGCCGCCGGAGCTCGCCCAGGACCTGATAAGTCAAGGGATCCACTTGGTCGGAGGGGGCGGGATGCTCCAAGGGCTAGACAAGCGGATCGCTTCGGAGACTTCGCTGCCGGTCCACCTTGTTGACGCCCCGCTCGAATGCGTGGTTCTCGGGGCGGGACGGTGCCTAGAGGAGTTCGAGGCGGTGCGAGACCTATTTATGAACTAACGGCGGTACGGCATACAAAGCCTCGGGGAGTCTGATCAGCTCACGAGGCGGTGCCTCAGTACGGCGACGTCTTCGTCCGCCACACCGCAGAACTCGAGATATTCGTCCACCGAGCCATATGTTGATCGCAGCCAGCTAAGCGTAGAGAGGATCGTGTGACGGTCGGCGCGTAGAAGTTCGGGGTCCAGGTGGCCGAGGTGGTCCCCGGCTATTGGATCGGCGCTCTCCAGTAGAGCTATAAGCGACGGTATGTTTATCGACGTCGCCTCGTAGTCGTCGGCGATGAGATCGTCTTCGACGCCGACGCTACTTAGGACCAACGCAGCGATCAGGCCGGTGCGGTCCTTGCCGGCTGCGCAATGGACCAGAGCAGGTAACGTCTTGGGGTCGGCCAGTACGGAGAAGGTCCGTGCGATGGCTTCCCCGCTGTGGCACAGGTAGGCGACGTATAAATCCTCCAGTGACGACACCCCGTCGGGAACCACGTAGGTGCCGGAGTCGTCGGAATCGGGGGCGTGCTGCATCGGTACGTGCAACATGTGCGGAACGCACGAAGCCAAAGGACGCGCGGGGTCCCGCCCGCGTTTTGCCTCAGAGCGCAAGTCGATGACCGTACGAAGCCCGATCCGTTCGAATACGTCCGTATCCCGTTCGGTCAGGTAGCGCGGGTTGTCGCCTCTGAAGACTATCCCTCTTGTCGTCACGCGCCCGTCGGATGTTGCTAGGCCCCCCAAGTCCCTGACGTTGACAGCTCCTTCGAGCCGCAACGAACGATCCCCTGCTGTCGTGGTCGGATTACTCAGTCTTGCTTCCACAACCTACGGTATAGCGGTATCGAAGCGATGGGAGGTGAATGACAGGCGAACCTCAGATGAAATGCTCAAGAACAGGTGCGCTCTCAACTCGGGGCCGGATTGTTCTGAGGGCTGTCGTAGAGGTCCTCGGCGGCTTGGCGGACTTGCCAGTCCCTGTCGGAAAGAGCGAGCTCCACGGCGGCGGTGGCGTCGACGTGCTCGAAACTTGCCAAGGCGACGATCGCCCGGCGTCGCAGGGCCGGCCTACCTGTCATAGCCTCCAGCACAGCGCCTAGGCCTCCGAGTGAGCCGATGGAACCGAGGGATGCAACGGCAGACTCCCTGCAAAGAAGATCAGGATGATTACGGGATATTTCAGAAAGTTTCAACACTAATGTCTCTGTCGTAGGGTCGGCTGCCTCACCCGAACAGGCGCTGGCTACCTCTCCGATCCCGAAACACGCGGCCTCTACTACAGCGGGCTCTGCGTCTCCGAGCAGGCGACTCAGCCCGGCCAGCACCTCCTCTCGGCTCGGTGGAAGTCGGTCCTGTCGAGTGGTGGCCGGTAGCGATTCGACCGAAACGATCGACCCGGCCACCTCGCAGAGTCGGCGGCGAAGGAGAGGTGACTTGTCGACTAGGGCAGTGCCGAAGTCGGCCTTGGTGAGCTTCTGCATACGGATCAAGGCCACGAGCCCGCTGGCGCGTACAGGTGCTTCGGGGTCTGCGCAAGCCTGCCGAGCGGATCGCTCGTCGTCGATATGACCTGCGACGGAGGCCAGACGCCTTCGCTGGATGGTCGTCCCATCGCTTTCGTCTGCTCTGGCCTGGGCCATTGCCGGGGTAGGCAGGCTGGGCGCTGTCACTGAGAGGCGAGGTGGTGCAGTAACTTCGACAGGCCGTAGACAGCACCGCCCAGGGCTCCGGCTAGCAGGGCGCCGAGCAGCACAACGACGAAGATCAGGACCGTCGCCGATTCGATAGCTCTGAATACCCTTCGAGCAGCAGGACTCGGCCGGGTCATAGCAAGTGCATACAAACTTGGCGGCTCGGCGTGGCAGGCTGGACCGACGCACAGCGACGGCCCGCCGCTAAGGCCCGTACGGAGAAAATAAACTTGACCACCAAATCAGATACCCTACCGCAGGCAGACACCAAGCGCAGCCGCCGAGGTCGGCGGTCAACGACTGTGGCCGTGTTTGTCACGGTGGCAGTCATAGTCGCCGTCGGTGGCTACGTGTTACACGGCGCGGGCGAGTACTACGCCATCTCTCCTGGTACAGCGCCAACCGTGTCTGCGTCACCTGACTGCAAGTCGGTAGGTGGGGGTAACTGGGCACTGCCGGGGGGTCGTCCCTGTGTCCGGATCGACATCCCTGCGTCCAAGTCGGCTCCGGTCGACGGCTCGATCATGATGGTCGACGTACTCGAAGGCCCGGCGACTCCGTGGGAGTTCGCCCTGGCAAAGCTCGGGCTTCTGCACTCTTTAGAAGGCGCAACGGTCCTCTATCCAAAGCAGGCCATCCTCGGAGGGTCCCCGGCTTCTCAGCTGGGATGCCAGCAGACACAGCAGATGCAAGGAGCTCAGTCGGCTGCCTCGGTCGTAGCCCTGCGAGCCCTCGGATACAAGGTTGCGGAGAAGGCTCTTGGTGCGCAAGTGGTCGAGGTGGTCCCCGGGACTCCGGCGGCTGAGGCAGGTATGGAATGCAACGACCTCATCACCGAGGTGGACGGACGCCCCACACCGACTAGCGATGCTTTGGCGGCCGCGATCGCCGGCCTGACGCCCGGCTCGCCGGCCGTCATTACTGTCTCCCGGGTGGCTTCCAACGGCTCCACCAGGGTTTTAGTTCTGCACGCCAAGCTCACATCGGCTCCAGCAGAGGGTTCCACCCCGGCTGACCCTCACAAGGCATTTCTTGGTGTGGCCACCCAGACGGATTCGAGCTTCTCCTATCCGTTCCCGGTGTCGATCGACGTCGGGGCGATCGGCGGTCCTTCCGCTGGCCTGGCTCTGACCCTGGGGCTTCTGGACTCGCTCACCCATGGACAGCTGACCGGGGGTAGGCGAATAGCAGCGACGGGAACTATCAGTCTCGACGGTGCCGTAGGGGACGTAGGGGGAGTAGCGCAGAAGGCCGTCGCTGTGCGCAATGCCGGTGCGCAGTATTTCTTCGTGCCAGTGCAAGAGCTCGCCGCCGCCAGAAGCGAAGCGAAGGGCATGAAAGTGTACGCGGTCTCCACGCTCGCGCAGGCCCTCAGCGACCTCGAAGCCCTTGGAGGGTCAATCCCAAAGTCGGTCGTCGCCAAGGCGTGATGCGACCATCGCCCACCCGGGCGGTAGCGGGTCGTAATCTCTACACGCATGGGACCTGATCCTTCTTTGACACCCGAGTTGATCCAGGCCCAGTCCTTCACGTCTGCGTTTCGAGGCTTGGACCCCGGAGAAGTACGAGCTTTCCTGGCCCGGGTCGCCGCCGACGTCAAGGCCTGGCGCGAAAGAGCCGAGCACCTTGAGTCGGCCTGGCGTTCAGCGGAAGAGCGAGCCGCCCGCCCGCCGGTGCTGGATGAGGAAGCTCTCATCGACGCAGTGGGAGACGAGACGGCCAGCGTGCTGCGCAGCGCGCGGGCGGCGGCAAGCGACCTTCGTGCCAAGGCAGCAGCCGACGCCCAGGAGCGCTTGGCGGAAGCTAAATCGGAGTCTGAGCGGCTCCTCGCGCAAGCAACGGCCGAGGCCGACAGTTTGATCGCCAAAGCAGGTCAGGACGCGGAACGCATGCTCGGCGAGGTCGCAGCGCGTGTCGGGCAGGAGACGATCCAGTCTCAGCAGGCAGCGGCCAGGTTGGTCGCGGACGCTGAAGTCCAAGCAGCGGCATTGCTCGACAAGGCTCGCGTCGAGGCGGCTGCCGCAGTCGCAAAGGCTCGCGAAGATAGTGAGTTAGCTATCCAGGAGGCCAACGTCACTCGTGACCGGATACTCGACGACCTTGCTCGTCGCCGACGGGTTGCATCCGTTCAGATAGAGCAGCTCCGCGCCGGCAGGGAGCGGCTGATCGAGAGCTATGCGTTGGTGCGCCGCACTCTGGACGAAGTGCAGTCCGAGCTCGCAAGGGCTGACTCGGAAGCCCGGGCGGCAGCCGACGCCGTGGGACGACGCCTGCGCTCGACCTCTGAGGTGTCCGAGGACGACACCAGAGTGTTCGACGTCGACGATTTGGCTGTCGAAGCTGATGCTGGTACTACGGACGGTCCCGCGGTCGAAGCTGATGCTACAGACGCTGCTTCCAGCGCCGCCGCCGCTACTGCCGACGTTCCTGGAGGCCACGGCGCCTCTGAGGATTCAGCCGAACTGGGGACTTTCGAAGCGGCCGGACCGGACCGTCCACCTAGCGCCGTGGACGAACTTTTTGCTCGGATAAGAGCTAACAGGCAAGACGGCGACGATGACCGATCAGACCTTCGGGCTGCTGTCGACCTTCGCATGCCAGCGCCCGCAGCCGACCACGAGCGAGGCGGGTCCGTCGACACCTCGCAGCAGGCCGCAGCCGACGACGCCATGGCAGTTCCGACTGACTCCACAGATCTCGAAGGAGGCCTGTCCGATGAGGAAGAGGGACTGCTGGAGCGACGTGAGGCGGCAATAGGAGAGTTGGAACAGCAGCTGAAGCGAGCTCTCAAGCGCTCGCTTCAAGACGAGCAGAACGACCTCCTCGATAAGCTTCGGATTCTCAGCGGAGACCTGAGCGTAGAGCGACTTCTCGGACGAGAACACGCCCAGCTAAGGCGGTACCGGGCAATGGTCGCCCCTGCCTTGGCCGAGGCAGGCCGCAGGGGCGGTACATTCGCGTCGCAGAGTTTCGGGCTCCCCGAACCCGACGGGTCGGGTGGCGCAGCTCTCGTGAACGTCGAAGACCTGGCTGATGCCTGCGCTGCGGGCCTTGTTGGGGCGCTACGCAGACGTCTTGAGCAGGCGATAGGGGCGGAGTCGGTGCTGGGAGCAGATGGAAACCCCGACGAACGGGACGGCCTTGTGGAAGCTATTGGTTCCGCGTACCGGGAGTGGAAGTCCCAGCGCATCGAGCGGCTGGTAGGAGACGCCCTTTGCGCAGCCTTTGCCCGGGGTACCTGGACCTTGACCCCATCCGGGGAAGGTTTGCGCTGGTTGGTGGACGACTTGGACGGTGCGTGCCCAGATTGCGATGACGACGCCCTAGCGGGAGTCCTCTCCAAGCCGGAGGAGTTCCCGACCGGACAGCTGCACCCTCCCGCCCACGTCGGTTGCCGCTGCATGCTGGTTCCGGTGGTGGTCGCCGCATCACGGGCGGGATGACCCTGTAGGCTCGGCGTCGCCGATGCGTACCCCTCAAGATTTCAGCCGTAGGATCCCGCGCGCTTCTCGACGTGTGCGCATAGCACTGGTCGTCGCTGCGGTGTTGATAATCGTCGCAGTGCTGTCCTTACGGGGTCTGGCGATCCTCTGGACCGACTATTTATGGTTCGACTCGGTCAACTTCTCGTCGGTATTCCGGACGATAATCGCTACGGAGATCGTCTTGTCGGTGGTGTTCATCGCCATCTTCTTCCTACTGATCCTCGCTAGCTTGACTGTCGCTGGCCGCCTGGCGCCGCGACCTGACGAGATGGGGCCGGTAACGGAGCTCGTTGCGAGGTACCGCACTTTTTCGGCTTCACGAGCCGGCCGGTTGCGCCTCCTGGCCGCGGTCGTCTTCGCCGTCTTGGGAGGCGTCGGGGCCGACAGGCAGTGGAAGAACTGGGACATGTTCCGCTACCAAGTCAGTTTTGGGGTGGTCGACCCGCAATTCCACAAGGACGTGTCCTTTTATGTCTTCGAACTGCCCTTCATTAACTTTCTAATCGGATGGGCTTTCGACGCGACGGTTGTCCTGATCATCCTCACTGCGATCTCGTACTACCTCAACGGGGGGATCGTCCTCCAGGCGCGCTACGAGCGGGTGAAACCTGCCGTGAAAGCCCACCTTTCGGTGCTTCTCGGCATCCTGGCGCTGATCAAAGCGGTCGCCTACTACTACAACCGCCTCTCGCTGGTACTGTCACGATCACACATCGTCAACGGTGCTACGGCCACGAGCGTGCACGCCTCGGCCCCGGCGAAGTTCCTGCTGATGATCATCGCTGTCATCGCTGCGCTGCTCCTGCTGGCGAACATACGCCAGCGAGGGTGGGTTCTTCCCACCGTCGGAGTCGCCCTGTGGGCGCTGGTGTCACTTTTGGCCGGAACCGTCTACCCCGCGGTTTACCAGTCCCTGATCGTCAACCCATCGGAGCTGACCAAAGAGTCGATCTACATCCAGCGCAACATTGACGCGACGCGTACCGCCTACGGGATCAACAATGTCAACGTGGTCGGCGGCTACAACTACAGTCCCACAGTGACAACCTCCGAAATTCAGGGAAACTCGCCTCAGGCACAGGTCAACCGCCAGACCATAGCCAACACCCGATTGCTCGACCCGTCGGTAAACCTCGTAAACACCATAGACAAGCTGCAGGGACTCCGCTCGTACTACTCGTTCAACGCCCTCTACCTGGATCGCTACGCGCTGAACGTGAACGGAACCCAACAGGAGACCGCCACGATCACCTCAGTGCGTGAGCTGAACAACCAGGTTCCCTCCGGGTTCGTCAACCAGCATCTCGAGTACACGCACGGTTACGGGGACGTAGCCGTTCCTGTGGGACAGGCCGGGGTAACGGCCTCGGGCAACCCGAACTTCGTGCTGTCGGGCCTGCCTGCTACCGCTTCAGACCCTAGCCTGCAGCTGACCGAAAAAGGCTCGCAGATCTACTTTGACGACAGCCCCAACGACGGCGGCTACGTGATCGCCAACACCAACACGCCCGAGCTCGACTACGAGAGCACCACCGGCGCCCAGGTGACCAACCACTATTCCGGCTCGGGCGGCGTCGACGCGGGAAGCATCATCCGTCGGGCTGCGTTCGCTTTACGCTTCGGCGACGCGAACTTCATCCTGTCAGGTCAGATCAACTCCACCTCCAAAGTCCTCTTCTATCGCAACGTCGTGCAGCGAGCTGAAAAGGTGGCCCCGTTCCTCCAGTTCGGATCCAATCCCTACGCTGTCGTGCTCGGGGGCAGCACATACTGGGTGCTGAACGCCTATACGACTACTAACAACTACCCGTACTCCCAAGAGGCGAACCTTGACGGCCTGCCGCTCAACAGCGGTCTGCAGACCAACTTCAACTACGTGCGGAACTCCGTGAAGGTGGTCGTCAACGCGTACAACGGGAAGATGTACTTCTTCGATATGGGAACAGGAGACCCGATCCTCAAGGTCTACGAGAGGATATTTCCCGGCCTTTTCACTCCTGTTTCGTTGGCTGACAAGCTCGTGCCCGGTATAGCCGCCCACTGGCGTTACCCGGAGAACCTCTTCCAGGTTCAGACGAACATGTACGGCACGTATCATCTGACCAACGCGGCCGCATTCTACAGCCAGGCTCAAGCGTGGGCTGTGTCTCCGGACCCTGGGAGCGGACCGCTCAACTCCACTCCTGTAGGAGAGACGATCATCGGTGCGAACGGCCAGATCACCACGACGATCGCCCGTCTTCAACCTCAGTACGTCGAGGCGGCGCTTCCTGACACCAAGCAGACGGGCATCAACTTCTCTCTTCTGACCCCGTTCGTTCCGATCTCAGCGTCGGGTTCCACGCAGAACCTGACCGCCTTCATAATGGGATCGTCCGACCCCGGAACATACGGGCAGCTCACTTTGTACCAGCTCCCCGCTGGTGAGACGATCGACGGTCCGGGACTCATAGCGAACGCCATCAAGTCCAACGCGGCGATATCGCGGGAGCTCACCTTGTACAACCAGAACGGTTCTGAGGTGGAGCTTGGTGAGGTCGACATCGTGCCGATAGACAACACGCTTCTATACATAGAACCGATCTTCGTGGAGTCGACTCAGGCTCACATCCCTACTCTGGACGACGTCGTGGTCGTCTACGACAACACCGCCTACCACAGTTCTAACGCGTCTGTCGACGCCGCACTGTGCCAGATAACCAATCCTGACGGCAGCCAGCCCTTCAGCAACTACTGCAACACGGCCGCCGCCCAGAACCCGACCATAATTCCGCCGTCGACATCGACCACGCCGTCAGGGTCGTCGACTACGACAACGGTTCCGAGTGCCACGACGACTGTGCCTGCTCCAGCGCCCGGCAGCAGCCTTTCGTCGCTGCTGGCCCAGGCCAACTCCGACCTCGACAACGCTCAAGCCGCTCTCCAAGCAGGAAACCTCGGCCTGTACCAGTCCGACGTCAACGCGGCGAAACTCGCAATCCAGCAGGCTAATCAGCTGCCGGCCAGCGCTGCAGGGTCGTCGCCCTCCTCGACGACTACCGCACCGGCGAGCCCCCCTACTACAGCGTCAGCTTCTAAGTCGACGACCAATACAGGCGGTTGAGAGCGTCTAAAGCTGAGCGACCTCGTGTTCGAGGAGGTCCGCGTAACGCGCTAGCGCCTGCTCCCGCCGGGTTGGCAAATGCCCTGAAGGCCACAGGCCTTCGGCAGGCTTGTAGTCTTTCATCAGCTGGTTAGCCAGCGTGATCTTGTGTACCTCCGTAGGCCCGTCTGCTATCGCCAGCGCCTCGGCAGACGTGAGCATCGCAGCGAAAGGCATCTCGCTGGAGACTCCCAGCGCACCGTGGAGGTGCATCGCCCTTTGCGCCACGTCGTGGAACACCTTGGGCATCGCCACCTTGACCGCTGCGATGTCCTTTCGGACCCGCTTGTAGTCATGGTGCTTGTCGATCAACCAGGCTGTTCGAAGGACCAGCAGACGGAACTGTTCGATCTCGATCCAGCTGTCGGCGATACGCTCCTGTGTCATCTGCAGGGATGCAAGAGGACCGTAGCGAGTGGTGCGTGAAACGGCCCGCTCGCACATCATGTCGAAAGCCTTCTTGACCTGAGCGATCGTCCGCATGGCGTGATGGATTCGCCCGCCTCCCAGCCTCGTCTGGGCTATCACGAAAGCCCCGCCTTCGTCGCCTAGTAGGTGATCGGCCGGTACCCGCACGTCCCGGTAGCGCATGTAGGCGTGCGTCCCTTCGTGGGCGCTTTCGCCGCCGACACCAACGTTGCGGACGAGCTCAACTCCTGGAGCATCAGCGGGAACGATGAACATAGACATGCCGTTGTAGGCGCTGACATCGGGGTTGGTGACGGCCATGACGATGAGGAAACTCGAGAACCTGGCGTTTGAGGAAAACCACTTCTCGCCGTTGATGACCCATTCGTCGCCGTCGCGCTGCGCCCGGGTCACAAACAGCGTCGGGTCCGCTCCGGCGTGCGGTTCGGTCATCGAGTAGCACGAGGAGATCTCTCCGTCCAAGAGTGGTTGGAGGTAGCGGTCCTTCTGGGATTGAGAGCCGTAATGGGCGAGGATCTCAGCGTTACCCGAGTCCGGCGCTTGGCAGCCAAAAACCGATGGCGCCCACCTGCTCCGGCCGAGGATCTCGTTTAGGAGGGCAAGCTTGACCTGCCCGTAGCCCTTCCCTCCCAACTCCGGGCCGAGGTGGCAGGCCCACAGTCCCTTGTCCCTGACCGCTTGTTGGAGCGGTCGGACGATGGCGTTGGCCCGCTTGTCCGACTTGTCGTAGGGGTTGCCCAGCACGAGGTCGAGCGGCTCCACTTCGTGCGCTACGAACTGATCGACCCAGTCGAGGAGCTCCTGATATTCGGCGTCGGTCTCGAAGTCCCATGACACTGGCTTTCTCCCTCCGAAAGTTTTACGTTCAACTAATACTGTAGCGGCGAGAGCTCTAACACCGCTCAACGGCGCTCGCCGGGTGTGGCCTAGCCCGCTGCCTGACGCTTCGCTTGCCGCTTCGGGAAACAGGAGCGACATACTGGGGCGTGATCTCCGATCCTCTCGACAGCCGGCTCCGGGAGTATGTCGACTCTCTGCAGAAGGCTCTGACGGGTAGCGTCGCCGCCGTCTATCTGGTCGGGGGTCTCGCCTTGGATGACTTCAGCGAACGCTTCTCCAACGTCGATCTGGTCGTGGTGGCCGATGGGCCCATCGACCCTATGTCCGCTGCAAGCTGTCGGCGTGCCCAGAAAATGCTCCGCCACGCGCACCGTGATGCAGCTGTGTGGTACACAACTTGGGGCGAGGTCGCCGACGGACTTGTTCCGACGTCGGGCTCGAAGCCCTCAACTGTCGCCGAGGGCGAGGCTGACGATCTCGACACCCCCCTGACGCGGGCGCTTCTGCGAGACGAGGCAGTGCCACTTCTGGGCCCAGACTGGCCGGTGGTGTACTACTCCGAGGCGGATTTTCGCTCCTGGTGCACCGAGAAGCTGATCAGCCTGGCCGACCGAGCGTCCAGCCAGTCCATGGTCATGCGCACCGAGGTGACCCCACTAGTGCTGCAGGCGGCGCGTCTCGCAGTTGGTTCGCTCACGGGTCAGGTGGTTTCGAAGTCAGAAGCCGCCGACGCCGCCGGCAGGCTTGTTCCACATCACTTTCGCCGGATCCTCGGCGACGCGGCTGGATTTCGCAGGGGCGCCAGAACTTCGATGTACTGGGGACCCTTCGAGCGCAAGTACGACGCCAGGGCGTTGATAAAGCGTCTCGCAGAGGCTGTCAGCTAGGCAAGCCGCAGTCCCCAGCCGGAGCACGGAGCTCCCCGAAGCGCCGTCAATCTTTACCTGAACGTCCGAGGCAGTGTCTTAGGCATGCTTCCAGGTCAGGGTAGCGGAACGGGTGGCCGACGGCCGAGA
>JAJZNG010000184.1 GCA_021847945.1 Actinomycetes bacterium | reverse complement strand
CGCTGTCACCGTCGTCCAGTGTCCCACAGCGGGCGGAGCCCACCAGCTGACTATCGTGGCGACCGCTCCTAAGGCGGTGAGGGTTATCAGTACCCAGCCCACAGAGTGCCACTCATCCTTTCAGCTGGTCCAGCGTCTCGGTGGACAGCGTGTCGGTCCGGTTGTGATGGACTCGCATCAGCACGCCGAAGACGACGACTGCTACGAGCAGGTCGAAGAAAAAGGCGACCTCGACGATAAGTGGAAGCCCTGAGGCGACGACGAGGCTGGCGACGGACACACCGTTCTCCAATGAGAAGAAGCCGACGGCTTGTGACACCACGTCGGAGCGGAGAGCGACCAGCACGAACGACACGAGCACCACCGCAGCTGACAGCCCGAAAGCGGCCGTAGGCAACGAGGTCGAATGGACCGGGAGCCCCCCGATGACGAAGATGGCGAACACCGCCACGGCTATAGCCAGCAGGGTCATCGACGTGACGCTCGCACGGTTCGACGCGACCAGCTCCACCTTCGCGTCGCGCAGCAGGCGCAGCACCACGGCAGGTACGACCACCACCTTCAGGGAAAGCGAAAGAGCCGCTATCGCGTAAAGGTCGGGGAGTCCTTTGGCGGCAGCGATGTATGCGGCCAGGACACTGACCATCAGGGATTGGAAAGAGTAAAGCCTGATCTGCGAGCGCGACAGCGGGGCGCGCAGCATGGCGAACTCGCTCAAAAGGATCACCACGGTCAAGCCTTCTGCCACCCCGTCGAAAGTGGTCGGCACCGCCACGTTCGACGTAGCTGCCAAGAGAACGGGGCCCACCTTCAGCCGCCCACGAACAGGACTAGCACCGCCAGAACCGCGAGCAGAAATGCCGCAGCCATGAACTCGGTGATCTTGAACAGCCGCAGCTTGGAGAAGCTGTTGTCGATCAGCGTGAAGACGAACCCTACGGCCAGCGCCTTGCCGAGAAAGACGACGATAGCGAGAGCGACGCTTCCCAGGGCTCTCGAGCCCGACAACCCCCAGGGGGCGACGAAGACGTTGATCAGGATCACGTAGAGGATCAACTGCTTCATGTTGGAACCCCACTGGAGCAAAGCCAGCGCCGGGCCGGAATGCTCAAGCGTCCTCGCCTCGTCGATCATGCCGAATTCGAGCGTGCCGGAGTGGGTCTCCACCGGGATGCGGCCAGTGTCGTTCAAGACGACCAAGAAGAAGGCGACTGCTGCGAGGAGGTGCGCCGGGCGTAGAACGGCGGCCAGCGACGTCCGGTTGGCGGCAGCCTCCGCGTAGGGAAGGTCGGTGGCGGTTATGAGGGCGACAACGAAAGTGACGAAGAGTATCGTCGGTTCGATCAGCGCGGAGAAGGTCATAGCCCGCGACGAACCCAGCTGGGCGTAGGGGGCGTTGGTCTCGGCTGCGGCGACAGCGATCGAAAAGCCGGCGAGCGCCAGTATGAAACCGCCTCCAAGGATGTCCCCCATGTACCCGAGCGGCAACCCGAAGTTGGTCAGGACGGGGATCAACAGCGGGACCGTCAGATAGCAGGCGAAGGCGGCCACTGGGGCGGCGAGGAACACCCAGCTGGCGTCCTCTGGCACGAGAGTCTCCTTGCGGAAAAGCTTGGCAAGGTCGTAGTAGGGCTGAGCGACCCGAGGCCCTCGGCGTCCCTGAAAACGGGCTTCGATCTTTGCTATAGCCCCTGACACGCCCGGGGCGAACACGACGATGGTCAAGTCCTGGAACACCTGGATCACAGGTTCGCTCAAGACCGGGCCCACTGCCATGCGCTGCTTCTCCTACCCGAACACCGTTACACGACTTGTTTGGGTAGACGCCATTAGCCTTTTGGGCGGTTCGGGACTCGAAGGTCACCGTCGGGGCTTCATCCGACTGTTCAAACACTACCACGATGTTCGCTGCGCGCGGCAGGTCTTTTCCCTGACGGTCGCTTTACCATGGGGCGACCGTCAGGTGGTTGCGGAGCCGTGGTTGTCAGCGGGGCCGTGGCTATCAGCGGGGCACTGTGTCAGGGGGCAGCAGGGGCTGTCAGCGGGGCACGGTGTAGCGGGAGAAGAAATGCCATCCCACGAACGCCCACACGGCCACGAGAAACACACGGCCGGCTCGGCGCTGCCACAGCCAGGAGCTGACCGTCGCAAGGCTCGCCCAGCGGCCCGGGTGCAGGCGGCAGTAGCACTCCCAGGCGAAACCCGCCGTCAGCAAGACGAGCCAGGCGACGGTGACGATCACAGCGACGGTCCCGTCTGCGGCGCTCCAGGGCTAGACGTGCGCGGCGAAAGTCGCCTCCACGGCCCATGGAGGGGTCTCGTTCCGACCTCCAACCACCCGAAGAACAACACGAAGCGCGTTGCGTGCCACCCGAGCGCGTGGTCTACGACGGTGCTCAGAGTGGGAACCACCGGGGATCGCCCGCCCAGTGCCAGTCCGATGGCCTCCAGGCAGCCCGCAGCTGCTGCTAGGGCGACCCAAGGTGCGACACCCCGCAACGTCAGTGGGTCTCGCGGCGTGCGACGGCCAGCCGGGCTTAGCAGCCCGAGCGCTAGGAGGATCGCGGGGGCTGCGAACACCGCCTCGTAGGCGGAGTTAGTGAAAGGTCTAAGGCCTGTCACGTACCAGGCGTAGGCCGCTGAGATCAAGGCGAAGGCCGCGAAGCGCCTTGTGGGAAGGCAGCCGCCAAGGCGGGCCGTCTTCGACGGCCTGGGTGTCATGTCCTTTCAGTCATCGGACACTCCCGGTGTTCGAGGTCTCAGAGACAGTACCCTGAAGTGTGATCCTCCTCGGAGCAGTGCTGGCTTTGGCGGTGGAGATAGCCGCATTCGTGGTCGTTGCCGACCGTATCGGGGTGCTGCTTGCGTTGGTGATCCTCTTCGGGGTGAGCGCGCTGGGGCCGTTCGTAGTCAAGCGGGTGGGTGTCGGAGTGTTGGCGCACACCCGGGAGCGCTTGGAGCGCGGCGAGCTGCCGACGAGAGAGCTCCTCGACGGTATCGTCGTCCTCGCCGCCGGCGCCCTGATAACAGTGCCCGGCTTCGTCGGCGACGCAGTGGGGCTGGCGTTGATGGTCGGGCCGGTGCGCCACGCCGTGATCCGCTTGGGCGGCCACCGCCTCGCCCGCCATGTCCGGCGCTTCCCCGCCGGGGGCATTCCGGTCATAGACGCACGATCGTGGACCTCTAAGGACGAGCCCGGCGGCGAGCCCGGGTTGCCGATGCTGCCCGGCGAGAAGACCGTCGACCCCCGCGGGTGGCCTGGCGGTAACCCGAGCTCCTAAGGCCCCCGCAGCCAGAGCCCGCCGGCAGCGCCCAGAGCCCGCCGGGAGCGCCCAGAGCCCGCCGGCAGCGGCCGCCGGGAGAGCCGTCAGTCCCGGCCGTGCACGTATCGGGCCCACCACGGTCCGATGTCGAGGCCGGACCAGGCTTTGAGATGCGCTGCGAGGCCATCGGTGGTGACCATCTTCCCGGCGTTCGCGCGGTACCAGTCGGCGAGCGCCGCTCTCATCCTGTCTGCCCCGCCCATAAGGTGGGCTATGCCGCCGATGAGGCGGGGTCCGTCGCTGTAGGCGGCCGCCGGGGTGTGGCGGGACCAGGGGTGCGGCGGGTACAGCTCGACGGGTGGCTGGTCGAGGCCGAGCTCCTCGGTGAGGAACCGGGGGTGTTCGCTGCGCCGGCTGGAGGTGGACCACGCGGCCAGAGCCTCGTCGATCCAGCCGTCGGATGCCCTGGCCGGCTTGACGCCCCGGCCGAACCAGCTATGGAACACCTCGTGCTCCAAGGCCGACACCGACGAGGTGGTCGCCCCGTCGTACTCCATCCCGCGTGTCGATCCCCACAACACCGCCCAGAAGGTGTCCCCGTGGGCCCACGGCTCGTAGCGGGAGGCCAGGTAGGACAGCCAAGCTCGCAGGTCGGCTTCGCATGCGGCCAGGTCGGCACCTGCGTCGTCGAGTTGGGCCACCACTAGGCCCAGCGACCGGCTCCGCCCCGCCACCCGCACCGCCGAGCGTCTCGTCTCGAGGCGCTCGGCCGGGGCCATGATCAGCATCGGCGACAGAGCCGTGTAGTGGGCAGGGTACACGAGGCTCCAGTGGCGCCCACCGGGGGTTGCGTCGACCGCAGCGGTGTTGGCGAGCAGTTTGTGGGGCCTGTCGACACCGTCGAGGGTGATGTCGAGATGCAACGCGAAGCGATCGTGCACGAGCGGGGCGGGAACCCACATCTCCAGGTAGCGCCCGGGGTGCAGGTCCGACATCCAAAAGTCGAAGTCGACCCCGCCTTTCGTCCAGCCGATCGGCTTGGCGCCTTCGGCGTCGGGTGTTCCGAGCTCGTATCCGACCTCGAGACGGTGGTGGCTGCCGGCGGGAAGGTCGACGTCGAGCACCCGTGTCCGCGACTCCCACCCGGCTCCGAGGTCTAGAGGAGCGAAGGCGTCAGTGGAGATGTTCTTGGAGTCGAGGCGAACCCACAGGAGCTCCTGGCGCAGGTCGAGGGCCGGCTTTCCGTCGAAGTCGCCGGTGGCGAACTCAACAGTCGCAACGGCCCGAGCTTCGGCTGCCTCGGCATCGAAGTGCAGCTGAGCGCGGATCTCTGACACCCTGGGGGCGACAGCACGCGACGCCCCCAGCGGTGCCGGGGGAGGAGCGAAGGCGTGAGGCATCTTCCAAGTCTGGCCGAAACCAGCCCCAGCTCGCGCCGTTATCCACCCGGCCCGCGCTTGGCGCGCGAGTCGCGAAGGGCGGCTATACTCTTTCTCGTCGTACCAACGGTGTCCGCGTGTGTCCGATGCCCCCTCGTCCCGCTAGCGGGTTGAAGGAGTTGAGGAGACCCCGCGGCGAAGTCATTTTTCGAGTGCTCCGCCAGTTTTGCTGAGCGGAGCATCCGCGTGTGAGGCGGACCCTCATAAAGTCCACCTCCGCCACGAGCCCCAGGAAAGAGTTCAGCTGTGCCATCCAAAGCGATAGTCGGCGAGAAAGTCGGCATGAGCCAGGTGTGGGACGACCAAAACCGTGTGATAGCGGTTACGGTCGTCCGGGTAGACCCGGTCCGTGTTGTTGCTGTCAAGACCCCGGAGCGCGACGGTTACCGTGCACTCCAGGTCACCTACGGCCAGAAGAAGACGCAGAGGCTCAACAAGCCCGAGGCTGGCCACTTTGCAGCTGCGGGCGTCGACCCGGGCAAGCGCCTGGTCGAGCTTCGGATCGACGACACCGACGGGATCGGGGTCGGAGACGAGATCACCCTCGAAGTCCTCGCCGCCGGCGACAAGGTCGACGTGACCGCCGTGAGCAAAGGTAAGGGTTTCGCCGGCGGGATGAAGCGCCACAACTTCTCCGGCCAGGGCGCCAGCCACGGAAACCACAAGCACCACCGGGCTCCCGGCTCGGTCGGGGCGTGCGCGACGCCGGCCAGGGTGTTCAAAGGGACCCGCATGGCCGGCCAGTACGGCTCCGGAAACGTGACCACGCTGAACCTTGAGGTGGTCAAGGCCGACACGGAGCGCAACCTTCTGCTTCTCAAAGGGGCCGTGCCCGGACCCCGAGGTGGAATGGTTGTCATCCGGGACGCGATCAAGGGAGGTAAGCGATGACCCTGACCGTGGAACGTCGCTTCGTGACCGGCGAGGTCGACGGGACCGTGGACCTCGACGAGACCGTGTTCGGCGTCGAAGCGAACATCCCTCTCCTTCACCAGGTCGTGACCGCTCAGCTAGCCGCCGCGCGCGCAGGAACACAGTCCACCAAAACCAGGGCTGAGGTGTCCGGGGGTGGCAAGAAGCCTTTCAAGCAGAAGGGCACCGGCCGGGCCCGCCAAGGCTCAGAGCGGGCCCCGCACTTCACCGGCGGCGGCGTGGCACTAGGTCCCAAGCCCCGCAGCTACCGCCAGCGGACGCCACGCAAGATGGTGCGCCTAGCTCTTCGCTGTGCTCTCTCTGACAGGGCGGCGCAAGGCCGAGTTGCCGTGGTCGACCGCTGGCCGTGGGAGACTCCCAGCACCAAGGAGGCTCGCTCAGCCCTAACCTTGCTCGGCTTGGACGGGAAGGTGCTGGTGGTGCTCACACGGTCCGACGAAGCCGCCTACCGTTCGTTTCGTAACCTGCCCGAAGTCCAGGTGATCCTCGACGGCGAGTTGAACGCCTACGACGTTCTGTGCAACGACTGGATCGTCTTCACCGCAGCCACATTGCCGGCCCCGGCCGACACCTCGGTACCGGTCGCGAGCCCGACTGTGGCCAAGCCCGCCCGGACCGCGCCTTCGGCGGAGGCGTCCCCAGAGCCAGAGCCAGCAACGTCGCAAGACACCAGCCAAGACGCCGAGGAGGCGGGAGATGAGTGATCCCCGGGACGTGATCCTGCGCCCGGTCGTGTCGGAGAAGTCCTACGGTTTGATCGACGCTGGCGTCTACACGTTCGTGGTGGCCCGCAGCGCGGACAAGCCTGCGATACGCCGTGCTGTCGAGTCGATCTTCGCAGTGAACGTAGTCAAGGTGAACACCTTGAACCGGCCTGGCAAGCGCAAGCGCAACAGGGGCAAGCCGACTTTCGGCAAGCGCCCGGACACCAAGCGGGCGGTCGTGACGCTCGCACCCGGCCAGAGCATTCCGATCTTCGAGGGGAACTGAAGTGGCTCTCCGCAAGCGTAAACCCACCAGCGCCGGCCGTCGCTTCCAGACGGTCTCCGACTTCGCTGAGATAACCAAGACACGGCCGGAGAAGTCGCTGCTGGCGCCGAAATCGGGCACCGGCGGGCGTAACTCCTACGGGCGCAAGACAGCTCGCCACAAGGGCGGCGGCCACAAACAGCAGTACCGGATCGTCGACTTCAAGCGCACCAAGGACGGGGTTCCCGCCACGGTCGCTGCGATCGAATACGACCCGAACCGCAACGCCCGCATCGCTTTACTCCACTACCACGACGGGGAGAAGCGTTACATCCTCGCTCCGGCGAAAGTGTCTGTAGGGGACCGCATCCAAAGCGGCCCCGGAGCCGACATCAGGCCCGGGAACGCTCTGCCCATGCGTTTCATACCCGTCGGTTCGGTCGTCCACAACGTCGAGCTCAAACCAGGGGGCGGCGGCAAGATCGCCCGGGGCGCTGGCATGAGCGTGCAGCTGGTCGCCAAGGAAGGCGACTTCGCCACCCTTCGACTGCCCTCCACCGAGATGCGCAGGGTTCCGATCGACTGCCGGGCAACCCTGGGCGAGGTCGGCAACTCTGAAGCGGAACTGGTGAGCATCGGCAAAGCCGGGCGTAACCGTTGGAAGGGAGTGCGTCCCCAGACTCGCGGGGTCGCCATGAACCCGGTAGACCATCCTCTCGGCGGCGGCGAAGGCAAAACGTCAGGCGGTCGCCACCCTGTGTCGCCATGGGGCAAGCCCGAGGGTCGCACCAGAGACCGTACCAAGCCATCAGAGAAGCTAATCGTCCGCCGCCGGCGCACCCGCGGCGCCCGGAGGTAGATCGAGAACATGCCCCGCAGCCTCAAAAAAGGTCCCTTCGTCGACGACCACCTGCTCAAGAAGGTCGACGACTTGAACTCCCGCTCGGAGAAGCGGGTGATAAAGACGTGGTCCAGACGTTCGACGATCATCCCCGACATGGTCGGCCACACCATCGCCGTGCACGACGGGCGCAAGCACATTCCCGTCTACATAACCGAGTCGATGGTCGGACACAAGCTCGGCGAGTTCGCTCCTACCCGCACGTTCCGCTACCACGCCGGCCAGGAGAGGCAGGGTAAGCGCTGATGACCGGGCCGAAGACCAACGAACGCGAAGGGACCAGAGCGGTCTTACGCAACGCTCACATGTCCGCATACAAAGTTCGGGAGGTGCTCGACTTGGTCAGGGGCCTTCCAGTCCAGGAGGCCGCCGACATCCTGCGCTTCTCCGAACGCGACGCTGCCCGCACCGTGGGCAAGCTGCTTGCGTCGGCGGTTGCCAACGCCGAGAACAACGACGACCTGGACCCAGAGTCCCTCTACGTGTCAGCCTGCTACGCGGACGAAGGGACCACGGCCAAACGCTGGCGTCCCAGAGCCCGAGGGCGCGCTACCCGCATCCGCAAGCGCACCAGCCACATAACGGTCATCGTCAGCCAGTTGGAAGGTGAGGACTTGGAAAGGCTGCGCTCTCACCGCCGAGCCGAGCAGCTAGCTCAGCGGGCGAGGCGCGTCGCCGGGGCTCGGCGCTCTAGCGACGACACCCGCAACAGGGCCGACCGCCGTCGCGGTGCCCCGATAGAGGAGGCGCCCACCGAGGAGGCCCCGGTCGAGGAAGTCACCTCCGAGACGGGCTCCAACGACGAAGCCACCACAGAGACGCAGGACGCCGCTGCCGAAACCGCAGGGTTAGAAGTGCCCGCGGTCGAACGAGACGGCGGCTCCGAGTCGGAAGCAGAC
>JAJZNG010000012.1 GCA_021847945.1 Actinomycetes bacterium | reverse complement strand
TTAAAGTCGTGATGGTTGTCGGCGACCCGATCTTCCCGCCACCAGTCGGCGCGTCCGGCCGCCTGTCCCGACGCGCCGTTACAGAACTGACAGCGCAGCTCAACGAGCGCCTACAGGAGTGCTTCGATGAAGCGCTGATCCGCGCCGGCCGGGGCTGACGACTATACGAGCGTAACGGTGGTCCTCGACCCGGGGGTAGCTTTCAGCCGGATCTAGCCATCGGCCAGTCTGCCGAGAGCTGATGCTGCGGACATCGCCCTGTCGTCGACGCTGGCCACCGAGGTGACGTCAGCAGCGAGGCCGGCGACAGCGCTGAGCACTCCAAGGCGGCGCAGACCTTCGCGAAGCTCACGCGGCAGAGGGAAGTACTCGTCCTCGTCGGTGTCGCGCACCTCCTCGCTCCCTTCCAAAGGGTCGAGACGTGCGACTATCGCCTGCACGACCTCCTCAGGTGCGGACGCCCCGGCGATCACACCGACAGTTCCCCGCAGGCTTGTGGGCAGCTCCGAGGGGTCGTCGACACGCAACACCAGCGGGCAGCCAGCGCTCTCGGCGGTGCGTACGAGCGCCAGCGTGTTCGAAGAAGTGCGGGATCCGACGACCACGATGGCGTCGCAGCGACCGGATATCGCCTTCAGAGCTGCCTGGCGGTTAGTTGTGGCGAAACACAGGTCTGAGGTGCCCGGCATCCAAAGATCCGGCCATCTCCGCTTCGCCGCGTCGGCGATGGTCTTCCACTCGTCTAGGGCCAGCGTGGTCTGAGCGAGGAAGGCCACCTGCCCATCCGGGTCGGGCAGAGCCGCAAGCTCCTCCACGCTCTCTATGCGTCTCACAGCCTGTGGGGCTACTGCTTCGGTGCCAACAGCCTCCTGGTGGCCTTCGTGTCCGACGTAGACGATGTTGTAACCCTTCGAAGCGCGCACCTTGACCTCGTGGTGGACTTTCTTCACCAGGGGGCATACAGCGTTGACGACGACACCGCCGCGCTCGCGGGCGGCTTCGACCAGCTCCGGCGGCGACCCGTGGGCGGAAAGCATCAGCGGCGCTCCGGGTGGTACGTCATCGAGGCTCTCCACGAAGCGGACGCCGGCAGCTTTGAAGCGGTCGACGACTAGGTCGTTGTGGACTATCTCGTGGAAGCAGTAAACGGGCGGCTCGAACAGAGTCGTCATCCAGGCGAGCGACTTGATCGCCATCTCGACGCCAGCGCAGAACCCCCTCGGCCAGGCCAGAAGAACCCGCTCAACTCTTTCCACCAGCGCAGAGTACCGTGTTTGGGCTATGTCTCTGCCTGCCGTGGTAGCGGTAAACCCTGGGTCGCCCGCTGCGAGAGCCGGCCTCGTCCCCGGCGATCAGATCGTATCGATGGACGGGCAGGTGCCCCGCGACGTCATCGAGTACCAGCTTCTGGCCGACCAGGAAGCCTTCGAGATAGAACTGCGAAGGGGAGGCGTAGAGGTATCTGTCAACATCGAACGCGACGCCGGCGAACCGCTCGGAATGCAAGTCGACTCGGCCCTATTCGACAGGGTGCGAACCTGTGACAACCATTGCGCGTTCTGCTTCATCCACCAGCTCCCCAAGGGGATGCGCAAAAGCCTCTACGTGCGAGACGACGACTACCGTCTGTCGTTTCTGTATGGGAACTTCACCACGCTCACACGGTTCAACGAGCTCGACCTGGAACGGGTGGTTGACCAGGGTCTCTCCCCGCTTTGGGTGAGCATCCACGCCACCGACCCCGACGTGCGGGCGTCGATGTTACGCAACCGTCGGGGAGCGACGAGCCTTCGCTGGCTTCGGGCGTTGCTGGACAACGGCGTTTCGGTCCATGGTCAGGTGGTGGTCTGCCCGGGTGTCAATGACGGGATGGTGCTCGAATCCACCTTCGCCGACATAATGGACCTTTATCCTGAGCTTTCTAGCGTGGCGTGCGTTCCGCTCGGCGTGAGCCGCTGGAACGTCGAACCTTCGATGCGGGCTCACAGTTCCGATGAGGCCGGAGCTGTCATCGACGCCGTCGAGGATTGGCAGGGATATTTCACCAAAGCGGTCGGCCATTCGATGGTTTTCGCTTCGGACGAGTTCTACCTCCAGGCAGGGCGTGACCTGCCGCCCCTGACGGAGTACGGTGAGGTCGCCCAGCACGAGAACGGGGTTGGTCTCGTCCGGCTCTTCGAGGCCCGCTTCTTCGGGATGGCGGGAGTAGACGGTCCCCGCCCGGGCGGGTTCTTCTCCTCGGTGGACGGAGCCCCAGCGAGCGGTTACAGGGCTCCGAGAACCGAGTCGGCCGCCTCCGAGGTGGCCGTGGCGATCCGGCCTGGAGGAGCGCGGCCGGCGCCGCAAGGTGAAGCGACGCCGGTGAGTGTGATCACGGGTGAGTACGCGGCTGGCCTGCTCGAAGCGTTGGTCGCCTCGGTGCGCCCCGACGCGGAGGTGATCGCCGTTCCCAACCGTTACTTCGGCGGCAACATCGCCGTCGCAGGTCTGCTCACAGGCACCGACATCGCCAGAGCTTTGAGCGAGTCGCCGCCGGGAAGGCGCTATCTGCTTCCGGACGTGTGCCTGTCGGCCGGGGTGTTTCTGGACGGGATCAGCGTCGCGGAACTGCCACGGCCCGTTGAGGTCGTGGCGACCGACGGGGCGGCGTTGCGCTCCGCGCTGCTGGGAGCCGCGAAGTGAAGCCCCTGGTAGCCGTCGTCGGGCGTCCCAATGTCGGCAAGAGCACTCTTGTCAACCGCGTCGTTGGAAGACGAGAGGCGATCGTCGAGGAGCACCCGGGTGTCACCCGGGACCGCAAGTTCCTGCCGGCTGAGTGGACGGGACGCTCCTTTACCATCGTCGATACCGGTGGGTGGCTGACCGCAGGGTCGAGCTTGGACAAGCAGGTGTCACGCCAGTCCGAGAAGGCGATCAGAGACGCCGACGTGGTGCTGTTCGTCGTCGATTCTGCTGTGGGGATAACCGACGACGACGCCAAGGTTGCTGGGCTGCTGCGCCGCAACGCGGAGAAGGTGCTGGTAGTGGTCAACAAAGTTGACTCCGACCGACGGGAGAGCGACGTGTGGGACTTCACCAAGATCGGCCTCGGTGAGCCCTACCCTGTGAGCGCCTTGCACGGTCGGGGCACCGGGGACCTCCTAGACGCTGTGGTCTCCAAGTTCCCGCCCGAGGACGGCCCACGGGCAGGCTCGGGTGCTGAGAACGCCGCCGGCTCTGATGCCGGCGGCGAGGCTCCGGCGGTTGCGATAGTCGGGCGCCCGAACGTCGGTAAGTCGACGCTGTTCAACCGCCTGATCGGAGACGAGCGTTCCGTCGTCCACGACATGGCCGGAACGACCAGGGATAGCATCGACACTCTCATCTCGACTCCTGACGGTGACATCGTCTTGGTGGACACGGCGGGGATGCGCCGGAGGGCCAAGGAAGCCGCCGGTGCCGAGTACTACTCGATGGTGAGGGCTCTTCAGTCCCTGGACCGCGCTCGCTGCGCGGTGCTGGTCCTCGATGCTACGGAAGGCATAACCCGCCAGGATCAGCGGCTAGCTGAGCGCGTCGACGCCGCTGGCGGGCCGGTAGTGCTCGTGCTTAACAAGTGGGACGCTCTCGACGCTACCGCTAGGGCCGCCCTGCGACTCGAAGTGTCCGACCGTTTGGGCTTCCTCGCCTACGCTCCGGTTCTAACCTTGAGCGCGCTCAGCGGCCTCGGAGTGCACAAGCTGCTCCCCGCGTTGCGCAATGCCATAGAGGCGTCCGCCAAGCGGGTCCCCACCGCCGACCTCAACCGGGTGATAGCCGCAGCACAAGCTGCGCATGCGTCGCCGGGTGGGCGGGTCCTCTACGCAACTCAGGGGACTGTGGACCCGCCGACGTTCACTCTCTTCGCCACCAAGACGGTGCCCGGCCCCTACCTGCGCTACCTGGAAAGACGCCTGAGAGAGCATTTCGACTTCGGCCCGACGCCGCTGGTGTTCCGGGTCAGGAGACGCAGCTCCTAGCCTCCCGTGGCTACGGGCGCGACCCTCCAATCGTGCGTGGCAGGTCTGAAAGTACCTGGGAGGCTCCGAATGCCACTAGCCTGACGGGCATGCCTCCCAAGCCTTGGATGGCCGTCGCAGCGCTGCTGTGTGTGCTGGCAGCAGCGCTGTGGGGTAGGGCCGCGGCGCGCCTGGCGCGAGCGGCAAGGAGGATAAAAGCCGAGACGGCGGCCTCGTCGAGCGGCCGCGAAGCTCACGAGCTGGCCCGGGCGGCCTTCGACAAGGACCTGCACGCCACGCTTTTGTACTCAGTCCTCGCAGTGGCTCTCGGAGTCGGCGCCGAGTCGAAGTCGGTGTGGTACTCGGTGCCGTTCATCGCAGTGGCCCTGCCCGTGGCGATGACCGTACGTTTCGCCCCGAGGTTCCTCGCCGAAGCCCGAACCGCAGAGGTTAGGGCCATGCTCGAACGGCGCGCCGAAGAAGTCCTCGCCCAGGATCAGCTGGCACCCCGGCGCTGGGCTGACCGCCTCGCCCCCGAGTCGCTACCCCAGTTCGAGGGTTTCGAGCTCGGCAGGGTCTACGAGCCGGGCAGCGGAATGATGGCTGGCGACTTCTACGACGTGTTCTCTACTACCGGTGGCCGTATCGCCGTGGTCATCGGGGACGTCGCAGGCCACGGCATAGACCCGTCGATCACGGCTTTCCAGGTCAAGTACCTGCTGCGGACCTTCATCAGGCAGTTCCGGGATCCGGCGCAGGCCCTGGAGGAGCTGAACCAGGCGCTGTCGATAGGCTCCAGGCCAGAGGATCTCGTATCGGTCTGTGTGGTCGTGCTCGACCCGGCCGCTGGTACGCTGCGTCACGCGTCGGCGGGTCACCCGGCCACCTGGCTGTGGCAGGACTCGGAGATCCACGCGCTGCGAGCGACCGGCCCGCTGCTCACGTTGGACCCTGCTGGCAGTTTCTACTCCAGGGAACGTCCCCTCCTCGTCGGCGACGTGATCTTGATGTACACAGACGGCCTGGCGGAGGCCCGATCGGGAGGTCAGATCTTCGGGGAGGACCGGATTGCCGCCGCCTTGCGACGCGACCCTGGCCAGGACGCAGCGATCCTGTGCAAGGACCTGCTCGAAGCCGCCAGGGACTTCGCAACGGGGCCCCTCGTCGACGACGTCGCTATCCTGGCCGTTCGGAGGGTTTGAGACCATTGCCGTGGTGTGAGGACTGCAGTCACTTCTGGAACGCCAAGAGCCTCGCCGAGGGAGGTAACTGCCCGACGTGCGGGACTCACCTGGAGGCAGCCGGGCGCGGTGTCCCATGGCATTTCAAGCTGCTGCTCGTAGGCTTGAGTGGCTATCTGGTCTACCGGGTGTACTGGTTCATCGAGTGGCTGCCCAAGCACGTTTGACGGGCGGTCAGCTGGGTCGAGTAGCATCTAGGACGACACGGGCGGTGGCGCAGTTTGGTAGCGCACCAGACTGGGGGTCTGGGGGTCGCGGGTTCAAGTCCCGCCCGCCCGACGGGGCGGCTCCGGGACACCGGAGCCGCCCACGAGACCGCCACCCGGGGTGACTAGATGATCGGACCGCCGCTCACGGGGTGTAGTTCACCAGCGAGGCGTGTATCCGCCGCGACCCATAGAAGCGCTCGTCTCCCAGTCGATGTCCTCGTCGACGCTGCCGATAACTTCGGTCACCCATTCGAGGCGCTCCTTGAGGATCCGCTCGATGCCAGCCTGCAAAGTGGTGGAGCTGATCGCGCACGACGAGCACGACCCTTGCAGCTGCACTTCGATGATACCCGTGTCCACGTCGGCGCTTACGAGCACCAGATCTCCGCCGTCGGCCTGCACGGCTGGGCGTACCAGGTCGATCAACTCGTTCAGCTCCGCCAGGCGGCTTTCGGCTTGTTCCTCGTTGTTGAGCATTGAACCTCCGCCGACAGAGTACCGACACCGCCAGCTCTTGGCGCGCACAGGCCCCCGAAGCTCCCCTCTGCCATCCTGCGGGGCGCCAAGGTCTTTCTGGGCTTCGCAGCTGAGCTAGCCTAAAAGAGTGGAAGGGCCTGCAGGCGTGGAGGGGATAGGAGAAGAGCCTCCCTCTCAAGTAGCCGTGGAGCCGGCGACCACTCGTCGCCCCCGGCGGGGCTACTTCCTCCCCGGCGTTATAGCCCTTGGGGCACTCCTGGGTATCGGAACAGCTTTCGGAGCGGGCGACTTGGTCCACCAAGCCCCGCGGGTGTTGTCAGGAGCTGAGGTCGCTTCCCAGGTTGAGCTAGGGCTGCAAGCTGAGCTCGACACTGTCAGCCAGCCGTACGTGACGTGCCCTGCGAGCGAACCTGTGAAAGCCGGGCTCACCTTCACATGCCTTGAGCACCCGCGCACCGGTCCTGCCAGGCCGATATCGGTGACAGAGATAGACGCCCACGGTCAGCTCCGATTTGGTCGTCCCGGGTCTTGACGAGCACTTTGGGGTCATACGTCGGGTCGAGTCCGTAAACTCGCCGTTATGGAGCCGGGAACGGGATCGGGAGAGGACCGCATCCTGACTCTGCCGAACTTGATCACCACCGTTAGGCTGGCGCTGGTGCCTGTGTTCGTTTGGCTCCTCATTAGAACCGACCATCGCGGCTGGTACCCGGCGGCTCTGCTGCTGGGTGGTCTCGGTGTCACTGACGGTGTCGACGGTTTCGTCGCCCGCAGGTTCAACCAGGTCTCCACCGTCGGTAAGGTCCTCGACCCGATCGCCGACCGGCTGCTGCTGGGCGCTGCTGCGATAGGCACGGTCGTCCTTGGTGCCATCCCGGCGTGGGTCGCCTGGCTTGCCATCGGGCGCGAGGCGATCGTAGCCACCGGTTTTCTGTTAGTCGGCGCTCTCGGCGGAAGGCGCATGGACGTGAGCAGGGCCGGCAAGGCCGGAACCTTCGGTCTCATGTGCGCCATCCCCTTGTTCCTCGCCGGTCACGCCACCGACGACTGGCACCAGGTGGCCGAGGACCTAGCGTGGGTTTGCATAATTCCCGGGCTGTTGTCGGGATGGTACGCGGTGGTTGGCTACGTCCACCCGGCCATCGCAGCCGTCCGGGAGGGGCGTGGCGCTACGCCGGAGGTGACTTTGGCCAAGCAACCAGGCGAGGCACCACGATGAAGGCGGTGATCATGGCGGGAGGGGAGGGCACGAGGCTGCGCCCTCTGACCTCCAACCAGCCCAAACCGATGATGCCAGTCGCCAACAGGCCGATGATGGAACACATCGTCGAGCTGCTTAAGCTACACGGCTTCGACGAGATAGTCGTGACCGTAGCGTTCCAGGCGAACTCTATTCGCACCTACTTCGGTAACGGAGCCGAGTTCGGCGTGAGGATGGCGTACGCGACGGAGGAGTCACCTTTAGGCACGGCTGGCTCGGTGAGAAACGCCATGGACGAGCTGGACGAGCCTTTCCTTGTCATATCCGGCGACGTCGTGACCGACATCGACCTGGGCGCGCTCGTCGAGTTCCACCGGGCTAAGCGGTCGATGGCGACGATCGGCCTGAAGGAGACCCCCAACCCGCTTGAGTTCGGCATTGTCATAACCAGTCCGGACGGTGCGGTCGAAAGGTTCCTGGAGAAGCCTACGTGGGGACAGGTCTTCTCCGACACGATCAACACCGGCATCTACGTGCTTGACCCTTCGATCTTCGAGTACATCGAACCGCAAAAGGCTGTGGACTTCTCCTCCGATGTGTTCCCCAGGCTGCTCGACGACGGCATGGCGTTGTTCGGTTGCGTGGTCGACGGCTACTGGGAGGACGTCGGAACCCTCGAAGCGTACGTCAAGGTCCACCAGGATGTTCTCGACGGCCAGGTGCGTCTCGCCATCAGCGGCTTCAAGGTGAGAGACGCAGTCTGGTTTGGGGAAGGTTCGGAGATAGACCCGAACGCGAGAGTGACCGGACCCGCGGTGATCGGCGACAACTGCCGGGTCGAGCCCGGCGCCTACCTCGGCGAGTACACGGTCCTCGGATCCAACGTGAGGGTGGGCGCCGACTGCGTCGTCGAACGGTCCGTTGTCCACGACAACGTCTACCTCGGACCGGGTGTCCGCCTGAGGGGAGCGGTCGTCGGCCGTTCGAGCGACCTGCGGCGCGGCGCACGCCTTGAGGAGGGTGTTGTCATCGGCGACGAGTGCTTCGTCGGGGAGCACGCCGTGATTAACCCCGGTGTGAAGGTTTACCCGTTCAAGACGGTGGAGCAGGGCGCTGTCGTCAACTCGTCGATAGTGTGGGAGTCGCGCGGGGCCCGGCACCTTTTCGGGCGGCGCGGGGTGGAAGGTCTCGCTAACGTCGATGTGTCCCCGGAGCTGGCGGTGCGCCTGGCGATGGCTTTCGGCACGACGATGAAGAAAGGGTCGACCGTCGTAGCCTCCCGGGACACGAGCCGTGCCGCTCGGGGGCTCAAGCGGGCGGGTATGGGG
>JAJZNG010000182.1 GCA_021847945.1 Actinomycetes bacterium | reverse complement strand
GTTGCGGGGACACCTGTCCGTTCTACCCTGGCAAGCGCTACCTCGACTGGGAGTTGAAGGACCCCGCCGGGCTGCCCGTCGACGAGGTCCGGCCGATCGTCGACGACATAGACGCCAGGGTACGGACCCTCCTTGGAGAGCTAGTTCCTGACGCCGGGTAGCACCGCCGGCCCGCAGCGCACTCAGTGCCTCGTCGTTCCGGTAGGTTGCGGGTTATGAACTTCACACACCTGGGGCGCACCGGCCTACGAGTTAGTCGGATCTGCCTGGGAACTATGAACTTCGGGCCTGAGACCGACGAGGCAGAATCGTTCGCGATCATGGACAGGGCTCACGAGGTAGGCGTCAACTTCTTCGACACGGCGAACGTGTACGGGCGCTCGAAAGGTCGCGGAGCGACCGAGGAGATCGTCGGACGCTGGTTCGCTCAGGGTGGCGGCCGTCGCGACCGGACGGTCCTGGCGACCAAGCTTTACGGCGAGATGGGCGACTGGCCTAACGAGGGAAGGCTGTCGGCTCTCAACGTTCGAAGGGCCTGCGATGCTTCGCTTCGCCGCTTGCAGACCGACTACATCGACTTGTACCAGATGCACCACATCGACCGGCGAACCCCGTGGGAGGAGATCTGGGAGGCCATGGAGGTGCTCCGCAACCAGGGGAAGATCCTCTACGTCGGATCGTCTAACTTCGCTGGTTGGCACATCGCCAAGGCACAGGGAGTGGCACGCGAGCGCAACTTCATGGGTTTGGTAAGCGAGCAGTCCCTCTACAACCTGCTAGCCCGCCATATCGAGCTTGAGGTCCTACCAGCCGCCGCGGACTTTGGTCTCGGCGTCATCCCCTGGTCGCCGCTGCAAGGTGGTCTTCTCGGCGGCGTGGTCAAAAAGCATCGCGAAGGCAGCCGGCGCAATCAGCGTTGGGCGGACGCTACCGACGAACTGCGATCACAGCTCGAGGCCTACGAAGATCTATGCGACTCCCTCGGAGAGGAGCCGTCCAGTGTGGCATTGGCATGGCTTTTGAGCAGGCCGGGCGTGACGGCACCTATAGTGGGTCCTCGCACGATGGATCACTTCGACGGCTCTTTGCGGTCCTTGGAGATCACTCTTGGCGAGGATACTCTCAAAGCCCTCGACGCCATCTTCCCCGGGCACCGGCCCGCCCCCGAGGACTACGCCTGGTAGGCCGCGGACCGACGGGCGCCTGGGACGGGCTGCGGTCCGCCCGGGGGAGCTTTTTGACTACAGCTTTCAGCGACGGCAAGGGTCATGTGGCACAGCATGAGAGTTTGGTGACGTCGGTTTTGAAGGATTGGGCGGCGAGTTTGATGCTTTCGGCCGTGGTCAAGTAGGGGGCCCACGTGTTGGCGAGTTGGTCTGTGGTCATGCCGGCCTGGAGGGCGTAGGTAGCAGCCAGGATTACGTCGCCTGCGTTGGGGGCTGCGATGTGGATCCCGACGACCCGGCCGGTGGCTGCCTCGGCGACTATCTTGACGGCCCCGCGGGTGTCGCGGTTGACGATCGCCCGGGGCACGTAGGCCAGCGGCAGCACCCGGCAGGCGCACTCCACGCCCGCCGCGACAGCCTGGGCGTCGGTGAGGCCGACCGCGGCCAGGTTCGGGGTGGTGAAGGTGACACGGGGTAGGTGGGTGTAGTCGACGGTGCGCCCCGCGCTGGCGAAGGCGTTGTCTACGACCATCGTCCCGTGCGCGCCGGCCACGTAGACGAACTGGGCTGCGCCTGTGACGTCCCCGGCGGCCCATATCCTCGGGTTCGCGCTCCGCAGGCTGGCGTCGACTATCACCTCGCCGGTCCGGCCGGTTTGCACCCCCACCGTTTCAAGGCCCAGGCCGCCGGTCGCCGGGCGCCGGCCGGTGGCCATCAGGATCGAGTCGGCTCGCACCTCCCGTCCGTCTGCCACCCGGGCCACAACCTTGCCATCTTGGCGTGACACCCCGGCAAGCACAGCGGAGGTCCACACGTCGACGCCCTCGTCGGCTAAAACCCCGGTGATCACCTCCGACAACTCCGGCTCCTCTCCGGGCGCGACACGATCCATAGCCTCGATCAACGTCACCGAGGTGCCGAGCCGGGCGAACATCTGTCCCATCTCCAAACCGACGTAGTTACCACCGACGACGATCAGCGACCCGGGAAGCTCTCTCAGCGCCAGCGCGCTGGTCGAGGTGAGATAGCCGGTGTCTTCCAAGCCGGGCATCGCCGGCACCCACGGCTCCGCTCCCGTTGCTATCAGGAACTGCTCGGCTTCTATACGCTCCCCGCCGACCATTAGCGCAGGACCCTCAGTGAAGCGAGCCTCGCCGTGTCGTACGTCCCAACCGTAGTCGAGCGCGAGGTCCACGTACTTCTCCCGGCGTAACGTCTCCACGATGTCGTCCTTACCGGCGACCAGCGCAGCCATGTCCGTCGGGCTCCCAGACGTAATGATCCCGGGGAAACGCCCCTCGACACTCACCTGGCGCGCCTCCGCCGCAGCCAAGAGCGCCTTGGAGGGTATGCACCCGACGTTCACACAAGTCCCTCCCCACGTGGAGCGCTCCACCATCACCACCCGCAGACCCCTCGCCGTAGCGGCGATCGCCGCAGCAAAACCCGCACCGCCCGAACCGACGATCGCCAGATCGTAAGCCATGACCCTCCTTTATATCCGGTTATCCCAATATTAACATTGGTTGAGCACCGGAATGCCCCGGCCAGCTAGTCAGCGGCGAGCCCGGTAAGTGGGCAACTCACATCGAGCTTCGGTGGGTGAGGCAAGACGCACACGAGCTTCCACTTGGAAAGCGGACGGGGAACATACCACTTCGTATACCAGTTTGGAATACTGTCCTTGCGGCCACTGAACAGATTGCGGTTCGGCTTCCCAAGGAGCCGCTGGACGAGGTAGATGACCTAGTGAGGCGAGGCGAGGCGGCCGAAGGCGAAGTCGGGTCCCGCTGCCGCTACGCGCCACTACGCCACACTGTCGCCAAAATACGACTTGATAGGTCGGGTTTCGGGGTTTAAGCTCCTACTCGAGTCCGCGAAAGGGAGTGCCGTGACGGTCACTGACGAACTGGTCGCCAACAGCGAGCGCTACACAGCCGCCTTCGATAAGGGAGCGCTGCCGATGCCTCCCGCCAAGCGGGTGGCGGTCCTTGCGTGCATGGACGCCCGGCTCAACGTGTACGGAGTCCTCGGCTTGGCCGAGGGAGACGCTCACGTGATCCGCAACGCGGGTGGGGTAGTTACCGAGGACGCGATCCGGTCGTTGACGATCTCTCAGCGTCTGCTTGGAACCACAGAGATCATCCTGATCCACCACACCGACTGCGGAATGCTCACCTTCAAAGACGACGAGGTGAAGGAGCAGATTCGCGGCGAGGTAGGGATCCGCCCACCATTCGCCTTGGAGGCCTTCCCCGACGTCGACGAAGATGTTCGCCACTCGATCCGGCGGCTCCAGGCCAGCCCGTTCATCACGCACAAGAACGTACGCGGCTTCGTTTACGAAGTGGAAAACGGAACCCTCCGCGAGATCACCTGACAACCGACCGGCCGGCGGACCGCGACGCCCGATCGGAGCATGCGCCAAAGATTGAAGACCGCAACCAGCGGACGCTTTACCTCACCGCAGCGAGTTCGCCAAGCCGAATATCGTCAGCGTCGCTCTGAACTCGTCCCGCCCGCCAAAAGGACTTTCTCGGCGAGATCTTTAGCATGTCACCGCCTCGTACCCGCGCTCGATCAGCGTGAGTCTGCGGACAACCTCGAAACCACTCTCTTAGAGAGGCGATACGACGCCGGGTAGCACGAGGATCTTCAAGAAGGTCGCGCGGGCTGGCAGGCTCCTGCAGTTCGCGCCGCAGCCCGGCTCGGCAATGTGCTCGCGTCGGCTCCCGATCCATCCCAAACTATGCGTCCCATAGCAACGCCTACGAGGTGTCCCGAAACGCCAGGAACGGGCTACTCCCCGGAGTCGTGATTTCGGACCAAAGCTGGGCGGACAGCTGAACGATCGCCCACGCCGCCACCGGCGACTGACCCTACCGAATCCTTAAAAATATGCCTCCACCAGGATGTTTCCGAGAGCCCGAGAGCGGAATCGAACCGCTGACCTACGCATTACGAGTGCGTTGCTCTGCCGTCTGAGCTACTCGGGCCTGCCAGGGTATGGCAGCGAGCGACACTAGCAAACTCCCACGCCACCAGGGATCCAGTCCGGCTGTCCGTAGGAGGGCTCTATCACCCGACCATCCGTCGCCCAGCAGACCTTCGCCGCATCGACCTCCTAAGCTCACGCCTCTCCTCCTCGTCGTAGCCGCCCCAAACCCCGAACTGTTGGTTGGTCGCCAAGGCGAAGGCGAGACATTCTGACCTGACCATACATCCGCAGCAGACGGATTTGGCCCTCTCGGTCTCCTCCCAGCCCTCACCGGTCTGGCCTACCGGGAAGAACAGGTCGGTGTCCATTTCCAGACATTCAGCGTCGCGACGCCACCCTTCGCTGCCCTTTTGAGCGGCAACCCTCAACATCGACAAGGCCCTTACCAGGTGTTCGTTGTTGTCACCACCAAAGTTTGATATGGCCACCTGTACTCCTCTCGGGCCCGATAAGGCTACTCAGACTTGAGCACAACCTAATCACGATGACTAGATTATCCTAGTCATCATGAGTAGTTCCGTGGACCCAACAGTGACAACGGACACCCGCTCGCAGGAGGCCGATCCCTCCGTCTATGCACCCGGGTCGTTGAGCATTGGCGAGATGTCGCGTGAGACTGGACTCAGCGTCAGCGATCTGCGCAACTGGGAAACCCGTTATGGGTTCCCCAAGCCGCGCCGCTCCAAGGGGGGACGCCGCAACTACGACCTTGCTGACGTCGATACTTTGAGGACAGTCTTGGAATATCGCAACGCTGGCATGTCCATCAGCGCCGCTATCAACCGGATTCTCGCAACCCCGCTCCACGAAAGGGCACCCGGCGAGCTGTCGCTTTTTGCTGCTCTGCGCAGGAAACGACCGGATCTCGCGACGCACGTGCTAGACAAGCGGACGCTGCTGGCGCTCACCCGCGCCATCGAAGACTGCTGTTTCGCCGCTGCTCAAAGACCGGTGCTCGTCGGAGCTTTCCAGGACCTCCGGTTTTTCAGGAGGGCAGCGGCGCGCTGGACTGACATGGCATCGAGCTCGGCGCTTGCTGTGGCGTTCAGCGCACCACCCCCGGATGTCGACACGTCACAGAACCGATCGACACCGGCCCTGTATGGAATCAGCCTCCCCGCAGGATCCCCGATGCGGCGGGAATGGGCTCTCATCTGCGACGCAATCGAGTTACCAGCCTGCGTCGTGGCATGGGAAAGGCCGGGCCAAGAGGGCCGGGCCGACCCGTCTCGGGTGTTCGAAGTGATCTGGTCCGTCGAACCGGCCGCCGTGAGGATCGCAAGCCGCCTCGCCCTTTCTATCGCTTCGCGCTACGACACGCATTTCGACTCAGCGGAGAGCGCCCTTCCAGTAGGCGCCGGCGCCGCAAGCCAACCCGACGCCAAGCACCTAGAGGCCCTGCTCGGGCGCACCTTGGAGTACCTATCGAAAGCGGCCTGACCGGGAGGGCTCGGCGGCCGGCGATTGGCTCAGGTAGAAGTCGAAGGAGGTCGGATCGCCGTCGGTGACTTTTCGAGGCGAATGTCGCTGTGTCGGATAGCTGCGTGCCTGCTGAGCGCAACTGTTGCCGAAATCACCGCTACCAGAGAGACCACTTCAACGCTGACAGCTGCCGGCGAAACGCGGAAACTGTCGTCGAAAGCAGCCCAGCCCAACAGGACGCTAAGGATCGGGTTCACCGTGTTTATCGCCGGGATACTCGCCGTCATAGGGCCGGCCCGGTAGGCGAGTTGACTTATAGCGACGCTTGACAGGCCCACCACGGCCATCGCGTACAGCTGCCAGCTCGACGCGAGCACACCGAGACCCCGGGTGGCAAGGTCAGTGCAGATCTTGATCAGAGCGGCGCTACCGGCGAGCCCGATCCCAGCGGCGACGCCTAGCATCGTCGCCGCCACGTTGCCCCGACTGCGCCTTGCCAGCACCAGACAGACGGCGACCCCGGCCGCAGAGCCGGCGGCGATCCCAAAAGCCGGGAGCGGGTCCACCCCTGTAGCGCTCTGAGAGGTGGGAGTGGAGCTAACAAGGAACGCCGCAAGGCCCACGACGAGAACCATCGCCCAGGCCATCTCCCTCAATCGCAGTGGCGGACCTCCGGCAAAGCGGCTCGCCGGCAGGGTAAAAAGTACGCCGGTGATCAGTAGCGGCTGAACAAGGGTGAGAGTCCCCTGGTTCAGAGCGTACGCGTGAAAGCCTAGTCCAACGCCTAGAAGACCGGTGCCTAAAAGCCACGCCGGTGACACGATCAGACGCCTAAGCACGGCCAACGGCGACGTCGACACCGAACCGGCGAAGGTCGCTTCCCGATACTGCAGCGCCGTGCCCGCAGCGAACAGGGCCGCCGCTCCGAGCGCCGAAAGGGTTGCTGCGCCGGCGCTCACCGCACGGTCTCCTGCTTGGATACACCGATATCCGGCTCGTCTTGATCGTCGACGGCGCATGGAAGGACAACCTCGAGACGGGCCCCTCGGTTCGAGTCCGCGACCCTGATCCCACCGCCATGCGCCAAGACGATCTCCCGGGTTATCGCCAGACCCAGGCCGGAGCCACCCGCATCCAAGCTACGGGCCTCGTCGATACGAGCGAAGCGGTCGAAAACCCACTCACGTCTGCCCGGGGGTATCCCCGGTCCGTCGTCGGCTACGACGAGGCGCGCGGAGCCGTCCTCTTCTGACAGTTCGACCGTCACGACGCCTGCTGCGTGACGCTCGGCGTTATCGATGAGGTTCTGTACTACCCGTGCTAGTTGACGGCGGTTACCGTCCACTCTCGCCGCCGACACCCTGCTCGGATCGAACACGACCCTGCTGGTCGGTCGGCGCCGGCGTATCTCTTCCATGACGACCTCGTCCAGGTCGACGTCCTCCTGCCGGCGGGATTGCGAGCCGTTCTCGAGGCTCGCCAAAAGGAGGAGGTCCTCTACTAGACCCTGGAGCCGTCCGGCCTCGCCAAGCGCGTCGGACGCCACCACCGGCCAGGGGATGTCCCCAGGATGAGCGAGCGCTATCTCCAAGGTCGCTTGGAGCACCGCCAGAGGGCTGCGAAGCTCGTGAGACGCATCCGAGACGAACCTGCGCTGGGCGTCCGCTGCAGCCTGCAGCCTGTCGAGCATCTCGTTCATGGTCTCGGCGAGGCGCGCTACCTCGTCGTGAGAATCGGGCACGGGCACGCGGCGGTGGAGGTCGTCTCCAGAAATGTCTGCTACTTCCTCGCGTATCGCCTCGACCGGCCGCAGGGTACGGCCAGCTAGAAGCCATATCAGAATCGCAACCAGTCCGATCACTACCGGAAGGCCGGCCGCCAGGGACCAGGCGACCGTCGCAGTCGCCTGGTCGACGGGGTGAAGCGTAGCGGCCACGTACACCGTCACGGTGGATCCCAACGCCGACGCGACCTGGCCGTCAGCACCTCCCACCGATAGCCCTTCGGCCGGCACTCGCTGGGCGAGTACAAGGAACGGCCCTTCTGGCTGGGCGTCGGCGCCTGATGCTGCGCCGGGGACACCGTCCACCCTGGAGAGCTGGACTCCTTCCTCACCTGGCTGCGACCGGCTGATCGGACTCGTCGAAAGCGACGGCGAGCTCCACGCTAGGACCCGGCCACCAGCCCCGACTATTTGCGTGATGGTGTCCCCCCTTCCTGCAGGCAGCTGCGCAGGGAGAGTGCCGGCACGAAGCAGCGAGGCCACATCGTCTAGCTGACTGCGGGCCGTGACCTCGATACCTTCGGTCATGGCGGAGCGAAGCTCGCTCACCAGCCCGACAGCCCCCAGGCACAGCGCCACACTGACGGCTAACACGCCGACGAGAGTTGCCCTCGCCCGCAGCGACGCCACCCGGCGGAACACCCCGGTCATCCCCCGTCAGCCGCCAACCTGTAGCCGGCGCCTCGCACGGTCTCGATCCCCTGCCTGCCGAATGGGACGTCTATCTTGCGACGCAGGTATCGAACGTAGACCTCGACGATGTTGTCGTCCCCGTCGTAGTCGATATCCCACACGTGATCGAGAATGTCAGCTTTCGAGAGCACCTGACCGGCGTGGCGGAGAAACAGGTCCAGCATCGCCATCTCACGGGGCGTCAGGTCGATCACCTGGTCACCTCTCCTGCAGACGTGAGCAGCGGGATCCAGGCACAGATCTCCGGCTCGCAGGACGCTCGGCCGCTCCCGCACACCCCGGCGCAGCAGAGCTCGCAGCCTCGCCAGAAGGACCGAGTAGGAGAAAGGCTTGGCGAGGAAATCGTCCGCCCCAGTGTCGAGCGCCTTCACCTCGTCGGCTTCGGCGGTCATGGCCGTGAGCATCAGGATCGGCGTCCAGATCTTCGCCTGACGCAGGGTCCGGCAGACTTCGAAACCGTTGAGGTTGGGCAGGAGAATATCGAGAACGATGGCGTCGTATGGGACGCTCTGGGCCAAGGCGAGGCCCTGCTC